>JAISUL010000005.1 GCA_031272145.1 Synergistaceae bacterium
CCCCCATCGACGCGTCGATCCTTCTTTGGATTGTTCTAACCGGTCCGTTTAGGCTCTACTACTCAGTTATGGGAATGACGCCGAAGGCGTCGGATATTTGGAACATAGTTGTCACCCCCACCCCTCTCGCGCTTGAAACACTATCGTCAATGCTGCCGTTCAGACAGCTCATTCGCGGACTCATTCCAACGGCTCTCTGCCTCGCGGTGCTCGCGCTCGCGCTACACCGCTTCGGCTTCGAGGGCGGGATCAGCCTGCCGACGCTCAGCGCGGCGATATTGTTCGTGATCCTGTATCTCTATCGATACTATGGCGTAGTTTCCCTCGACACCATCATGGCCAGCATCAAGGTACTTTACGAATTTTTCAAAGAAACGCGCTATTACCGCTACTCCCGCGTATCTAGATCGACAATGCCAGCCTTGCCAGCGCGCCCGCTGGCAGAGCTTGTGAACGTTCTCCTAATCATCGACGAATCCATCCGCGCCGACTACCTGTCCATAAACAACCCCGGCGTCGACACGACGCCGTTCTTAAAAAGCTTCTTCGACAGCTTCCCAAACAACGCCTTCAACTACGGCGTCGCAATCGCAGCCGGGGGGAGCTCTTTTCTATCTCAGATAACGATCCTGACTGGGCCGGACGACCTCCCCGACCGCAAGCTCGACACGCTTCGCCGCCCCACTATATTCCAAGTCGCGAAGGCAGCGGGCTATCGAACGATGATGCTCGCCCTTCAGGACGACTTCCCGAACGTGGCATTCGGCAGATCCGATATGGCTTACGTGGACGAGTTTATGCATCAAGGACACGATTTAGCACCGCTGCCGATGAACGTCGACCTTGCAGCGGCTGCCTTCGTTAGAAAGCGGTTGGCGAGCGAGCGGGGGCTTTTCATCGTGCTCTTGAAGACAGGCGCGCACATCCGATACGAGACGCGCTATCCGCGGGACGGCGAACATTGCATATTCTCTCCGAGGCTAGCGCCGAGGGAGGCGCTGTCGCTTGGCAGACGGCGCGAAATCGTGAACAGCTATAAGAATGCTTTACGCTACAACCTCGATGGATTTTTCCGAGCGTTGTTCGAGGACGGCCTCATTCCAAACACGACTGTAGTGTACACGTCTGATCACGGACAGAGCTTTCAGGAGGACGGACAGATAGAATCTCACGGGTCGAAATACCTGGAACAGGCGCTAGTCCCCCTGCTGGTCTTCTCATCTGACTCATGGGTGCTCGAAAACCTGAAGCGTCCGTGTCGCTACACGCTCAGCCATATGAACATCTACCCGACCATAAGCTGCCTCCTCCGTCGCGAGCCGGAGCAGAAGGAGACCCGAGGCGCACATCAGTCGATCGTAACCCATGATGAGATAGAGCCCCAGCGCCTGAGGTACATCTACGGCGGCCTGTGGGACGGAACGCCGGTCGAGCCTCCGATGAAGGACGGGCGCGTGGTGCTGCGGGAGGAGCGGTATATGTACTGAGGGGATTTATGCTATGATTGGCCTCGCCTAGCTGCGCAGAGCTCTTGAGGGAGGGGCTATTTCATGGAGATTGAGACCAAGGTCTGCACCGCCGCGCCGGTGGCAAACGGCGATGCCTCCGCTTCTGGCCGGAGGTACGCCTGCCTCGACGAACTTTTCGCGGGCTACGACGGCGGGTACGTATGCCGTGAACTCGACAGCGGCCCGCCCGTCGGCGAGGAGGTGCTTTGATCCTGGCCTAATCGTACTCCCCGCGGAAGCTCAGCCCCCAGCCAAGCTTCTCCTGCACCAGGTCGAAGAAGTTCCTCCCGGGCATCGAGACCGTCCGGATGGCCTTGTCCTTCGAGAGGGAGATTTCTATCCGGTCGTCGGGCAGCACCTCGTAGGCAAGCTGGCCGTCCTGCGTCAGGGTTATGTCGCGAATGCTGCCCTTCGGGATCAGCGTTATGGTGTCATCTGGCGCGGCAAGCAGCGGGCGGGAGTAGAGGGTGTGGGCGCATATGGGGGCCATCAGCATCGTGCGCATGTTGGGGGGGACTATCGGGCCGCCGGCGGAGAGGGCGTAGGCGGTTGAGCCTGTCGGGGAGGATATGATTATCCCGTCGGCGGGGAGCACGCCGAAGAAGCGGTCGTTTATGCGCGCCTCTATGCGCAGCAGCCTCGCTATGGCGTTCTTCGTCAGCACGAAGTCGTTCAGCGCGTGGAGCGTGTGCATGACGTTCGTCTCGCGGCGCACCTCGCAGCGCAGGATCGGGCGCTCCAGTATCTCGCACTCGCCGGCTGTTATCCTCGCAACGTCGGCCTCGGCGTCCTCTGGGCGGCCCGACGCCAGGAAGCCGAGCCTGCCCAGGTTTATGCCGTAGAGGGGCACGCCGGCCTCCAAAACGTAGCGGCTCGCCCGCAAAAACGTGCCGTCGCCGCCTATGACCAGCGCCACCTCTACCGTCCGCAGCCAGTCCTCGTCGGAAACTCCCTCGACCGACAGCACCGACGCCTCGTGCATAGGGAGAAGTACCTCCGCCCCGCAGCGCATGGTCAGGAGCCTGCGGCCCATCTCGACCGCCTCGGGCTTGCGGGCGTTGATTATCATCCCCAGCACCTTCACGGCCTTCACGGCAGCACCACCTCGTGGCGCGTCGGCGCTTGGCCTAGCATGGCAGTTATGCTCGTGCCGAAGAGCGGGGCCGAGTCAACGTACTGCCCGGCCAGGCTCAGGGAGTAGTGGAGGTGAGGGCCGGTCACGCGGCCCGTCGCGCCGCTTTTGCCGACCACCTGGCCCTTCTCGACCCTCTGGCCCTGCTTCACTCCTATCTCGCTCATGTGGAACAGCATGCTGATCACGCCGTTGCCGGAGTCTATGTAGACGCTCTTGCCGGAGTAGTAGTGGTCGCCAACTAGCACGACCGTCCCAGCGAAGGGGGCCAGTATCGGCGTGCCGACCGGCGCGCGGAAGTCCACGCCGTTGTGGTAGCCCTTGGGCACGCCGTTGAATATCCTGTGCGAGCCGTATGCACCGGTGAACACGCCTTCGACCGGGCGGGCAGGCGGGGACGTCCACCGGCGGCGCACTGTCATCGTGTTCCGCGCGGCGTAGGACAGGGCAGTCTCCTTTTGAATCCTCGGTATGTCCTTCTTCGCCGGGGTGACCATCTTGGGCTCGACCGTCAGCTGCTCCTCCTCGTACTGGCCGGGCTTCAGGACGACCTGGCACGTGACGCGCAGCCTCTCGCCGCGCGAGAACTCGAACTCCAGCGGGTACTCGCCTGGCTTCACGTCGCGGACGAACGAGCCGAGCAGCCCGTATGAGACGAAGCCCTCGCGGCCAGGCTCGACGTCCAGCGACACGGTTCGCCCAAGCCACTTGACCGTGGGGGAGTCGAACGGCTCGTGAGAGGAGAGCGCGACCACGAAGGGCTTGCCGACCTCGCACTCCGAGGGAAAAGCAACGGAAGTAGATGCGTCAGTGGCAGCAGGAGTAGTCAAGAGCAGCGCGAGCAGAGATATAAGCGCAAAAAGCGCGCGGGTTGGCCTGAACACCTTTTTCAACTCCCCTCTCGCTCCAGGCGCTCCATGAAGGCGGAGAGCAGCGCGGCGATGCCGGAGCATGCGTCTTCGATGGCCTTCAGCACCTGTTCCTCGGCCATTTCGTCTACGGTGCCCAAGCCGGCTGCCCGGTTCGCGACGCACGAGAGGACGGCGGTCTCCATGCCCATCGCCGAGGCGACTATGACCTCCGGCACGGTGGACATGCCTACGATCGAGGCGCCCATCGTCCGCGCCATGCGAATCTCCGCCGGAGTCTCGTAGCTCGGGCCGGAGAAGGCTATATAGACGCCGCGCCTCACGCGGATGTGCAGCGCCGCCGCCGCGTCCTCAAAGAAGCCGATGAGCCTCTGGCTGTAGGCGCGGGTCATTGAGGGAAAGCGCTCGTTCCACGTCGGGTCGGTCGGGCCTATCAGCGGGTTGTCGCCCATGTAGTTTATGTGGTCCTCGACCAGGACCAGGCTGCCCGTGTTCAGGTCGCCGTCTATGCCGCCCGAGGCGTTGGTCGCGACGTACTGCCTCACGCCGAGCGCCCCTGCGACCCTCGTGGGGAAGGTCACCTCCTTCATGCCGTAGCCCTCGTAGTAGTGCACGCGCCCCTTAAACACTAGCACTGGGCGCCCGCCCATCGTGCCGGCCACGACCTTGCCGGCGTGCCCCGGAGCGGTCGAGCGCGGCCAGTGCGGGATGTCCGCCGACTCTATGACCACTGGGTCGTTCAGAAGCTCCGTGACCCTGCCTAAGCCGCTGCCCAGCACCACTGCCGTCTTCGGCCTGAAGCCGCCCAGCTTCGAGCGCAGGCACGCCGCCGCCTCCAGCACTTGTCCCCTGTAAGCCATGTTGTTCATTTTTCTGCCTCCTTTTGACCAGAGTCCGTTATGTAAGCCCTTGGGTGAAAATGGTCGTAGACGTCCCTCATCTCCCTGTCGAAGTGCGAGTAGACCTGCGTCGTCAGGATGGAGGCGTGGCCGAGCATCTCCTGAAGGGTGCGCAGGTCCATCCCGCGAGCCAGAAGGTGCGTCGCGAAGCTGTGCCGCAGGATGTGGGGGTAGAGCCTAGACCGCGATATTCCGGCGCTGTGCCCGCGCTTCCTCAGTATCCGCCAGATGTCCTGGCGCTCCAGAGGGCGCCCCGAAAATGACAGGAACACGTTCGTCGCCACGCCCTGATCCGCCTCGCCAAGCTCAAGCCTCTTCAGGGTGAGAGCCGGGCGGACGAAGTCGAGGTAGTGCCTCACGCTCTGCGCCGCGCCGCCTAAAAACGGGACTACCCTCTCCTTGCCCCCCTTGCCCTTGGCCCTCAGCAGCTTTGCGTCGAAGTCGAGGTCGAGTATTTGGAGCGCGCATATCTCGCTGACCCTCAGGCCGCAGCCGTAGCCGACCTCGAATATCGCCATGTCCCGCGCGTCGAGCGGGCCGTCCCCGCGGCAGGCGTTCAGCAGGCGGTTGATCTCGGCCTCGTTCAGGATGCGCGGCTCAAGGTGGGGCTTGCGGGGCAGATCGGGCATCGATATGTTCGAGTAGCGCATGTCCTCGATCTCGGCAAAGCGAATCCACGATCTCATAGCCGCTATGCACCGCTGCTGGGTCGAGCGCAGCTTGCCCTTGTCCGTCATGTGCTTCCTGAACGCGTTCACCGTCGTCACCGTAGGGGGGAACGCCGACAGGCCATTGTCCTCGCAGAAGTCGAGCCACTGCCTCAGGTCGGACACGTAGCCCTCCGCGGTGAGCGCGCTCCTGCCACGCTCCGCCACTAGGTAGAGGCGAAAGCGCCCTAGAAGTTCCCGCGCCTCGGCGACGTTCATGCCGCGCCTGCGCCTGCGTAAGGCAGGCTCGCTTCCGTCAGAGGGACCGGAAGCGCTCGAAAATTTCGTCCGCATAGCGAATGTAGAACTCCACGTCGAACAGGGACTCCAGCGTGTCCGCGGCGTCCTTCAGGCGCTCGTCCCTCAGCAGAAGCTCCAGGAAGCTCCCCTCGCCCCCCGCCGCCCTCATCGCGCAGGTCTGGACTATCTTGTACGCGGTCTCGCGCGGCATCTTGAGCTCGTCTATCAGCGCGGTCATGACCCTCTGGCTGTATATGAGGCCGTTCGTCATCCCAAGGTTCTTTTTCACCCGAGCCTCGTCGACGTCGAGGTCTCGGACTATGTAGGACGCGTCGCGCAGCATGAAGTGCGCCGTGTGGAACGCGTCCGGCCATATGATCCGCTCGGCGGAGGAGTGGCTTATGTCCCTCTCGTGCCACAGGGCGACGTTCTCCATGGCGGTCACCGAATAGCCGCGCAGGAGGCGCGACATCCCGCAGACCCGCTCGCTGCGTATGGGGTTGCGCTTGTGGGGCATGGCGCTCGACCCCTTCTGAGACGAACCGAACGGCTCGAACGCCTCTCCTACCTCCGTGCGCTGAAGGTGGCGCACCTCCGTGGCCATGCGCTCCAGCCCGCAGCCGAGCAGCGCCAGTGCGCTCAGGACTTGGGCGTGCCTGTCCCGCTGGATTATCTGGTTCGAGACCGGCGCCGGCTTCAGGCCGAGTATGTCGCAGACTCTGGCCTCGATCTCCGGCGGGCACAGAGCGTAGGTGCCCACCGCCCCGGAGATTTTTCCGTAGGAAATCTGCTCCGACGCCGCGTCGAGCCGCTCGGCGTCGCGGCGAAGCTCCGCGTACCAGTTCAGGAACTTCAGGCCGAGGGTCGTCGGCTCGGCGTGCACCCCGTGAGTGCGCCCGATGCAGGGCAGGTTCTTGTACTTCAGGGCTATGTTCATCACGTCGTCCTGAAGCTGCGACACCGCGTCGCTTATCACGGCGAGGGACTCCCGCATCATGAGGGCGGTCGCAGTGTCGAGGATGTCGCTGCTGGTCACGCCTAGGTGGAGGTAGCGCCCATTCTCCCCGATGCTCTCGGCCACGGCGGAGACGAAGGCTATGACGTCGTGCCGCACCTGGCTCTCGATCTCCTCGATGCGCTTGATGGAGAACGACGCCTTGTCGGATATGTCCTCCATCGCCTCCTCAGGGATGCGCCCAGCCTCCTTCCACGCTATGCACAGGGCCATCTCCACCTTGAGCATGGTCGAGAAGCGGTTCTCGTCGCTCCATATCCGAGACATTGCCGGGGTTGAGTACCTGTCGATCATTTCGCTTTGACCTCCGAAAAAAGAAAACTCTCTTTGTCGCCTTCCTCGCCCAGCGGCGCGTCGACGCCTGGGGCAAGGAGGCCCAGCGCCTGAGGCCCGAGCACCCTCAGGGCGTCGTCGTCGGCCGGAACAAGGCCGGCGTCCTCGATCTCTGGCTCGGGCTCGGGCTCGGGCTCGCCCTGCCGTTTGGACACGCAGAGGTACCCAAGTAGCTCGTCCTCCCACTCGCACGGGATCAGGGTGTTGTTCTCGCGCAGCTCTTTGATCTCGCTGACCTTCATCTCGTCGAGCTCGGTCTTGCCGCACCGGCGGTACCTCCATCCCTCGCGGTCGAGCGTTGCAGCCCATGCCTTGCCTACCGCGGCCCACCAGGCTATGTCCGCCGCGGCGGCCGCGTCGCAGTCCTCCATCAGGAAGATGTTCACGGATATGCGCCGAAAGGCTATAGACAGGGGCTCGCCGTCGACGTTCAGCTCGACCAGGAACTCGTCCTTCGTCGGGAGGTCCTTCGCGGCGCGCTCAAGAAGCGACAGGACTCCGCCTGTCTTTTCTTGGCCTGGGCCCGCGCCGCCGAACGCCTCCGCCGCAGCCCCGTTGAGGTATATCTTGCCGCGCCTGTGCATGGCCAGCCAGATGGGGGCAGTCCACCACACGGGGAACGCCGGGGTGCCGGGGTTCAACGCCTCCTTCAGGGTCGAGACCTCCGAGCCGTCGTCGCTCATGACCAGGGCGTAGGTGTGCTCAAGCTCGAAGCTCGGCTCATTCAGCAGGTCGGCAGCGGCTATCGGCTTGAAAAGCCCGTCCGCCGCGAACGCCCTTATCTCGGAGACCTGCCTCTCCGCGCTGCTCCTCTCGATCATCGCGACGAGCTGGTCTTTGGTGAATATCAGCATGTCCGGCGAGAGCATGACGCAGTAGTCGGCCCTCGCTAGGTAGAGGGCGCGGAGCAGCTCGGCCAGAGTCGAGCTCTGGGTCGTGGACTCTGCGTTCGGCGGCACGGCTATTCACCTTCTTTCATTAGGGCGGCGGCGAACTCAGCTGGGTCGAACGGGCTGAGGTCGTCGATCCCCTCGCCGAGCCCGACGTATCGTACTGGCACGCCCATGCCGCAGGCTATCGGCAGGACGATCCCCCCCTTGGCCGTGTTGTCGTACTTAGCGAGGATAACGGCGGACAGGGGCAGAGCCTGGCCGAACGTCTCCGCCTGAACCAGGCCGTTCTGCCCCATGACCGCGTCGAGCGTCAGGACGACCCTTAGGCGCTCTGACCCCGCCTCGCGCTCCAGGACTCTGTGGATCTTCCGGAGCTCCTCCATGAGGTTGTGCTTGGCCTGGAGCCTGCCGGCCGTGTCCACTATCAGGACGTCCGCGTGGTCGGCCAGGGCGGAGCGCCACGCGTCGAAGGCCACAGCCGCAGGGTCGCTGCCCTGCTTCTGCGACACGACTCTGGCGCCGGCCCTCTCGCCCCAGGTTATGAGCTGCTCAGCCGCCGCCGCCCGGAACGTGTCCGCCGCGGCCAGCACGACTCTCTTCCCGTCACGGGTGAACTGCGCCGCCAGCTTCCCGGCGGAGGTGGTCTTGCCGCTGCCGTTCACCCCGACCATCAGGAGCACGAGGGGCGAGCGCGACGGGTCTGGCTCGAAGGGCCTGCCCATGCCCGGCACGGACGACAGGCGCGCCGTGATGTTCGCAGCCAGCGACTCCCTCAGGGCGGACTTGATCGTGATGCCGCTCTTCTTGGCCTCGGCCCTCATGTCCCTCACGATCTCCTCGGAGAGGGAGGCGCCGACGTCGCCAGCGATCAGCGCCTCCTCGAGCTCCTCCCAAAAGGCGTCGTCGAACGGCTCGCTTCCGAACAGGGACGAGAGCCGATCTCTGACGCCCTTTAATCCGTCCTTAAGCTTTGAGAACAGGCTCATGGCTTGCCGCCCTGCGGGGCCTGCTTATTATTGCTCCCGCCGCGCTGGCCCTGGCCGCCGCGCCGTCCCCTGCGCCGCGGCTGCGGTTGCTGTTGCTGCGGTTGTTGTTGTTTTACTAACTCTTTTACCGGCTTTACCGGCTTTACCGGCTTCCCCGGCCCCTGCTCTTTCTGCCGAGTCGCGGTCTGCTGCTTAGGCGCCTGAGCCGCGGTACCGGGCTGCCTCGGCCCGCCGCCGCGCCGCCTGCCGGAGCCGGCGGGCCTGCTCTGCCCACCGGGCATGCTCTGCCCACTGGGTCTGCCCGACCCGTCGGGTCTGCTTTGCCCGCCGGGCCTGCTCTGTCTACCTGGCCTGCCTGGCCTGGCTGGGCCTGATTTTTCCTCGGCTATCGCGATCCTCGCGGCTATGTGCTCCTCGACCGTTATCTTCTCGGGCTTGTCGAGCTTTGGTTTTCTCGCCGCCAGGTCGGTTCTGCCCTTGTCGGCGGTGATGGAGCGCGTCCTGGCTATCTGTGCCAGGAACAGCGGCTTCTCGTAATACGCCTTGGCCTCCCTCCCGTCCTCCTCCCATGGCTCTCCGCGCGAGACCTTGTCTTTGAACTCCTGGTACCTCGACACGGGCAGGAATATAACCCTTCCGTCGGGGCCACGGACTAGGGCGCACTCGGTGGGAAGGTCGACGCCCTCAAAGACGTAGTTCCCCTCCGCCGTCTTGAGCTTCGACCCTGGCGCAGGGAGGGACTTCCAGAGGGCGGCGTAGGTGTCGTGCTCGTATGACATGCAGCACATCAGCCTTCCGCATATGCCGGATATTTTGATCGGGTTCAGCACGAGGTTCTGTTCCTTCACCATGCGTATGTTTATCGGGGAGAAGCCGTGCATCCACGCGCCGCAGCAGCACGGCCTGCCGCAGGAGGCGACGCCGCCCACGGTCTTGGCCTCGTCGCGCACGCCTATCTGCCTCAGCTCTATCCTCACGCGGAACTCCTTGGCCAGGTCGCGCACGTATTCGCGGAAGTCCACCCTCTGGTCGGCAGTGAAGTAGAAGAACAGCTTCCTGCGGTCAAGCGTGTACTCGACGTCGACCAGCTTCATAGGGAGCGCGTGGGCGCGGAGGAGCTCGCGGGCGCGCACGAGAACCCGCCCCTCCAATGCGAGGCGGTCGCGGCAGTCTCGCATGACCGCCTCGTCCGCCTCGCTCACGAAGGCCGCCTCCTGGAGCATCGGCTCGGCGCCCCTCGGAAGGTCGGAGCGCCTGCTGTCAAAGACGCGGTACCTCGCCTCCTGCTCCTTGGACAGGGCGCCGCCGAGGATGCCGAGCTCCACGCCCCTGACCGTCTTGAGGACGACCCAGCGCCGGGCGGCGGATATCCCTGCCGCCTCGTCGTCCATACGGACGAGGCCCAGGTACCTAGGCTTACCGAATACCGCCAAATAGACGCTCAAAAGGAAGCGCCTCCTTGAGTGTCAGTATCAGCAGATCGCAGAGCATCGTCTGCGAGAGTTTTTTTTGCGCGGCGACCAGCCTCAGCTTCTCGACCCTCGCCGCGGCATTGGCGTCCCCGTTCTTCAGCAGGCCTGACGCCCATGACGACAGAAGCGCGTCAAACTCGTCCCCCTGCCCCGCGACTATGGCCAGCCACTCCGCCTCTGACCTAGGCATGGCAGCAGCCGGGGCCGCGGCCAGCGGAACGGCGAGCGACGTGAAGCGCGACCGGCTGCGCAGCGTGGGCAGCAGCCCGTCCCCCTCCAGTATAAAGAGGATGCACGCGTGAGACGGGGGCTCCTCCGCGAGCTTGAGCAGGCTGTTGGCCGCGCTGGGCAGCAGCTTGTCGGCGCAGAGCAGGACTCCGAGCCTGCGCTTAGCCGCAGCTGGCTTCGCCGGCATCTCCCGTATCAGGGCGCGGCATGCCTCAACGTTGGCCGCCTTGTCGAACTCGCCTGCGACGACCATGTCCGGGTGGACGAGCCCGCTCTTTTCCTCGCCCTTTTCCTTGCCCTTTTCCTTGCCCTTTTCCTTCCCCTCGCCCTTGCGCCACCCCATGCAGCCGCCGCACCTGCCGCAGCCCGTGCCGCTGTCGCAGAGGTACAGACGCGACATATCGGCCAGCACCTCAGCGTGCGCCTCGGCCGGGGCGGACACTGCCCAGCAGTGCGGCACAGTCCCGTCCGCGAAGGCCTTTTTGACGGACTCCGGCAGGCCGGAGTTCATAACAGCAACGAAATCAGACAACCCTTTATCTCTCCCATCAGCCTCAGGGCCTCCGCCCGCCCTCCCTCGCGCTTGAAGACAGCCTCAAGCTCGGTGAGCGTCGCCTCGGTCTTCTCCACGATGACGAAGGTGCTGCGGTCGGTCTTGCGCCACCTCAGGTCTCTTTGGGTGCGGAAGCCCTTCAGCGCCCGCGCGAGGAGGCTCTTTATTATGTCACGGTACTCCACCAGCAGGCGCTCGGCTGGAAACACCGAGAGCTTCGCGGCGGTCGCGTCGAGCCTCTCCATCAGGACGTCTATCTCGACCTCCTCGACCGCCTGCTCCAGCGACGTGCCGAACGAGCCCGAGACCCCGCCGACCCCGCGGTGCGAGTCCCCGCCCTTGCCCTGGGCAGGAGCGGCGGGAAAGCCCCCGCTCTTGCCGTCCCCCTTGACCTTTACGACGGACACAACAGACGCCTCACCGCATGGAGCACGTCATCCGCCACGGCCTCGACCGGGGCGTCGGCGTTCACCTTGGCGATCCGATCTGGGAAGCTGTGCGCCAGCGCAGCGTAACCCTCGGCCACGCGCCGCATCATGTCCAGGTCAGCCTCCAGCCGGTCGGGCTTGCCTCGCAGGGCAACGCGCCTCATCGCGGCCTCAACTCCTATGTCGAGCAGTATCGTGGCGTCCGGCACGGGGAAGCAGCACCACGAGAGCAGCATCTCCACCTCGCCGCGAGGAATCCCCCTCCCCCAAGACTGGTACGCCAAAGTGGAGTCGGAGTACCTCTCGCACACGACCCACCTCCCGGACTCGAGGGCAGGAGTTATGTCCTCGTCGACGTGGATGCTCCTGTCCGCGAGAAACAACAGGAGCTCCGAGCGGCTCGACATGGGAGGCCCGGCGCGGTGCAGCAGCGCGTCCCGAAGCACCTTGGGCTCGAACTCGCGCCTCGCCTCAGCAAAGCCGCTCAAGCGGCGGCAGAGGATGTCGGCCTGAGTGCTCTTGCCGCTGCCGTCTATCCCCTCGATCGTGATAAATCTTCCTAGTCCTGGCCCTGCCCCTTGCTCCAGCCCCGTCATTTCGGCGACCCCAAATTTATGACCCGCTTCATGAAGCCCTCGACGACGTACTCTGTCTTGGATATTCGCAGGGTGCCCTCTTTTATGCGCCGGCTCTTCGTCTCGCTTAGGAACTCCCGCTCCTCGTCGTCGCGCCTGCCGTCCTTGGATTTCTTGTCGTCCTTCTTCGAGTCCTTTTTGTAGTTGAGCTCGACCACGAGCTCGTTGTTGGCGTCCGCCGCGCCCATCTCGGCCAGCAGCCTGTCGAAGCCGTCCACTGCCTTCCATCCCTCGTCTATGGCCGTCTGGGACATGGAGTTCACGCCGCCGCCCCGCACGACGAGCTCGCAGCTCTCTGGGGCGTCGTCCTCCGCCCTCGGTATGACGACCTCGAAGCGCTTTTTGATCGGCTCCTTACGCCAGGGGCGCAGCACGACCTCCAGCGGCAGCCTGCCGCCCGGTGCGGCGTCCTCGGAGACTATGACGTTCTCTATGGTCAAAAGCCGAGGCTCGCGCGTGACGGACACGTCGAGCCTGAACCCGATCGGAAACACCTCTTTGAAGGGCTGGGTGAGAAAGGTATCGATTATTTCTGCTGTCTCTCTGAGAAGCTCGTCGCCTATGGACGTGCCGGAGAAAAACGCGTTGGTGCGCGTCCAGCCCCCGGGCAGCCCGGCGCCGTCGACGCGCAGCGTGACTACAGCGGAGCCCTCGCCCTTGCGCCCCCACTGGTCGTCTATAAGGCCGCCGTAGACCCCCTCTATCAGCTTGGCGCTCAAAAACGCGTCTCGGGCCACGCGGAAGTTCTTGACTCGCCGCTCCCCTCTCCCGTCGGCGTCGCGAAACACCAAGGTCGAGGTCACGGACGGGGCGAAGTAGCCCATGCGCCCGCCGATCCCGTCCGGCCTGTCCTGAGTCGCTGTGCCGACCATTGCGACCGGCGAGGCCAGCTTGAACGGCGACATGCTGCCGTCCACTATTCCGTGGACGTATGCCCTAGCCACGGGGAAGCCCACGTCGCCCATCTCCATGAAGGGGTGCCCGAAGGCCAGGAAGCGCCCGTCCTTCGAGACGGCCGTAACGGTTCCCGTTGCGAACATGTTCACGTCCCCCCAGACCAGAAGCGCCGACACAGCCTCGCCTGGGGAGAACGGCGGGCCGTTCAGAGGAAGGTCGCCAGCGCCCCCCGCCCCCGGCGAGACGTCGGCTATGCCGGACAGCCTCGACGCGGCGGAGGCGCTGAGCCCCTCCACCGTGAGCGGAGCCGACGCCCCGGCAGTTGTTACAGCCCCTCCGCCGCCCAAGAAGACGCCCGCCATGTCGGCTATGGGGGTGACCAGGGCCATGCTGTTGTCGCTGAAGACCCACCCCGCTGCGAGCGCGCCTATCAATCTGTCTCCGACGAAGACGGGGGAGCCGCTCATGCCCTGGGCGACGCGCCCGGTCGGGTGCTCCTTCGACGGCGACAGGCGAATCAGGATGCGGCGCCTGGCCCCGTTCCCCTCAGGGATCACGCCGGCCACCTCTATCGGCAGGCTAACCGGCTTCGTCCCCTTCAGAACCGTGAGCATGGAGCCCCTCATACCCTCCTTGACGCCGCTGACCGGCATGACGGGACAGTTCGGCACGAACTGGGCAGCCTCGCCGGGGAGAACCGCTATTATTATTAATAGAAGAAGAACTAAAAAACGCTTCACGAAAACAACTCCGTTACACCTGATCGGCATGCCCGTTTTTCCTGAAACGCAGGTAGCTCATTATGAACTCGTCTATGTCCCCGTCGAGCACGGACTGAACGCCGCCCCTCTCGGCACCCGTGCGGTGGTCCTTGACCAGAGTGTAAGGATGGAGCACGTAGGAGCGTATCTGGCTGCCCCATGTGCTCTCCTTCTTGTCGCCGACCACCGAGGCCAGCGCGTCCTCGCGCTCGCGCATCGCCCTCTCGTAGAGCCTGCTTCGGAGGACGTGCATCGCGACCTGACGGTTCATGTGCTGCGAGCGCTCATTTTGACAGCTTACCACGATCCCCGTCGGGATATGGGTCACGCGAACGGCGGAATCGGTTCGGTTGACGTACTGGCCTCCGGCCCCGCTCGCGCGGAACGTGTCCACGCGCAGGTCCTCCGGCTTGATGTCCACCTCGACGTCGTCCGATAGCTCTGGCGAGGCCCCGACCGAGGCGAAGCTGGTGTGCCGCCTGTGCGCGGCGTCGAACGGGGAGATGCGCACGAGGCGGTGGACGCCCCGCTCGGACTTCAGGTATCCGTAGGCGTAGTCCCCCTCTACGAGCACGGTCGCGCTCTTTATGCCGGCCTCCTCGTCCGAGGACGCCTCTATCACGGTCGTCTTGAACCCGTCGCGCTCCGCCCAGCGCAGGTACATCCGCAGGAGCATCTCCGCCCAGTCCTGCGAGTCGAGCCCGCCGGAGCCGGCGTGGACGGTCAGTATCGCGTTCGCCGAGTCGTAGTCCTCGCTCAGGAGCAAAAGAAGCTTCTGGCGCTCCATGTCGCGCTTGAGCGCGGAGGCACGGGCGTCAAACTCGCTCTGGAGCTCCGCGTCGCCCTCCTCGCCGAGAAGCTCCTCAAGAGCCTCCAGGTCGTCGGACTCGCGGCATATCCTGTCCCACTCGCCGAGTCTGCCCGTGACGGCGGACATCTCCCTCAGCGTCTCTTGGCCGCCCTCCCTCGACCAGAAGTCGGGCTTGGCCGTCTCCTCCGCAAGCTCCGCGGCGCGCGCGGACATCCCAGGCAGGTCAAAGGCTGTCCCGCAGCTCTTGTTTAAGAAAGCGCAGTTCCTCCAACGTGGAAGCGTTCGTCTGAAGCATGGCGCCCCTCCTTATCTCACGCGGCCATTCTAGCAGATCGTGTTTACAAAAACGCGCGGACACACTACAATGTGATGCGGTCGGCTCCGTATGCCAGCCCCGTTTGTTATTCGGAGGAGGAATTTACTCTTTATGAGCGTGGATTTGCGGTCGGAAGACACAAGGCTCGAAAGCCTCATCGACTCCAAATTGAACGATAGCCCGGACTCGCGCTGCTTTTGGTGGGACGGCAAGTGGTACTCCAAGGCCGACCTGTCGCGGATGGCCAGTGGATGCGAAGCTACTCTCCGCGCAGCTGGGTTCGGTAGGGGACAGAGGCTGGCGGTGCTCATGCCGAACTGCCCCATGGTTCTTGCCCTTTCTCTCGCGGCGTGGAGGCTGGGAGGGAGCGTCTCGCCGCTGAACGTCAAGTCCGGCCTGCCATCCCTCACCGGCACCCTCGGCCTCATAGAGCCGTTCGCGGTCGTGGCAGCCGACGCGGTTAAGAAGGAGGCAGGGGAGGCACTGCGCGAGCGCGGCTTCACCTGCGTGACCTGCCCGCCGCTCGGCCCGCTCCCCGAAATGAGCGGGCACCCGTCTCAGTTCGAGACGCCGGACGTCGCCGTGATATTCGCGACCTCCGGCACGACGGGCCTGCCCAAGGCAGTGCCCCTGACCCACGCCAACCTGGTGGACAACTGCCTGGTGACCCGCGAGGCCATCTACGGCCTAGCCCCTGGCGACGTGTTCCTCAGCGTGCTGCCAAACTTCCACTCGTTCGGCTTCACCGTCTCGCTGGTGCTGCCCATCACGATGGACGCCAGCATAGCCATTGTGCCGGGCTTCCTTCCTCCGTCCCTCACGATCAAGGCGATCAAGGAGGCAGGCACCAACGTGATCTTCGGAGTCCCGACGATATTCTCGTACCTGCTGTCGGCGATGGACCGCGGGGACGCGCCGAAGGACCTCTTCGCCCGGGCCAAGTACCTCATCACCGGCGGCGACCGCCTCGGGGCCAACCTCCACGACACGGCCGTGCGAGTCGCAGGCAGGGACATAATGGAGGGCTACGGCCTAACCGAGACGTCCCCAGTCGTGGCCGTGAACCGGGACTACAGCGAGCACAGGAGGGGAACGGTCGGGCCGTTCGTCAGAGGCTACGAGTGGCGGCTCTGCCCGGAGGGGAAAGCTCCGTCCGAGTCGGACGAGAAGAACCCCGAGAACGGCGAGGGAGTCCTTTGGCTGCGAGGCCCGTCGGTCACGGACGGGTACCTGCGCTCGCCCGAGACGACGGCGGAGCGCTTCAAGCCGGCGGGCAGCGGACGCCCGTGGTTCAACACCGGGGACTACGTCAAGATGGACAACGGATACGTAAAAATCCTGGACAGGGTGACGGACATCATCATAGTCGGCGGCTTCAACGTCTACCCCCAGGAGGTCGAGCTGGTGCTCCACTCCCACCCAGCCGTCAAGACTGCCATAGTCGTCGGCATGCCGCACCACGTCAACGGCGAGGTTCCGAAGGCCTTCGTGCAGAAGGCCGAGGGCGCCGCGGTCACCGAGCTCGAAATAGTCAAGTTCTGCAAGGAGCACCTCTCGCATTTCAAGGTTCCGCGCAAGGTCGAGTTCGTGGACGACTTTCCCCTCTCCGGCACAGGCAAGATACTCCGCCGCATCCTGAGGGAAAGGGAGAGGCACGTCTAAGTGGCGCGCTTAAGGATCGCCACGTTCAACGTGAACTCCGTGAGGAGCCGGCTACCGATTCTGGAGCGCTGGCTGCCCGGCTCCGGCGTGGACATGCTCTTCCTTCAGGAGACCAAGGCGGTGGATCAGGACTTTCCCGCCGCGGCGCTAGCTTCCCTTGGATACAGCTCGGCCTTCCACGGGGAGAAGTCGTACAACGGCGTGGCGGTTCTGTTCAAGGGGGAACGTCCCGACGTGTCGTTCGGCTTCGGCGACGGAGAGCAGCCGGATTTTTCCACGCGCGTGCTCCTTGCGAGGACGCCTAAGTTATCCGTCTTGAACACCTACGTCCCCCAGGGCAAGGAGATAACCAACCCCGACTACGAGAGTAAAAAGGCCTTTCTCGATCGCGTGGGGGCGTTTTGCGCGCGCGAGTGCGAAAACGAGCATGCTCTGTTCGCATGGGTCGGGGATATGAACGTCGCCCCTACCGAGATGGACGTCACTCACCCTGAGGGCAAGAAGAACCACGTCTGCTTCCACATCGACATAAGGGAGAAGTTCGCCGAGACTGCGCGGGGGATGACCGACCTCCTGAGGCGGTTCAACCCTGGCGAGGGGGTCTTCACGTTCTTCGACTACCGGGTGAAGGACGCCGAGGCGCGCGGCATAGGCTGGAGAATAGACCACGTGATGGTGAACGGCGCGCTCGCGGCGCGGGCGTCGGGCTGCTTCGCCGACAGGGCGACGAGGGGTTGGGACAAGCCGTCCGACCACGTTCCGGTCGTGGCGGACTTCGACATATAGCGGGGGCTTGGTTTTGCACAAGGTTTATCTTGGAAGGGACTCGCCCGTGGCCGACGCCGAGCATCCGCCGTTCTTCGCGGGCTTCTCGTGTCCCTCGGAGGGCTGTTCGATTTTCGGCGCGGTATATTACGCCGAGGGGTTGGGCAATCCCGCCGCGGTTTTCTGCCACGGCCTGCCGGGGCTCGATAAAAACGGCGACGTTGCCCAGGTTCTGCGATGCGCAGGGTTCAACTCGATAGTGTTCTCCTACAGGGGAACGTGGGGCAGCAGCGGCTCGTTCGCCTTCTCCGGCATAGCCGCCGACGTGGCCAGCGTGGTCGGCTTGGTGCGCAGGAGGAGGCTCTTGATGCCAGAGCGCTTCGACGGCAGGGTCGTTCTGATAGGCCACAGCACGGGAGGCTTCGCAGCCATCAAAGCCGCTCTGAGCCTGCCGGAGGTGCGGGATATAGTTCTGCTCTCGGTCTGGAACGTCGGAGTCGACGGGGCATTGGTCAGGCGAGACGCGGCGACGCGAGCGAGGGTGGAGGAGATACTGAGGAGCGCCGCGTGCTTTTACCACGGCACGACCTCCGGCGCGCTGTTCAGCGAGATCACGCGCAACGCCGAGGCCTTCGACCTGAGGAACGACGCAGCGGGACTGTGCGGACGGCGCGTGCTGATGGTGTGCGGCGACGGCGACGCCTCGGTTCCGGTGGAGGTTCACCAGAAGCCACTGGCCGAGACGTTGAGGAAGGCCGGGTGCGACGTGACGGAGAGGTCGATCAAGAACTGCGACCACGGTTTTTCCGCCAAGCGCAACGCGCTGATGAGGACCGTCCTTAGGTGGCTGGCCGAGGGCGGGTATTGATATTGAAGGGAACTGCGGAGGTGTACGAAGTGAGTAGATTTTTCACAAACGCCAGCGCGGCATTGCTGGCAGTGCTGTTGGCGACGGGGGCAGCTTGGGCAGAGTACAAGGTTACCACTGGTGCCGACAGCGGCGCAGGCTCGCTGCGAGAGGTCGTTAAGGAGGCCACGCAATCAGGTACGGATAGCATCATAACCGTAGATGCTTCCGTGAAAAGCATTTCTCTCTCGGCACAACTCTCGATCAATTTGATCAATTTGACGAGCAAGCTCACAATAGACGGCGGCGGCGCGACAGTCCGTGGTGCTGGAACACATCGTCTGCTTTTGATCCAGGGCTCGGGCCAGGTTGAATTCAACAGTCTGACCTTCACCAATGGAGTGCTCGACAGCAATCCCGGCGGCGCAGCTTATATAGATGATGCAACCGCGACTGTAACGTTCACGAACTGCACGTTTTACGGCAACAAAGCCAGTAGCGGCGGCGCGGTGTGTGTTTACAACCAGGGAGTGGGCGTCACAAAATTCGTCAACTGTACCATCACGGATAACAAGGGCGGCGGCGTCAGCGTCACCGACGGAGGAAGAGCCGCTTTCACGGCGTCGATAATAACGGGCAATACGCCCTACGACGTACAAATCGAAGGTCAAGGCTCCATAACAACGGCTCTGTATAACGTCGCAGGCAATGTCAACGATCTCTTCACCTCCGACACCAACAGCGTCGGCGTTTCGGCCTCGACTGTTTTCCGATCGGCTACGGTCGGTGACTTCACGCTTGCCTACCCTAGCCCAGCCGTTGACAAAGTCCCTGCAGGCCAGGGCACTCCAGCGATTGACGCGCTCGGCGTATCCCGACCCATGATGGCCCAAACGGACGCTGGAGCGTTCGAGCTTGTGCCGATTCCGCTTGAGGACGTTGAGATAGTCGGCCCCGACGAGCTTGAGGTCGGCGACGTCGAACAGTACACTGCCAAGGTTACGCCAGAAAACGCATACGTTTCGTTGAACTGGTCGGCTAAGGACAACGCCGTTCTAAACGTTATCAGCGATGACGGCGATACCGCGTCGGTCGACGCGCTATCTTACAGCCCGGAATCCGTACTCACGCTCACGGCCAATGGCTGGGAGGAAAACGGCAAAACTCCGTTCATCATTCCGGACGAAAAGAAGATCAAGGTCTGGAACGTCCCAACAGAAGCCCCTAAGTCGGTGGACGTTACGTTTACCAAGTCGGTCGCCTCGATGACACTTGAGTCGGTGGACGTTACGTTTACCAAGTCGGTCGCCTCGATGACACTTGATAACGAGGCGACGTTCGAGGTAAACGAGGCGACGTTCGAGGTAGAGGTTTCGTATGAACCCAAAGACGCCCGCACAACGGTCAGCGTTGACTTCACGTCCGTCTCGCCCGACGTAGCGAGCGTGGTCTCGGTACTCTCCCCGAAAAGCGTCGTGGTAAGGGCACACGAGGTTGGTAATACCATCATAGAGGCGAAGGCCGTAGCTACGAACAGCAAAGGACCAAGCCTTCCAAACCAGGTGGGCACGCCACTTTCCGTCACGGCGCCCAGCGGCGGAGGCGGTACGGCGCCCAGCGGCGGAGGCGGTGGGGGGTGTGAGTTTGGGTTTGGGGTTACTACTGCTCTGGCCCTGCTCGCGCTTTGCCTGATCCGCTTCTCCAGGCGATGAGGACGTTATGGGAGAACCTAAGGACAAGGACAGGCTGCTCGCCGAGAACTTCCTGGACAGCTCGGCTCTGACGGTCAAACTGTATCCCGACCCGGCGCTGAAGATCCCCGCGGCGCCGGTCGAGAACTTCGACGACTCCCTTCGCGTCCTCACGGGCAAGATGCGCGCCGTGATGGACACGTTCCAGGGCGTCGGGCTTGCCGCGCCTCAGGTCGGCATATCCAAGCGCATCGCGATCGTCGCCCACGAAGACCTCTTCTACGTCCTCATCAACCCTCGGCTCGTCGACCAAGACGGCGAACAGGACGGCGACGAGGGCTGCCTCAGCTTCCCGGACATTTTCGTGCCAGTCAAGCGCCCTATGCGCGTCAAGGTCGCGGCCGCCGACGAAAGCGGGCGCGAGATCGTCCACGAGGTGGACGACTTCATCGCTCGGGCGTTCCTCCACGAGATGGACCACCTCGACGGCACCCTCCTCATCGACCGGGTGTCCCCGCTTAAGCGCGAGATGATACGCAAGAAGATGAAAAAGCGGGGCCGCAAGGGGAAATGACCAGCAATGCGCGCGCGTGGTTCGTAGGGAGCGGGTCGTTCGCGGCCATGTGCCTCGCGCGCATGAGCGCCGGCGTCCGGTTCGAGAGGGTGATCACCGGCCTCCCCACGGCGGCGGGAAGGGGATTAGGGAGCAGGCCGTCCCGCGTCGAGGAGGAGTGTACTTCTAATGGCATCCCCGTCGAGCGCACCGGCCCCATCAGCGAAAACAACGCCCTGCTGACCGCTCTTCTTACTGATCCGCCTGACGCGATCTTTGTGGTTGACTTTGGGCAGGTGATACGCGAGCCGATGCTCAGCGCCCCGGCGTGGGGCTGCCTGAACGTGCACCCGTCTATGCTGCCGCGGCTGCGGGGGGCGGCGCCGGTTCAGAGGGCGCTCATGAACGGCGACGCCTCGACCGGCGTGACGGTCTTTCGCCTCGTGGAGGAGATGGACGCAGGGCCAGTTATGCTGCAGGAGGAGCTGCCGATACCGCCCGACGCGACCGGCGCGGAGGTCTTTGCCTCGCTGGCAGATCGCGGAGGAGAGCTGGCAGTACGGGCTCTCGGCGCGCTGTCCAGGGGGGAGCTCCGCGCCGTGCCGCAGAACGGTGCAGCTGCGACCTACGCCCGCAAGCTAGACAAGGCCGAGGCGCACGTGTCATGGACGTGGAGCGCGGAGCGGATACACAACACGGTCAGAGCGTTCGACTTCTCGACCGGCGCGTTCGTGACGACCGGCGCGGGCAAGCGCCTAAAGCTATGGCGCGTCTCGCCAGAGGCCGACGAGAATACCAGCGCTAACCCCGGAACCGTGCTATGTCTCGCGGACGACCCAATTATCATATGCGGGCGCGAAGCGCTCCGCCTACTAGAGGTGCAGGCGGAGGGGAAGAGGCGGATGAGCGGCGCTGAGTGGGCGCGTGGCGCCAGGCTTGAAGCAGGGAGCATGATCATATGAACAGTGAATTGGACAGGCTAGCCGAGCGAGCTGGGCTGGGCCAACTGGCTCAGCTTGTCGACTGGCCCAGCGTGATCGCTGTGACCGGGGCCTTGGGGTCTGGGAAGACGGAGTTCGTCCTCAACCTGGCGCTTGGCCTGAAGCTAAGCGGCAAAAAGGTCACGATAGCCGACGCGGACATAATCAACCCGTACTTCTGCATCCGGCAGGTCACGGAGGCGCTTGAGAGGGACGGCTTTACAGTTCTGACCCCGCCGGAGGCCGCGAAGTGGTCGGACATGTCGGTCATCAACGCCGGGATAGGCAACGCCATAGCGGCTGGCGACGGCCACCTCATAATAGACGTAGGCGGGGACGCCGGCGGGGTCATGGCGCTGAAGCAGTTCGAGCCGCTCATAGACCGGGCCGGCTACCTGCTCGTGATGGTGGTCAACGCCTACCGTCCGAAGACCTCCACCCCTGAGGGCACTGTGGCCATGGCCAAACGCATGGAGACGCTCTGCGGCCTGAAGGTCGGCGCCCTCGTGTGCAACTCGCACCTCATGGAGGACACCAAGCCGGAGGACGCGGAGAAGGGGCTGGAGGTCGTGCTGGAGGCCGGGCGAACCATGGGGCTGCCAGTGCTTTACTCAATGGTGCGCCCGGAGCACGCAGCAGGCAGTTCCCCTTCCCCGGTTCCCCTGTGGCCTATGACCCGATTTATGAAGCGGCCCTGGGAGGGGTCGGAGATGTGGGCGTGATGAGCCATGTGACGTTCACCGGGTTGCGCTCCGGCAGGAGGCGGGCGCGCGGCACGTCGGGGTTGCCGAACATGATGGAGCCGGCGAGGAGCTCGTCCTCCTTCACCCCGATGCTGGCGAGAACCTCAGGGCTCTTGCGCGCGACCCTGTTGAATATCCCAGCCCAGCAGCAGCCGACCCCTAGGGCGTGAGCCGCCAGCTCGAAGTGGGCCAGGGCTATAGCCCCGTCCTCCGTCACGGTGTTCGGCACGATCGCGGCGGCTAGCTGCGGGGCCCCGCGGAAGATTACGTCGTGCCCCTTCTCCCACTCGGCTCCGACCCACTCGTCCCACTTCCGACCCGTCGCCCCGGACTTGAGCGCCCTCGCCGTGAGCCCGCCGATCTCCTCGAGCTTCTCCCTAGTCATGACGATGACCCACCTGACAGGCTGGCGGTTCGACGCGGTGGGGGCGTACCTGGCGGTCTCCAGGAGGCGCGACACCGTCTCCATGCTGACGGGGGTCTTCTTGAAGTTCCTGACGCTTCGGCGCGAGCGGAGCAACGTCTCGGCGGAGGCCGGGTCTGGGAACTTAGACCAGTCCACTGCCACGCGGGGGCCGGTCTGGAAGCTCAGGGAGCAGCAGCCCTTGGGGCAAAACGCGACGCACTGGCCGCAGCGAAGGCACTTCTTCTCGTCCCCCTCAGCGACGAACGGCCTTTTATCGGGGCCTACCTTTATTATTCCGGACACGCAGACGCGGGAGCAGAGCCCGCAGGTAACGCAGTCCGAGCCTACGGCAAACACGGCCATCATCTCCCTTAAAAACTAAAAAAGCTTCTCCTCGGGCTGGAACAGGAAGCCCGTGACTGTCAGGAGCATCGTCTCGTTCTCGTCGTCGCGGCTGCCCATCAGGGTTATCCGCGCCGGGGTGCAGGTGCCGTCGGAGTGGAAGTAGACGATCTCCGGCTCGAGTTGCCAGCTGCTCCCCTCGATGCGGTACCTTGTGGCGACGGGCTTCCAGAGGAACTCGGGCGCGGGCGCCGCGAGGAGGAACTGCTGCTCCTCCGCCGCGTCGCCCCGCGTCAGGAGCTCGATGACTATCCGCCCTCTGTCCGCTCGCCCGTTGGCCAGGTCAACCCTCATCCTGAGCTCTCGCCCGCCAAGCGCCAGGTCGGAGAGCTCCGACACCGCCCGCTGCAGGGTGCGCTGGGTGTTGTCCATGGAGAGGAACGCAAAGCTCCGCGGCAGGGCCATCGCGGCGGCCAAGCCTATGATCGCCACGATCACCACGAGCTCGAACATAGTGAAGCCGCGTCTACTCCTCATCGTGGTTCGTAACGTCGGCGTTCCTCCCCTCTCCTCCCTCTTCTCCGTCAGGGCCGGTCGAGATTATGTCGAACGCCCCCTTCTCGCCGGGGCAGCGGTAGATGTAGGGGTAGCCCCAAGGGTCGCTGGGGATGTTCTTCATGTAGGGCTCGGACGGGTACTTCTTCGGGATTGGAGGGACGGTCGGCTTGCGGACGAGCGCCTCCAGGCCCTGCTGAGTCGTCGGGTACGACCCGTTGTGGAGACGGTACATGTCGAGCGCGGAGGTGAGGGCCTCTATCTGAGACCGTGCCGCCGTGCGCCGCGCCTCCTCGCCCCTCGCCACGACGTTGGGGACGACTATGGCCGCGAGAAGGCCGAGGATGACCACGACCACCATGATCTCGATGAGCGTGAAGCCGCGCCTCCTGCCCATCTTGGCGAACTTCTTAACGAACTTGCGCATGTGCTGCTCCTCCTTAAAAAGCTGTGTGAGATATTATAGCCCGCTCCGCCCGATCCGAACCGCGTATTTTATGTCCTTGAATCGATCGGCGCCACGA
The DNA here is from genome assembly GCA_031272145.1 of Synergistaceae bacterium. Classification (GTDB taxonomy): domain Bacteria; phylum Synergistota; class Synergistia; order Synergistales; family Aminobacteriaceae; genus JAISUL01. The sequence continues at coordinate 23,752 of JAISUL010000005.1, forward strand.
GGTATCCTTGCCTGTGTTGCCGCTAGAACGGCGGATACTGAAAGGCGAGTGGTTCTCTTGGCTAATCCCGTTGTTAATAAGAAGAGCAAGGCGAAGATCAAGCACGCGACGACGCCAGCACAGCTCCTTGCGCCCCTCCCGCTCGTCCCGGCCTACGTCGTCGTGCCGCTCTGGTTCGTGTCGCTGGCCCTGCCAAACCTCGTGTACTCCGGCATATACTGGTACGACACTCTGCACATCATGAAGTTCTTCGTGGCCGGGGTGCCGGTGGGGATAGCGGCGCTCGTGGCCGGGGTGAGGCTCGCACTCTACGGGGGGGAGCGCTTCAGGCTGCGCTTCGACCCGTTCGCGGCCCTTTGGTTCGCCCTGCTGGCGTACTCGGCGTCTCAGGCGCTCTTTTTGCGCATCTCCTCCTACGTGAGCTTCACTCAGGAGCTCCTCTGCTTCTCGGCGGTGTGGGCGTTCTACGTGGTCTCGCTGAATTCCTTCCCCAACCGCGCCATCCGCCCGCTGCTCTGGCTCGCAAACGTCAACGCGGCGATAAACGTCCTGTTCGCCGAGCTTCAGATACGCGACATAAACGGCGTGCTCAACGTCGGGGACTTTTTCCGCCCGATCCTCCCGACGCCCTTCAACTACATCGGCAACACCGGCCAGCAGAACATGTTCGGCCTGTGGATGGCCGTGTGCGTGATGAGCTCCGTCTACCTTTATATAGCCTACGCGACACTGCCCGACGGACGGAAGCGCCACCCAGCCGTGACCGTCCTGAACCTCGTCCTGATGGGGGTCAACTGCTGGGGGCTCTGGAGCAGCACGAGCCGGTCGGCCATACTCTCGCTGGCCGTGGGGCTGGCGCTGCTGGCCTTCGTGACGCTGCGGTGCTTCGGGAAGGAGTACACGAGGCGGCTCTGGCACGTCGCGGCGGTGCTGGGCGTCATACTCGCGGCGGTGTTCCTCATGAACTACGACAGGGCATGGGGGCTCGTCGCTAAGACCCTCGACATGGTGGAGCACTCCGAGACCTACGGCGGGCGCGACGGCATATGGGCGACCTCGCGGACGATGTTCAAGTCCCACCCAGTCCTCGGCGTCGGCATCGGGCAGTACAAGTGGCACTATATGGAGGCCCAAAGGGAGATGTTCAACTCCTACCCCCACAAGAGGTGGCAGTACACACACTGGGCCCACAACGAGTTCCTCCAGTGGTTCTGCGAGAGCGGCGCGGTCGGGGGAACGGTGCTGCTGCTCATGTGGGGGGTCTGGGGCTTCCGCCTGCTCAAGAGGGTCAAAAACAGGGAGGACATGGAGGCCGAGGTCATATGGGCATGCGCCTTGGTCGCCCTCGTGTCGTTCAACGCGTTCTGGACGCGCCCGTTCCACCGCATCGAGAACATCCTCTGGCTGTCGCTGGCCTTCGCCGTGTCTAACCGCGGGATGGACGGAGGAAGAGTATGGAGTATTTTGTCGAGCTTTTTCTCGCGGCTCGGCAGCGTGCCGGCAAGAACCCTTGGGGCCGCACTCGCTGCCGGGAGCTGCGCCGGATTCTTTTTCCTCGGCGACGGGATGGTCGGCGACCGGATGATCCGCGAGGCGCTGAGCACCAGGGACGCCGTCGCGAGACAAAACCTGCTTGAGCGCGCGTCGACTCACTTCATGGCGAGCAACGACGCGCTGAAGAACCTCGGATACTTCTACCTTCAGGTCGGCCAGCAGACGCAGAACCCCCAGACCGCCGCGAAGGGCCTTCAGCTTATATGGGAGCACTTCCTCAAGGAGCCGCACTCCGAGGACATGGGCGTCCTGATAGACTGGGCGCAGCGCTTTCAGAACGTCGACATACTGAACATCCTCGCCAGCTACCTCAAGCCCGGCACGTACTCCCTTGACGTCAAGCCGGCCACGACCTCCGACGGCAACACCATAAATGCGGTCGTCCTGCGCCAGTTCGTCGACCCCGACACGCTGCCGGAGGCCTCTGAGGGCAAGAGCGAGTGAGGCGGGGGTTTACGCTTATAGAGGTCTTGGTCGCGTTCGGCCTGTTCGGGCTGGTGGCGGCGATGACCTTTGCGCCGGTGATCTACGCCGTGGCCCGCGTGGTCGAGGCGGAGGAGGCGTACTCCGACGCGGCGGCGCTGCGCCGGGCGGCGCTCTTCATGTCGCGGGACGTCGCTGGCGGGCTTCGCCTCTCGCGGGACATAGTGCGCCTGATCCCCCACGAGGAGTTCGGAGGCGACGGCGACGACACGTTGATCGTGGCGAGCATCACCCCCGCGCGGCAGAACATACCGGCGGGCAGCGTGGTCTACCGCATAGTAAGGAAGTCGTTCACGACCTCCGTGGTGCCGGGGCTCTACCGCTGGGTGCTGCCCGGCGTCCAGCCGCCCGACGTGAAGCACGACAGGCTGGACGAGAAGGCGGGGCAGCTCATAGTGCCATACGTGGCCTCGATGAAGCTGTCCGCCCACGCCGGAAGGGACTGGACGAACGAGTACCGCGGGGCAATCCCCTTAGGCCTCAAAATAAAGATGAAGCGCCGAAAGGAGAGCGAACCTCAGGATGCAGGCGTCGAGGAGGAGTTCATATTCGCGTTCCCGCGCTAGGGGGCGCAGAGGGTTTGTTTTAGTGTCAGTCCTGCTGCTTGGCACCGTGCTCATATCATGCGCGACGGCGTTCGCTTGGTTCTCGCGGGTTCAGGTGAGGTCCGCCCTGCGCGAGAAGGAGTCGCTGGAGCGCCGGAGCGCCGCCGAGGTGCTGGTCGCCGCGATAATAACCGGGATCAAGTCGAACGTGCTGGTCAAGTTCGACTCGCTGCTGCTTCCGTGGTTCAAGCCGTTCATCGCGCCCATCGACGACGCGGCTTGGGTGATACAGATAAGGCCGCTCGACGACAAGATACCTATAAGGAACATCTTCCTGCCCGACGGCAGCACGCTGCGCACGGAGATGCGCGACATGTGGTACGACATGTGGGAGAAGATGAACCGCCGCGACATGGCCGACCTCGTGCTGGACTTCCTCGACCGCGACACCAAGGCGCGCTCCGGCAGCAACGAGCGCGAGACTCACGTCAACCGCACAGTGCTGGACATGTCGGAGCTGCTGATGCTGGAGGAGATGACCCCGGCAGTGCTCTACGGCCCTAACTCCGAGAAGGCGGCGCTGACCCCCGCCACTGCGACTGCGAACGTGCAGCCGGCGCTGAACTCGGGGTTGGATGTAACGGCCGGCCTGACCGACTACTGCACCCTATGGTGCGGCAGCAAGATAAACATCAACGTGGCCCCTGTCCGCGTGATGGAGATACTGCCCGGCCTGAACAGCTCCATCGCCGAGCGGATCGCCGAGGCCCGCGAGACCGCGCCCATAAAGAACATGAGCGACCTGAGGTCCATACCCGGCTTCCCCGCCTCGACCGCGCGGCTCAGCGGCCTGGTGGGGTTCAGCAGCCAGTACTTCGAGATACGCATGGAGATACTGGACGACAACGACACCGGGGGCGGCTTCGACGTGATATTCGACAAGTCAACGGGACTGATAGTCCTCTGGGAGGAGATCTGAAATTGGCGCGCTACGATAACATCGCGTTTTTCCGCGTCGACTCAAGCGGGGCGGAGAAGATCGGGCCGGCGGCGACAGGCAGGGCGTCTATGAGGCAGGCCAAGACCGCGGTGTCGCTTGTGCCGCTCAAGTCCCTGTCCGTGTCGTCCTTCGCGTTTCCGTTCGGCAACGTCCTTCGCGTGAGGGACGCGCTCAAGATGCAGAACCTGCCCTACGTCTCGGCGGGCGGCATGGAGCTCTTCCCCTCCGTCATCAAGCACGGGCGGCGCAGCAGCGAGGGAGTGGTGTGGTTCGCCTCGTCGAGCGAGCTGGGCGGCGTCCAATCCCCGATGGAGCGGCGCGACAACCGCGTGTGGCCCGCGGCACTGCCCTTGGTCTCGGAGATCGGCGGCGACGGGGCCACCATCTGGATCGACGCCGAGAACATCTGCTCCATGCTGTGGCGAAACAAGGTTCCGACGTTCTACCGATGGCGGCCCAGACCGGCCGGAATGGACGACAGGTCAGCGGCCGAGTCGGAGACGTCGTGGCTGATGAACTACGCCGAGGCCGGAAGCGAGGTCGGCTCCGAGTGGGGAAACAAACCGGTGTACGTGTTCCACTGGACGACCGAGGCGGAGCGGCTGCCGGAGATAATAAAGGCCAGCCTCGCCCTCTGCCCATGGATAGAGGACGTGAACCTCTCCGTAAACGCGCTCGACAGCGTGCTGGGCCTGGAGCGCATCGTGCGGTCTTTGTCGCGCGCCGCCATGTGGATATTGGTGATGGGCCTGCTGGTGCTCGTGGGCAACGCCATGAAGTACTGGGACGCTAAGCGGGACCTGGACGGCCTGCGCGACCGATCCTCCGACCTCTACCGCTCGGCGTTCGACCCGTCGAGGTCGGGCAGGATAGCCGACCCCCTTGGCCTGGCCCGGTCGAAGATGGCGGAGCTCCGCGGAGGGACATCCACGGGCAGGACACTCCCCGACGTCCTGGAGGACCTCGGCGGCATATTCGAGCGCAACCCCAGCATGGACGTCCAGCTGGACAGCATGAGGTACACGGCGGACGGGGTGGACTACACTGGCACGGCCAAGGAGATGGACACAGTCCAGCAGTTCCGCGAGGCGTGGGCGGAGAAGGCCGCCGCTGTGCCGTTCCCGAACCTGAGGAGCGCGCCTGGGATAGGGTACAGGTTCGACCTGAGCGTGAGGTGGTAGCGCCAAGCATGAGCGGCGCCCTCCGCTCGTTATTATCGCTCTGCGCCCACATGCTCTGGCCGGTCTCCTGCCCTGTGTGCGGGGCTATGGGTGAGGTCATATGCGAGCCGTGCCTCACGCCGCTGCTGAAGCCCCCGCCTCCGCGCTGCCTTGAGTGCGGCGAGCCAGTCCCCTGCAAGCTGCACAGGGGAGGAGGCAGGATATACTCGGCCGGCCTCTACGAGGGAGGCCTGAGGGAGGCGGTGCTGATGCTCAAGGGGAAGTACAGGGTGATGGGCGCGCGGCTGGGCAGGGCATGCGCGCGGGTGCTCGTCAGGCCGGACGCTGACCTCCTCGTGCCGGTTCCCCTGCATCTGGACAGCCCTAGGCGCTACAACCAGGCCCTCGTCATAGCGGAGGCGCTTGGCAGGGCGTGGGACATAGAGGCGCTGCCCGCCGCGCGCTGGACGAAGGACGCCCCGTCCCGCTCCGGCATGTCCGCCGCCCAGCGCGAGGCCCTGACCCCGGACTTCTTCGCCTTCGACTCCGTCGCCGGCGCACGGATAGCCCTCGTGGACGACGTGTGCACGACCGGCTCGACTCTCTCGCGCCTGGCCGAGGCGGCGAGAGGCGCCGGAGCCGACGTCCCCGCCGCCTTCACCGTTGCTCAGACGCCCTACTGAGCCGCTCCGCTCTTCACCGCCGCGTCCGCGACAGCCCTCGCCACGGCGGGAACCACCGCCGGGTCCATCACGTCCGGCAGGATGCGGTCGGGCCTCGGGGCGCTGATCAGAGCGGCTATGGCCTTGGCCGCGGCCAGCTTCATCTCCTCGTTTATGCACCTGGCCCTCACGTCCAGCGCACCACGGAATATCCCTGGGAAGCCCAGGCAGTTGTTGACCTGGTTGGGGAAGTCGCTGCGCCCGGTGGCTATGACGGCCACCCCGGCCGCCTTTGCGTCGTCCGGGTATATCTCCGGCGTTGGGTTGGCCATCGCGAAGACCACGGCGTCCTTCGCCATCGAGCGGGCCATCTCGACCGAGACCGTGTCAGGCGCGGATATGCCCATGAACACGTCCGCGCCCCTCAAGACCTCCGCCAGAGTCCCCCTCTCGCCGCTCATCAGGAGGGCCAGCTCCTCCTTGACCGGGTTCATGCCGGCCGAGCGGCCCTTGTATATCGCGCCGTTCCTGTCGCACATGACGATGTGCTTGGCGCCGGCGCTGGCCAAGAACTTGCATATGGCGGTCCCGGCGGCGCCGGCGCCGTTCATCACGATCTTCACCTCGGACAGCTTCTTCCCGACGACCTTCAGCGCGTTGAGAAGGCCGGCAAGGGCTATGACCGCCGTCCCGTGCTGGTCGTCGTGGAAGACCGGTATGTCGCAGAGGGCCTGAAGCCTGCGCTCGATGTCGAAGCACCGCGGCGCCGATATGTCCTCAAGGTTTATCCCGCCGAGCCCCGGCGTCAGAAGCGACACCGCGTCTATGAACCTATCCGCGTCCTTAGTGCGCAGCGCGAGCGGGAACGAGTCGATGTCCGCGAAGCGCTTGAACAGGACGCTCTTGCCCTCCATGACCGGCAGCGAGGCCTCAGGCCCTATGTCCCCGAGGCCGAGCACTGCGCTGCCGTCCGTGATGACCGCGACCGTGTTCCACTTGGACGTGACCTCGTAGACCGCGCTGGGGTGCCGGGCTATCTCGCGGCACGGCTCGGCCACGCCCGGCGTGTAGGCTACGGCGAGGTCGTCCATCGTGGCGAGCGGCATGCGGCAGGCCGTGGCCAGCTTTCCTCTGGCCTCTCTGTGCGCTTTCAGGGCGCGCGCCGATATGTCTTCGTCTTTATTAGGCATGATAAAAAAGTCCTTTCTGTTTTGGCTTGGGAGCGCGGAAGCAGCTATATGTTATCGCCTCCGCCAAGAAACGGCCTCGGCAAGTCTAGCGGTATTGTGAAAAAAACGCGCCCGCACCCCCGTTTGCGATATAATGCTCAGAGTAACAAAACCACGCTCAGAGCGGGGAGTATTTATGGACAGAAGCGGAGACAACAAAAGGAGCGGCCGCCGCGCCGTCAAAATCACAAAGGACAGCACGGAGGACGCGCAGCGCACGGTGCAGAGGCGGATGGCGCAGCGCAGGAAGCGCCCCAAAGAAAAGGCGCCGATCATGTTCCGCGTCCTGGTGTGGTGCGGCGTCATAATGCTCTGCTTCGTAGGGGGCTACGTCGGCACGTCATTTATGCTCGACCGGTTCATGAACCGCCAGAGCCTGCTCGACGCGGACTCAGTCAAGGCAAGCGCAGCCAAGGCCTCCGCCTCCGACGACTACGCGCCGGTCTTGGGCGACATGAAGGCTCAGAAGGTAACCCTCTTCTACCCCAAGAACGACGCGCTCATGGAGGAGAAGGCCGACTTCATAGCCGTCACGCGCGAGGACAGCATTCAGGACGCCGTGACGAAGCTGCTCTCCCTGTGCGGGATGTTCGGCGGCGACGTCACCCTGAGGCACGTGTTCCGCAACGTGGACACGGTGTACCTCGACTTCTACGGCCCGTTCGTGGCGGGGCTGGCCGACGCCGGCGAGAGGGCGAGCGCCCTTTTCATAACCGGCATAGTGCGCACCATGATGGAGAACTTCTCGCCGATAACCAAGGTGCGCTTCCTAGTGGACTCGAAGCTCGTGACCGCCGGGGCCCCTGTGGACTTGGCCGCGACGTGGCAGCTCCCGAAATGATCGCCCGTCTGGCCCTCGCCACCAACAACAGAATGAAATATCTGGAGTTCCTGTCGCTGTGGCCGCCCGATGCCGGCGAGCTGGTGTGCTCGCCCGGCTTGGTCAGCGTCCCTGAGACGGGCTACACGTACGCGCAGAACGCCATGCTGAAGGCCAAGGCGTGGGCGGAGTTCACCGGACTCCCCGCCCTGGCGGACGACAGCGGCCTGGAGGTCAACGCCCTGTCCGGGCTTCCGGGCATCATGTCGGCCCGCATAGTCGAGGGCACGGACGCCGACCGCAACGCGTGGCTTTTGTCCCAGATGGAGGGACAAAAGAACAGGCACGCCAGCTTTTTCGCCGCCGTTGCCCTGGCCCTGCCTGACCGCACCGTGGTGGGCTTCGGGGTCTGCAGGGGAAAGATCGGCACCGCACTTGAGGGCGAGAGCGGCTTTGGCTACGACCCCCTGTTCGTGCCGAACGGATACAGCCACTCCTTCGGCTCTCTGCCCAAGGACGTGAAGAACGGCATCTCGCACAGGGCTGTGGCCGTCAGGAACCTTCTTGCCGCGCTCCGCGACGAGGGGATACTCCCGCGATGAATGACGAACTCAGGACGAAGATGCTTCTGAACGCCTGCCGCGCCCCTCTCGCCGCGTGGGAGAAGATGCGCGGCAGGGACAGCGGCTTTTTGTCGCCAGACAACGCGGGCGCAGCGAAGGACGCCCTTGGCCTGCGCCAGTCCTCCGCCTTGATTTTGTCGAAGCTGCCGAGGGACTGGCCGGAGCGCGAGATGGACAGGCTGGCGGCGTGCGGCGCTCGGTTCGTGTTCATCGACGGCCCGGGCTACCCTGTGCGAATGAAGGACCTGCCGAATCCGCCCATCGGCCTCTACGTTAGGGGGAAGGCCGACCTCGACGCTCTGCCTCCGATGGTCGCCATAGTCGGGACCAGGGGGTGCAGCCGCTACGGGTTCACCGTCGCCGAGACGCTCGGGCGCCTCGTGGTTCGGGCTGGCTACGGGGTGGTCAGCGGCGGCGCCAAGGGGATAGACGCTGCCGGGCACAGCGGCTGCCTGGCCGAGGGCGGCACGACTGTCGCGGTGTTCGGCACAGGCATAGACAGGGTTTACCCGGCGGACCACAAGCCCCTGTTCTTGGAGATAGCCAAGCGCGGGGCTCTGGTGTCGGAGTACATCATGGGGTCTGGCGGCGAGGCATGGCGGTTCCCTGAGCGCAACCGCCTCATAGTCGGCCTGGGCGGACGCGTCATAGTGGTGGAGTCGCCAGAGGACGGCGGCGCGATGATCACCGCCCGACTTGCCCTCAACATCGGGCGCGAGATATGGTGCGTGCCAGGCCGCATAACCGACCCTCAGGCCAAGGGCACGAACTCCCTCATACGCGACGGGGCGAACCCGATAGTCGACCTCAGCGACGGCCCGTTCGTCCTGGACGAGTTCATAGGCAAGATAGCGGTGCCATACGAGTCGGCGCCGATGCCGAAGCCGCAGCCGAAAAAAATTCCGGCAAAGCCCGAGACGCCGCCCGACCCGCCGATGAGCGGCGACGAGCAGAGGGTCTTGGAGATACTGAAGTCGAAGGGTGGCCGCACCGCCGACGAGATCATGGCGGAGAGCGGCCTGGGCCTGCAGAGCGTGCAGGCGGCTCTGGCGACCCTGTTGGCCTACGGGTTTGTGCGGGAGTCCGGGCCGGGGCGCTACGGAGCAGTATAGTAGGAGGTCAAAAACGTGAGGCTTTTCATCCTTTTCCTGTCGATGAGCTGCGTCATAGCTTACGGCTACGCGCTGGCAGGGTATCTGTCGGGGCAGTTCGGCCAGTACAAGGAGAACTACATAATATGGGGGCTGCTGGTCGGCACGGCGTGCGGGGTTCTGGCGATGTACCTGTGGAAGAAGCACATGGACGAGTGGTTCGAGCCGACGGACGAGGAGAATAAGAAGTAGCCGAGCTACTCTTTGCGCTTCCCTGCGTTCCTTATGCGGTAAGTCCTGTTCGCCGGATTCGGGGTGAACGCGTCATCAGAGGCAGCTTCTTTTAGCGCCGCGCTGAGCTCTTTCTCTTGCTCCCTGCGCTCGCTGCTGCGCGCTCTATGGGACAGGACGGCCTTTGCCGCGAACAGAACCGCGCAGAGGCAGAACGCGAAGATGACCTTGCGGCTTATCTCTATCTGAACGCCGCTCATGTACCCTGCGCCGAAGATAACCGCGGCGGCGGCGGCGAAGCTGAGTAACGACATGAACAGCCCCCGACGCCGTATGGCCTCGGTCTTGCGGATCTCCTCGTCCCAGTCGACGCGCTGCCTGCGTCTGGTCATGGAATCGCCTCCAGAGTGACGACAGCCGCAGCGTAGTCCCCGTCGTGGCTTATGGAGACCCACGCCCTCTTCGCGCCGCTCTCAAACGCCGCGTCGATCTCCGGCGGAACGTAGAGCGACGGCGCCCCGTCCTCGCCTCGCTCGAGGCTGAACCGCGACGACAGAGCCAGACGGTAAATCGAGACGCCCGACGCCTTGGCGAAAGCCTCGCGCGCCGCGAAGGCCGACGCGTACCTCGCAGCGCGCGTGGTTTTGTGCACGCGCCCCTTCTCCGCGTACTCGATCTCCGATGGGCTGAACACCCGCTCGACGAACCTGCGCGACCGCACTGCCCGCTCCATCCGCGGTATGCTGCAGAGGTCTATCCCAGTCCCGACGATCATGAGTTGAACGAGGCCAAGACCCGCCCTGCCTCCGAGGAGACGCGCTTCATCCACTCCCTTTTGGCCGCGACGTACTCGGCGTCGCGTATGAAGGGGAGGTTGACCCTCACGTTCTCGACCGCGCCGAGGAGTCCGGCGTAGGCCTGAAGTGCGGCCACGACGAGGTCGCTAGCCGCCGAGGCGTTGCTCTTCCCAAGGAGGGACTCGGCCAAGGCCATGACCTCGGCGCACAAAGCGGCGATGCCCTCCGGCGAGGCCACCGCGTCCTTGTAGGCAGCCTGAAGCGCCTCCGACCTAGCGGCTCTGTGCTCCTCTGTGTCCTTCGGCATATCCAGGGCAGCGATGACCGAGTCGAACGCCGCCGCGTCCTTTTGCGCCGCGTAAATCAGGTCCTCCGAGAGAGCCTCGGCCTGCGCGCGCACGTCCTTGGCCAGCGCCGTGTCGTACTTCGGCCTGCCTATCGTGAGGGAGCAGACCATGGCGACGAGCGAGGCTCCGAGCGCGCCCGAGACCGCCGCGACCGCTCCGCCGCCTGGCGCGGGCGAGCTCGACGCCAGACTATCCAGAAAACCGCCTACTGTCATATCCGCAAAACTCACGTACATGTCCGCGAAAACCTCCTGGAATCTATTGACAAAGATTATACAACCAACCTGTTCACAAAAACCACTTATCCACAAAAACCGTTCGACGACGCGAATTCACGAGTTTCGCCGCGACATATCCACAATTTTATCCACTTGTCCACAGAACGTCGAGGCCGAAGTTGACAAAAAACGGCGGCCGTGCTATACATGGGGCGGCTGAGTCGCAAGCGATGCCATCGGATAGGAGGCGGGCAAATATGGACGAGCAAGAGGAGAAGCTGTACAACGAGAAGCTGGGGCGCACCGAAGACCGGCTGTCGGCGAAGATCAATGCCCTGGACTCTGAGGTAAAAGCCCTGGCGCAGCAAATGAACGAAATGAAGCACGACATGCGGGAGCTGCTCGCGTCATATCGGCATGTTTTTTGGGCACTTGTAGCCCTTGCTGTCACCATTGCATTCAGCGCATGGGGCATCTCTAGATACGACGAGGATCGGATCGTAGCCCGTGTTCTCGACGCCTTGAACCGCCAGAGCGCTCTGATCGAGAGGGCAGACGGAGCGTCCGCGAGGGTGGTGCCCGCTCCAACTGCCACAGCTGCGCCTGCGCAGCCCGCGGAGAATGCCAGCGCAGATGTCGCCGGCGTCCCACCATCGCCGCGGACGCGGCGGCAATAGGCTAAATAACTCATAGGAGGCCGGAGCTTTCATGCCTAGAATAGAGGGCTTCAGGGTGAAAAACTTCAGGGCGCTGAAGGACTTAACCCTTGGCCGGCTTTGGAACGGAGAGGGAGGAGTCAATAAAGCGCTTACGCCGGTCACCGCCGTCATCGGCAAGAACGGCACGGGCAAAAGCACCCTGTTCGACGCGTTCGGCTTCCTGGCGGACTGCATGCGGGCAGGCGTGGAGGAGGCCTGCGACATGCGAGGGCGCGGCGGCTTCTCGCGCCTCAGGACGCAGGGCGTGGACGGCAGCATCGAATTCGAGGTCTACTACCGTGAGAAACCAAGTGACCGCCCCATCACCTACGAGCTTTCGATCGCCCTCGACTCCACTGGCCGCCCTTACGTGCAAAGAGAGCGGCTTAGGCAGCGCCGACATGGGCAGCAAAGAGGGCGTCCGTACTCGTTCCTAATTTTGGAGAACGGCGAGGGCGTGGCGTGGAAAGGAGAACAGGACGGATTAGATGACAACGGCAAGATCGATCTGACGAGCCTTATAAGAGGGGCTAGCAATGAGGATATTGCCGAGTCAAACGTTCGCGAGCGCGTCGAGCTTGACGACAACAGGAGGCTTGGAATAGCAGCCTTGGGCGTCTTGAGGCAGCACCCAAGGATAGCTGCCTTTCGTAAATTTATCGAGGGCTGGTATCTGTCCTATTTCACGCCAGACGCCGCCCGCAGCTTGCCTCTCGCCGGGCCGCAAAGACATCTGAACGTCCACGGCGACAACCTTGGGAACGTCGTCCAGTTCATGGAGCGCGAGCATCCGACGGAGTTCAGGCGCATACTTGCCGACATCTCCAAAAAAATCCCAGGGCTTGAGAAGATAGCCACCGAATCCACGCCGGATGGACGCCTGCTTTTGAAGTTCAACGACTGCGGCTTTCAAGACCCGTTCTACGTGCAGCAGATGTCGGACGGAACGCTCAAGGTGTTCGCGTACCTTCTGCTGCTAGCCGATCCCACGCCGCCGCCGCTTCTGTGCATAGAGGAGCCGGAAAACGGGCTGTATCACAAGCTGCTGACGGTACTGGCTCAGGAGTTTCGCGACTACGTCGGCAAGGGCAAGGCGGCTTCGCAGGTATTCGTAACGACCCATCAGCCGTATTTCGTCGACGCCCTTTCGCCGGAGGAGGTATGGGTGCTGGAAAAAGGCGCCGACGGCTTGGCGCACGTTAAACGCGCCGACAGCGACCCGACCGTAGCGACCCGACCGTCAAGGCACTGGCCGAGGAGGGGCTGCCGCTGGGCGGGCTTTGGTATAGCGACTATCTGGAGGGGAAATAAGAATGCACTTTGAATTTCTCGTCGAGGATCGTTCGTCTAAGACGGCGATCGATATTCTTTTCCATAAGATAGTCGGAGAAGAGCATACCCATAGGATACACCCGTACAGCGGTACGTGGGAACTCCTGGCCGAGGCCATATATGAAGGTGGCTATAAGGCTATTGTAAAGCAAAACGTTGGCGCTGAAAAATCCAAATGGGCGGCCAGCATATGCCCTAAGATGAACGTAAACGACAACAAATCGCCCAGTTTTAACTTCTTATGCGTGACCCTGCGGGAGTTGGCTGACTCAAAATCAGCGGCAAGTAGATTATAAAACGGGGAGGCTTGCGCCTCCCCTTCTCTCAGTTCTTGCTCGGGATGAACTTCTGGACGTACCCCTTGTCCCTCTGCTTTATCGGCAGCCAGTCCAGAACCTTCTGGATGTTCCGGTCCCAGAAGCTCCACACGTGGTCGCCCTGCTCCTCGTGATACGTCAGGTTCAGGACGTCCTTCATCTCGTCGCGGAACTTCATGTTCGTCTTGTGCAGCGGATCCTCCGTCCCGCACGTCGCGTACAAGGCGGGCAGCGCGTCCTTGCCCTTCTCCTTCAACTGCCTCCTCGCTATCTCGTATATGTCGAACTCGCTGCCGCGCGGATCGGGCGTCCCGAAGCTCATGTACATCTCGTCCGCGGTTATCACGTCGGTGCCGACTAGAAAGCCCAAGTCGATGCAGCCGGAAAGGCTCGCGGCGCAAGAATAGCGCTCAGGGTAGGACAGAGCGGCCTTGAACGCGCCGTAGCCGCCCATCGACAGCCCGGCTATGAAGGTGTCCTCGCGGGCGCGGGAGATGTGGAACATCTTCGACATAACCTCAGGCAGCTCCTCGACTATGAAGTCCTCCCACCGATAGCCGTGCGCCTGATTCACAAACCAGCCCCGCTGCGTCGTCGGCATTATCACGGCCAAGCCCATGTCCATCACGTACTGCTCGATCGACGAGAGGCGCTGCCACGAGGTCTCGTTCCTCATGAGGCCGTGAAGAAGGTAGAGCACCTGATAGGGCGGCTTGATGACGTCTCGCAGCGTGGGAGGCGTGCGGGTCGTGTTCTGCGGATACACTACGGACACGTTGCAGTCAATCCTGAGGACGTCGGAGTAGAAACATGCGTTAAGCCACGCCATTTTCCTTGCCTCCTCTACCAGCCCTTCACGGTGTCCAGCACGGAGTCCGGTATCTGGCCCTTCTCGAACTCCTCCATCGACTCCTCGATGATGTCGAGCGCCTTGTCCATCTCGGCCTTCGTTATCACCAAGGGCGGCTGTATCCTCAGCACGGAGCCGCTGAAGAACGCCAGCAATAGGCCCTTCTCCCACGCGCGGTAGCATATCTTCGACGTGGCCACGCGGTTGCGCTCCTTCGTCTCGCGGTTCGTCACGAGGTCTACGCCGATCGAAAGCCCTATCCCGCGCACGTCGCCCACGAACTCGAACCTCTTCTGCATCTCGCGGAAGCGGTGCTGCGCGTGAGCCCCAACCTCGGCTGCGTGGGCTGGGATGTTCTCCTCCTTCAAGACCTTGATGGTGGCGAGGGCTGCAGCGCAGCAGACGGGGTTGCCGGCGGTCGTGAAGGTGTGCACCGGCGGGTTCAGCGGGTCCATGAGCTCGGCCCTGCTCACGACGCCGGAGAGCGGCAGGCCGGACGCTATGGCCTTCCCCATGATCATCGCGTCGGGCACCACGCCGAAGTTCTCTATGCCGAACCATTTCCCGGTCCGCCCGAAGCCCTGCTGAACCTCCTCCGATATGAAGAGAATCCCGTACTCGTCGCAGAGCCTGCGCAGGTCATGCATGTACTTCACCGGCGGCACGATGAGGCCGGAGTCCCCCTGAATCGGCTCGATGATAAACGCCGCCACCTCGTCGGCCGGCATATAGTTCGTGAAGGCGGTCTTGATGAAGTCGATGCAGTAGTCGGACACCTGATCGGGCGTCATGCCAGGCACTGGCGGGCGGTACGGGTCAGGGTAGGGGACGTGGTAGATGTCGGGCAGGAGCGGCCCGACCCTGTGCCCCATCGGAAGGCTCACCGCCGACAGGGTCATGGCGCCATAGGTGTTGCCGTGGTAAGAGCGGATGTAGGAGACGACCTTCGGCCTGCCGGTGGAGAAGCGCGCCATCTTTATCGCCCCGTCGTTGGCGTCAGAGCCGCTCAGCCCGTAAAACACGCGCTTGCGGAAGTCGCCCGGCGCCAGAGCCACTATCTCCTTGGAAAGGTGAACAAGCGGCTCGTGGTACATGTAAACCGTGGTGTAGAGCAGCATCTCCTCGGCCTGCTTCTTGACGGCCTCGACCACCTTGGGGTGGCAGTGCCCGGTGTTGACCGCGCCGGCGCTCGAAAGCATGTCTATGTAGCTGTTGCCGTCGAGGTCCTCGACTATGGCGCCGCGCCCCCTCTTGATGGCCAGCGGATAGTACGAGATCCTGCTGCCGGGCGAGAGCAGGGACTTGTCGGCCTCGACTAGCTCGAGGCACTTCGTGAGATTTTTCATGCCGGTTCCTCCTTAGGTAAGTATAAAAAAAGGCGGGGTGGCGCCCCGCCCGCAAAAACTGAAACGCTTAGGGTCTCGGAATCCCGGACTCCTGATACACCTTGTCCATGAGCTCCTTGCCGATGGACTGCTCCAGAGACGGCCACACCGTCTTGCGAACGTGGTCGGCTATATTGGTGAGCTCCTCCGGCGTCAGAATGACTATCTCCCAGCCGTACTCGTCCTTCAGCTTCTGACGGTACTCCTCGTCGACCGCCGTTGCGCGGTCCCACTGGATGTCGGACTCCTCAAGCGCGGCGGCCTGAAGGATCTCCTGGTCCTCCTTGCTGAGCTTGTTCCACAGGTCGAGGTTGACCGTGAACCACCAGGACTCGAAGAAGTCGTTGTACTGAATCCAGACCTTGTTCACGTCCTTGAACTGCCAAGCCTGGAAGGGGGGCCCACCCATCTGGCCGTCGGCGATGCCGGTCTGAATGGCGCTGTAAGCCTCGGCGTAGGGGATGGGCGTCGCGATGTAGCCCATGGCCTCGTACGTAAGCTCGCAGGCCTTGATGGGCATGACGCGAACCTTCATGTTCTTGGGCACCGTCGGATCGGCGTAGTTGTCCGGCTTCGTCCTAAGGGAAACGCCGGACATGCCGACCGGAACGACCGCGAGGGCCTTCATGTTGTACTTCTCCCAAAGCCCCTGGATGACCTTGTACGCCCAGCCGTCCTTGCCGTAGACCTTCCTCGCCTCGTCCACGTCCTTCACCAGATAGGGGAAGTAGTAGGCAAGGTCGAGCTCCGGCCCGAAGTTGGAGTTGGCCTGACCGAGGTTCACCTCAAGGGTGCCGCGGCGGTTCATCTCGAACGTCTCCGTCCAGTCGCCCAGGGAGTTGCCGGAGAACACGTCGATGTGGATGCGCCCCTTGGTGCGCTCCTCGACCTTCTTGGCAAACGACTTCGCACGCTTGTCGTAGTCGCTGTCGACCGGGTGCGTCTGAGCCATGCGCCACTTCAGCTGCTCCGCCGCGCCTGCCGTGTCCGCCGCGCCGACCGTTAGAAACGCTACGGCCGCCACGAGCGCGAACACCGAACACAAAACGCAAAACTTCTTCATTAACTTACGCCTCCTGTACAAAAATAGGCCACATGTGGCCGCTAGACTACTTTATGTGCATGATGAGCCGGGGGAGCCACAGGGAGAGGTCGGGGAAGTAGGTCGTCAGGATGATGACGGGCACGTTCCCAAAGAGCATGTAGACGAGGGCCGGCTTGATGTACTCGTTTATCGGCACGTTGCCGATGCGCCCGCCTAGGTAGAGTATCGGCGCCGTCGGCGGCGTGACGTTCCCAAGGCCGAGGTTCGTTCCAAGGATGGCCGCGAAGTGCACCGGGTGTATGCCTATCTGAACCATCAGCGGCATCAGGAGCGGAGCCGTGAGCATCGTGCCGCTGAGGTCGTCCATGAGCATCCCGATGATGATCAGGAACACGTTGACCATGAGCAGAATAACGTACTTGTTGTCCGAGAAGCTGAGCAGGAACTGCGCTATCTTCATGGGCACCTGCTGCATCGTGTAGACGCGGCCCAGAATCGTGACGAAGAAAAGCATCAGGCATATGACGCCGCTGGTCGTCGCCGAGACGCAGAAGGCCTTCCATAGGGTCTTGATCTTGAGCTCCCTGTGGACGAAGAACCCTATCACGATGGAGTAGGCCACGGCCACAGCCGCGGACTCGGTGGGGGTGGTGACTCCGCCGTAGATGCCGCCCAGTATGATCACGGGCATGAGGAGGCTCCAAATTCCAAGCCGGAAGGCACGGACTATCTCGCGGTTGCGCTCGCGCGGGGGAAGGGGCGGGTCTACTTTGATGGACGGGAACCGCTTGCACATGAAGTAGTTGATGATGCAGAAGATGATCGTCAGGGTGATGCCGGGGCCGACGGTCGCGAGGAAACACGCCGCGACGGACTGCTGTGTGACCCAGCCGTAAAGTATCATCGGCACGGACGGCGGGATGAGCTGGCCCAGGATCGACGCGCAGCTCACCATGGCCGTGCTGTAGTTTCTCGGGTAGCCGAGCTCCTCGAGGCGCGGGATCATGATGCTGCCGATGCATGCGACCGCGGAGGAACATGTGCCCGAGATGGCGCCGAAGATCGCGCAGGCGACGATCGTGGCCGCGCCCATGCCGCCGCGAATGCGCCCGAGCATCGAGTTGGCGAAGCCGGTCAGGCGCTCGGCTATTCCGGCGGAGCTCATCAGCGACCCCGCCATGATGAAGAACGGGATCGACAGAAGCGTGAGGGAGTTCAGCCCCCTGAAGCCGACGGTCGTGAGGAAGGAGAAGTCCGGGAAGTAGATGAGCCCCATGTATATGGCCGCGGCCATGAAGCAGAAGGGCACGGGGATGCCGAGGACGATGGTTCCGATGAGTATCGCTATGTCTATGGCTATGTGCATCGCGCTCACCTCAGACCGTCAGGTCGAACGGCGGGTAGCCCCGCGCCTGCCGGACGTAGTCCACGAACTCCACGGCGAAGTAGAAGAACATGAGGATCGAGCTGACGAACAGGCTGGCCTGAGCGCAGACCATCGGAATGCGCAGGGAGGGCGAGCGCTCCCATGTCACGAACGACCACGACACGTAGCTCGACGTCCACTCGATGAAGATGCCGGAGAGCACGAGCGTTATGAAGGCGATGACGGCCTTGGCGATGTTGAGCACCCGCTCGTTCGTGACGAAGACGTTGAGGATGTCGGCCTTGATGTGGCTGCTCTCCCTCGACCCGTTGGCGGCGCCGATGAAGTAGAGCCAGAAGCCGAAGAGGCACGCGAGCTCCTCCACGCCGAAGATCGGCATTCGGAAGAAGTACCTCAGCACCACCTGAACCAGAATGAGCGTGACGATGGAGACCGACGCGGCGACCATCACGATCTGCTGTGCCCAGTCCAGCAGACGCCACAGGAGCATAAAAGCGTGTTTCATCCTAATATATCCCCTCTTTCATATCGGGGGTCTCGCCGGGCGGCGATCAGACCCTCTGTAAGCTCGCTTAAGCTTATCACCCCACAATCCCTCCGTCAACACCTATCTCCTAGAATTCGCACTAGCTGCAGCGCGGTGGCGCGTGCTAGAATGCCCCGTTGGGAGGTGTCGGGTATAACCGCAAAACTTGTTCGGAACACGAAGTTTTTCGGGTATAACCGCAAAAAATGAAAAATCGAGACATCTACCTGCGCCAGCTAACGGCGTTCAAGGACACGTCGCCCGTGAAGGTTGTGACGGGCGTCCGGCGCTGCGGCAAGTCCACGCTGCTCGACCTCTACGAGCGCCACCTGCGCTCGCTGGGCGCCAGCGCCATCCTGCGGATGAACTTCGAGTCCCTGGAGTTCGAGCATATAAAGACCTACCGAGACCTATACGCCTACATCAAGGCGTGGCTCAGGCCCGAGGCCCACGGGGCCGAGCCCCCTGGGGCTCACGCCCCTACCGCGTATATCCTGCTGGACGAGGTGCAGCAGGTCGAGGGGTGGGAGCGCGCCGTGAACTCGCTCCGGCTCGAGCGAGGCGTCGACCTGTACGTCACCGGGTCTAACGCGCGGCTGCTCTCGTCGGAGCTCTCGCCCCTGCTCTCGGGGCGCTACGTGGAGATAAAGATGCTGCCCCTCTCCTTCGCCGAGTTCATGGACTTCAACGGCTACCCGCGCGAGGAGGCCGACGTGCGCTTCAACGACTACCTTAAGCGCGGGTCATTCCCCGGCGTGACGGAGCTTCGAGACAACCCGACGGCGATCGAGCAGCTGGTCGAGGGGATATACGACACGATCATAATGAAGGACGTGATCATGCGGAACTCGGTCCGCGACGCCGCGCTTCTGGACGGGGTGGTGCGCTTCCTGTGCGCCAGCGTCGGGAATTTTCTGTCCACGAAAAAAATCAGCGGCTATCTGACCAGCGCCGGGAGGAAGACGAGCGCCGAGACGATCGACAGCTACGTCCGGATGCTGGAGGACGCGTTTTTCATATACCGGGCGCGGCGGTACGACCTCAAGGGGCACATGCATCTGAAGACGCAGGAGAAGTTCTACGTCGTGGACACGGGCATACGCCGCGCGCTCGTCGGGGCCGGAGACTACGGATTCCTTCTGGAGAACGTGGTCTATCTGGAGCTCCTGCGGAGGGGGTACAGGGTCTCCGTTGGCAAGCTGGGCTCGCTGGAGGTGGACTTCGTGGCGGCCAAGGGCGACCGAATCGTGTACTACCAGGTGACGGCGTCGGCGCTGGACAAGGGGACGCGGGAGCGAGAGCTGGCCCCGCTGCGCCGCATCCCCGACCACCACGAAAAGGTTCTCCTGTCGATGGACAGGACGCCGATCAGTAGCTTCGACGGGATACGAAACGTGAACATAGTGGATTTTCTGCTGGGAGCATGAGCCCCCCTGCCTAGCTCCGCCGCCTCCACGCGACCGCGGCGAGTATAAGCGCCAACGCGCCGAGCGACGCCGCGTCGCACCCGGTGCTGCTGTCCGACGTGTCGGGAACAGGCTCCTTCGTGCCGGTCGCAGTGAATTCCTGAAGTAGCGTGCTCTGTCCATCTGAGGTGGTCACCGTGTAGCTGATCTGATCGCCAGACTCAAGCCTAAAAGCAACAATAACCTCCTCGCCATCGTTCACCACATCACGACTCCAAACCAGGAAGCTGCCACTAGGAATGATGGGAACATAAACAGTCACGCCTCCAGCTGTGTACGTCACGTCGACCTCCTTATTAGGCATCACTGCCTTCGGATCGACCGTGGTGCCGTCGTCATACGTAGGTCCAGTTATCACCAGCATGGCCCACGCTGCCGTCGGTAGGGAGAGGCAGAGGCAGAGCAAAAAAACCACCTTACGCATCTAACTACCCTTTCTAAACATGGCGAGCAGCGCCACCGCGGCCAAGGCGAACATGCCGGCCACTTCGCAGCCGCCACCGCCGCTGCCAGACGGGACGACGGGAGGCACCGGCACTGTGCCGGTCGCGACGAATACCTGATCCAACGTGCTCTTCTCCCCTGTTGAGTTATTGGTCGCCGTCACCGTGTAGCTGATCTGAGCGCCTGGCTCCAACACAAAAGAAACGTAGCCATCATCGCTGCTGCTCCCCGTCAGCCATTTTGATAACGAACCGGCTACAACAGTCGGGTAGAGGGGGAATGTAAACGTCGAGCCTACTGCCGTGTACGTCAGGTTGACTTCTTGGTTAGGAGTCACCGCAGACGCATTGACCGGGCTGCCGTCGTCGTACGCAAGCTCTGTTACGGCTATCGCCGACTCCGGCTCCGGCGCCGGCGCCGCCGCGTTCATCGCCGTCCCCACGTCCAGCAGACCGTGGACAGAGACCTTGTAGCTCGACACGTTCGCGGAAGGCTGAACATACACCTTCGTCCCGTCGTAGTACTCGTAGTAGCCACGCGCCTCAGGGTTCACACCCGCGTTTGCGTTGTCCAGAACGCGCTCCTTCAGCTGGGACGCTGTCTCGTCCGGGTATTTTGCGGCGAGCAGCGCCACTGCCCCGGCCACATGCGGGGCGGCCATCGATGTGCCGTCATCGGAACCGTAGGGCTCGTTCGGGTTTTCCGCCTTTTTGGACAGCACGGTGCTCCATATGGCGACGCCGGGCGCGGCTATGTCCACGTACTTCTCGCTCCAGTTCGTGAACTCCGCCGCCGCGTCATCGGCGTCCGTCGCCCCGACCACGATCATGTTCTTCAAGAACCGCCCAAAGGACGCAGGGTAGCAGTAATCCCCCTTATCAATGTAAGTCTCATAGACATCGTCGGCAATGTTCACCGGCGACGGAGCGCCGACCTCCAGGCTCTCGTTGCCCGCCGCAACCACTATGACGGTTCGGTTCAGATCGTCGAGCGCCTTAAAAGCCAGGAAGAATGGATTGCTCATGAGCTCTTCGGGCGAGGCTCCCTGCCAGCTGCCAAGCGACAGGTTGAGCGTCGGAACGTGCAGCGATGGGTCTTTTCTAAGGCAGTCCGCCAGGTAGTTCAGCCCTGCTATGATGAGGCCGTTAGGCGCACCCTCGTCTGTGAACACCTTGAGGAATATCACCTGCGTGTTCCAGTTGACCCCGACGACTCCCACGCCGTTGTCGCCCAAGGCGGCGACGGTTCCGGTGACGTGCGTGCCGTGTCCGTCGTTGTCCTGGACGTTCTTGTCTGGCTCGTCCTTCGTGTCGAAGTTTCGGCTGTAATCCATGTTGATGACGCCCGCGAGGTCAGGATGGCTGACGTCAACGCCGGTGTCCATCACGGCAGCGTAGATGCTCTTGCCGCCCCCCGTGGTGGTGTCCCAAGCCTTCTCCGCCCCGATCCGCTTCATGCCCCACATACTGCCGTTCTGGTAGTACGGATCGTTGGGCGCCCTAAGCGCCCTGTTGATGTAGTTCGGCGTGGCGCTCAGCACGTTGGGGTTCTCCTTGAGCGAGGCGATGAGCTCCTCCGTGGTCTTGGTGTCGGACTTCACGTGGACGATGACCTTGCCCTGAAGCTCCGAGATGGCCGAGTAGGTGCGAGCCACCCGGGCCCCAGCAGCCTCAGCGGCGCTGCGAACATACCCGTCGGACATGGCCTGCGCCCCGCTCGTGCCGCCGCGCATGACGACCAGCGCCTCCCCCTCGACGTAGCGGGCAGCTTCGGCTTCAGAAAAGACGGGGAATAAGAATACCGCGGCGAACAGGGCCGCCAGGGTCCTAAAAGCCTTCATTTAATACTCCACCTTTCTCTATGGCTATCGCGCGCCGAATCATCGGCTCGCGCTCAGCGATTATCTCCAGCGCGTCCCCATCCACGTTGTTCAAGTACATCCCCCACATGGCCAGAGCCTCCGTGTCGCCGTCAAGCTTCCATTCCAGCAGCCGCGCAAGCTCTAGCACGTGAATCGCCAGCGCGTCCGTGAGCAGCGCGTTACTTTCAGCCGAGCGGACGTGAAACACTTCGTGGTACTCCTTCGGATCGTTCTCCTCGAAGAGCAGGGAGTCGGCGAGCAGGATGCTTATCACCTTCGGCAGAGCGAGGTAGAAATTCTCGTCACACGCGTCGTCCACGATCGCCTGGGTCAAGTAGTACATCGCCCGCCACCTCGCGTTCTCCTTGCTGACGCACTGGAGTTCGATATGCAGCTTCTCGTGCGCCGCGCTGCGCCAGGCCAGGATGTTCAGCACTAACGGCTTGGGCTCGGTGCACTTCGGCGGCGTGATGGCATCCAGCAGCATCAGCTCCTCCGGCAGAATCTCGACCTCCAGGACGAGGCTCAGGAAGCGGGCCAGGATGTCCTTCGTGTCGACGCGGCCAAAAATGCGCCTGAAGACGTCGTCGCTCTTCCTATCCACGCAACACATGACATTACAACCCTCCACATCTGCTGCGCCGAAGCGCCAGCAGCGCCACTGCGGCAAAGGGCAAGGAAAAGGCCAAAGAAAACACTCCGGCCACCTCGCAGCCGCCGGAGGAACTGCGCCTGCCCGTGTCCTTCATATCCGAGAACTCCAAAGGCCTGGAGTACGCCTGAGTATACCCCTTGCCGTCCTTCAAAGTGTACGTGATGCTGTCCAAGCTGCCCTTGTTCAGCTCCGCGGCGCTCGGCACGCCGAAGGTTACCATCAGGCCAGGGTCAGAGGCGGCGCCGCTGATCTGCTGATCACCTACCCCTACTAGCTCCCAGTCGGGCGGCGAGACGAACGAGGCGATGCCCGTCACGTCCACGCTGACGTCCTTGAGTTTTGCTCCGTCCGCGCCGGGGAGCAGGGGGACGAAGACGCTGACCTTGACGCCGTTCGCGTCCTGCTCGTATTCGAGTTTGCAGTCGGAGGGGGTCTGGGCGAAGTAGGCCTTCATCGCCGCCTCGAGGTCGAGCAGGCCGTGGGCCGAGACCGTGTAGCCCGAGACGTTGCTGGAGTGCGGGATCGTCACCTTCTTCGACCTGTCGTAGAACTCGTAGTACCCGTTCACCTCGGGGTTCACGTTCGCGTTTGCGCTGTTCAGGATGCGGGATTTCAGCTGCGAAGCGGTGGTGCCGGGGTAGGCCGCGGCGAGCAGGGCGACGGAGCCGGCCACGTGAGGCGCGGCCATCGACGTGCCCTGGAACGGGACGTAGAACACGTTAGAGGATGGGTTCTCATACACCTCGGGCGGGATGGTGCTCCATATCTCCATGCCCGGCGCCGCTATGTCGACGCACTTCTCGCTCCAGTTGGTGAAGTACGCCGCCTTGTCGTTGGACGCCAACGCCCCGACCACGATCGCGTTCTTCAGGAGCTGCCCGAGGGACGACGGGTATTGGTACCAGCCCTTTTCAACGTACAGGCCGTACTGATGCGGGTCGTCGATGGTGACAGGTGCTGGCACCCCCACCTCCATGCAGTTGTTGCTGGCCGCGATAACCATGACCGTGCTGTCCAGGTCGTCGAGCGCCTTGAAGAACTCTAGCGACGCGTCGTCCAGCGTGTCCGAGAAGCCGCCTATGGACATGTTCACCGCCGGTATGCGCAGCGCCGGGTCGTTCAGCAGAAGCCAGACGATGTAGTCGAGGGAGGCGTAGAGGGCGCGCCAGTCGCCCCTGCCGGTTGTGCCGAGCATCCTGAGGGCGATCACCTTGGTGTTCCAGTTGACTCCGACCACGCCCAGCCCGTTGTTACCCACCGCGGCTATGGTGCCGGAGACGTGGGTTCCGTGCCCGTTGCTGTCCGCGTAGTGGTCGTCCGGGTCGACGAAGTACTCTCCCTCGCTGTCCACGCTGATGAGCAGGTCGCCGCTGTCGTAGACGAAGTTGAGGCTGAGCTCGGTGTCGACGACGCCCGCGAGGTCGGGGTGGTCAACGTAGATGCCGCTGTCGATCACCGCCACGCGGATCTCGGAGTCCCCCGTGGTGACGTCCCAAGCCCCGTCGGCGTTGATCCGCTTCATGCCCCAAAGGCGGCCGTCCTTGTAGTAAGGGTCGTCAGGCGCCACCTCTGACGGCTGGACGTCGACTGCCTCGATGACGCGGATAGGCGACGCGGCCAGCACGTCCGGGTTCGTCTTGAGCGAGGCTATGAGCGCCTCCGTGGTCTTCGGGGACTTCATAAGGACGATGATCTTGTTACGAACCTGAGAGACCGAGGCGAACGTGTGGACGACCTTGGCTCCCGCCGCTGCCGCCGTGCTCCGGACGTACCCGGCGCTGTTCGGCAGGGAGGCAGCGCTGACCGCCTCAGCCGTCTTGTTGCGCAGGACGACCAGAGCCGTCCCGTCGACATATGTCTCAGCAAACGCAGCGGGGATGACAACGGAGAAGGAAAGCCCCAGGGCAAACAAAAGCGCCCACATGCCGCGCTTCCCGCGGAGCGCCAGCGCCAGCAGCAGCGCCACAACCCCGCCCGCGCCGAGCGAGACGGCGTAGCAGCCCACGTCCGAGTCCGGCCTCGGAGTCGGAGTTGGGGTCGGCACCGTGAAGGTTTGCCATAGCTGCGTGGATGTCCCAGTGGCTGCCGCCGTTGAAAGGCTCGTGGCTCTCACGATGTAGCTGAACACATCCCCGGAGCTTAGCGAAAACGTGGCCGTTATCTTAGCATCGCCAGGTACCGTCTTAAAATCCGATGGCGTGCCGCTGACCGTCTCGATCTCAAGGGACGAGTCCGGCACTTCATACGTTCGGCTTATCTGCTCGCCTGGCGTGACGTACGTGAGGGCCTCCGGGGTGACGCCGCTGTCGCTGGTGATCACCATTGGCGCCTGCGCCGTCATGGCCTGAGCTAGGTTGATGAGCCCGTTGGCCGAGAGCGTCGTGCCGCTGGCCACGGGGGGGTTCACGCTCGTGTCCGTGTTTTGCAGAACGCGGGCCTTCAGACGGGGGGCGTCCTCGCCGGGGTGTTCAGCGGCGAGGAGCGCGACGGCGCCGGTCACGTGCGGCGTGGCCATCGACGTGCCGTGCTTGTAGCCGTAGAGCTCGTGATCCGTGTTGTACTCGTCGGTGGGCAGCATGGTGCTCCATATCCAGACGCCGGGCGCGGCCACGTCGACGTACTTATCGCTCCAGTTCGAGAACTCCGCCGCCGTGTTGTCGGACGCCGTTGCCCCGACCACGATCATGTTGTTCAGGAACCGCCCGAGCGACGCGGGATAGACGTACCAGCCCTCGGTGATGCCCTCGTCGTTGTGTGCTGGTGCCGGGGCGCCGACCTCAAGTCCCTCGTTGCCGGCGGCCACGACTATGACGACTCGGTTCAGGTCGTCGAGGGCCTTGTAGACCTCGAAGTACGCGCCGTCCTTGGCGTACTCTTCAGGCGTGGTTGGCTCCCAGCCGCCGAAGGACATGTTGACCGCCGGAACGCGCATCGATGTGTTGCGCCTCAGCAGCGTGGTCAGGTAATCGATGGCGTACATCTCGGCGGCGGTCGAGGCCTCGCCGGTGTCGTCGTCGAATATCTTAAGGAATATCACCGGCGCGTTCCAGTTTACGCCCGCGACGCCTATGCGGTTATTTCCAACGGCCGCGACGGTGCCGGTGACGTGGGTGCCGTGTCCCAGGGCGTCAGAGACGTCCATATCTGGCTGCCCGCTCTGCGTGGCGAAGTTCCGGCTGTAAGTCTTGTCGACGACGTCCTGAAGATCTTCGTGCGCGAGGTAGACGCCAGTGTCCATGATGGCGGCGTAGACTTTCTCGCCGCTAGCCGTTGCACCGCCCGTGTTGATGTCCCAAGCCTCCTCTGCCCTGATCGCCTTCATGCCCCATAGCTGGCTGTAGTCTGGGTCGTCGGGCTCCTTGAACGTCTTCCTGATGTAGTTCGGCATGGCGCTGAGGACGTCCGGGTCTTCGTACAGGGCGTCGATGAGCTCCTCCGTTGTCTGAGTGCTGGACTTCATATGGACTATGACCTTATTCCGCACCTCCGAGACGGCCGAGTATGTGCGCACCGCCTCTGCCCCGGCTGCCTCCGCGACGCGGCGGACGTACCCCGCGCCAGCGCCGCCGGAGAGCGACGACGCGCTGAGCGCCCCGCCCGTGCTGTTGCGCAGGACGACCAAGGCCTCGCCCTCGACGTACCGGGCAGCTTCAGCTTCAGAAAAAGCAGAGGCGAGAAATAAAAACACCGCGACCGTGGCGAGCAGTGCCGCGAGGGGTCTGAAAATCTTCATTTTAATATCACCTTTCTTGGGGGTAGGCTTACCCCCTGAACGCGGCAAGTATATCACGCAAGGGGCGGCCCCGCGGCAAGCTCCTCGCGGGTCAGGTCTGTGAAGCGAAGCACGTCATCGAAGGAGAGGCCACCGTCGAGCATCCTGCGGGCCGTTTCGAGACGGCCCTCCGTGCGGCCCTCCGCTCCTCAGCGCTCTGCATGAACGCCTCCTCTACGGTCATCGCACGCCGAATCATAGGTTCGCGCCTAGCGATCATATCCATCACGCTCCCCTCCAAAATCAGTTTTCTCTGACGGACTGGCGCGCGCTGTTCAAGGAGCTTCGGTTTAGGTATGCCAGCCCTGCGCAAGCTCCTCGCGGGTCAGGCCTGTGAGGTTGAGCACATAGTCGAGGGAAGCGCCACCGTCGAGCATCTTGCGTGCGATTTCGAGACGACCTTCGAGGCGGCCCTCGCGGCGACCCTTTCGCAGGCCGACCCGCTCGCCCTTTTTGCGCCCGGTCTTCTCGCCGCGCTGCTTCGCGACGCTTATCGCGTTGCTCCAGTCCAGCCGGGTGCGCTCGCGGATGTCGTACAGCCTCCGCTCCTCAGCGCTCTGCATGAACGCCTCCTCTACGGTCATCGCACGCCGAATCATAGGTTCGCGCCTAGCGATCATATCCATCACGCTCCCCCTTATGTTGTTCAGATACATCCCCCACAGCACCAGGGCATCCGTGCCGTCGTCGAGCTTGCGCTTCATCAGGCGCGGAAGCTCTATGACGTGAATCTCCAGCGCGTCCGTAAAGAGCACGCGCTCCTCGTCGTCAGAGATGTGGAACACCCCGTGGTACTTCGCCTGGTCGCGCCACTTAAAGAGCCGGAAGTCCAGAATCAGGATGCTTATCATCCTCGGCAAAGCTGAATAATTTCCCCCGACGGGCAAGTCCTCCGTGAACGCTCGGCCCCAATAGTACATCGCCCGACGCTCCGTGTTGCCCTCGTTGACGCACTGGAGCTCTATGTGCAGCTTCTCGTGCGCCGCGCTGTGCTCGGCCATGATGTCCAGAACAGATGACTTGCCCGTGATGTACTTCGACGGCAGCGCGGGGTTCAGCAGCCTCAGCTCCTCCGGTCTAATCTCGACGTCCAAGACCAAGCTTAGAAAGCGGGCAAGGATGTCCTTCGTGTCCTCCTGGCCAAAGATGCGCTTAAAAGCGTAGTCATTTTTGCGGTTCACTCGGTATGACTCCATGGGACGCATCCCTCCTTTCTCACAAACTATACCACACACCCCTACTCGGCCAGCTCCACCAGGCCGACATCCCGCCCGTACAAGAACGCCACTCTGCGCCCTCCCATCGCGGCGGCAGGGCTCGGGCGCTCCACCACTACGAACCCGCGGCCCCTCAGCTCCTCGACGGCGCGCTCGATGTCCGGGGCGGAGCAGCACACGTGATACGGGGACGGGCCGTTCTTGCTCAGCCACTGCCCAACAGGGGAAGGCCGGCCTTCGAGCGGCGCGATGAGCTCGATCTCCCCGCCCTCCCTCCCATGCATAAAGAGAATCCTGACGCCGCGGCCCGTGTCCTCGACCGCCGCGCCGCTGCGCTCGAAGCCGAGGAGCGCGAACTGCGCTGCGGCGGCCTCCAAATCCCTCACGGCGTAACCTACGTGCTCGATGCCCATTTTCTTGCATCCCCTCCGAATTCTTTTCTTACGCAACCGCTTGACACATGGTGTATAGTCTAAGAGACGGGTTCGCGCCCTCAAACGCGAGCATACATGGAAACGGGGGATTTTCATGCAGGAAGTGAAGAAGGTTATAACTGAAGTCGGGACGAACGAGTGGCAGGTTGTGGTCTTCTTCCTTGGAGATCAGTCCTTCGCCATCAACGTCGACAAGACGCGCGAGATACTCCGCTGGCCGGGCTGCCGCGTCATCCCCGACTCGCCGGGCGCCATGATCGGGATCACGTCCGTGAGGGGCGAGGTGCTTCCTCTGGTCGACCTCAGGGTCTTCTTGAACGTCGGCTCGAAGATAGAGGCCGAGCAGAGCAAGGTCATCATAGCCGAGTTCAACGAGGTCAAGCTGGGCTTCGTCGTTGACGCCGTGGAGAGGATATACCGCATCAACTCCGAGGACCTGGACTCCACGCTCACCGGCAAGTACCTCGGAGAGTGGGTGCTCTACGTCATCAAGAGGGACAAGAGGAACGTCCTTCTGCTGGACTACGAGGCCATAGTCCAGCACATAAGCCCGCGGCTCTCGATAGCCAACAACTGGAACCCCGAGGAACTCGAGGCCCTGACCTCGGAGATCGGCAACCCGGCGGACTTCCGCATCATCGTCGCCGAGGACTCGCCGCTGATCCGCGCTCAGATAAAGGACTCTCTCGCGTCGGGCGGCTTCACGAACCTCGTGATCTGCTCCGACGGCAAGGAGGCCTACGACCGCATAGCGCACGGTCTGGACGAGGGGAAGGGGTTCGACGTCCTCATCACCGACGTTGAGATGCCCCGCCTCGACGGCCTGGCCCTGACCCGGCGGCTGAAGGAAAACGAGGCCACGCGCGACCTGCCCATCATAGTGTTCTCGTCCATAATGGCCCAGGACATCAAGGTCAAGGCAGCCAGCGTCGGCGCCAAGTACCAGATAGCCAAGCCCGAGATCTCGCGGCTGGTCGAGTACGTCGTCAAGGTCATCAAGGAAGCAAAGGCCGCCTGACGGGCCAAAAGATCCTTCCTATTATATATAGCATGAAGGACATCGCCCGTGCCAGCTCGATTGGCCTGCGCTATTGGAACTCCGATATAGACCTGGAAATAGCGTCGTGGTTCCCGTTCGGCGTGGACTACAAGCCGGTCTCCATAAACGAGCTCCACAGCCTGAAGCTGGAGCGGATAGCAGCGCGCTGCCTCGACGCTGGGAGCGAGTTTTTCTTCCTTTCGTCGATGTTTAGCGGCTGCGTTGGGAGCCTTATGAGGGATAATTTCTTCAGGGAGGGAGCGGCTGGCGGAGTGAACCTCGGCTTCATGATGCTTCTGGGCTACTCGCCGAAGATGGAGGAGCTCCTTGGCCGCAGCCTCGCCGGACGGCGCGACGTAAGGGCGGGGGTGGCGTTCTGCTCTCTGCGCAACAAGACCCTCGCGCTCGAAAACATGAAGGTCATAGTCCTCGTCAGCGACAGCATAATCTTCGGCGAGGAGGAGTTTTTGACGGACTTTGAGGCTATGTTCGACGGCATGGCTCCGTCCTGCACATCGTATTTCGCCGAGAAGTTCGGCTACCGGCGCTTCCACATGGCCTACGAGACGGACGACATGACCCAGCTGCGCATAGGCCGCCTGCTCTACGAGATGGAGTTTCCCGAGACGCGGCGCATGGTTGGTCCGTCGCCCGAGATGCCGCTGCCGCCGTTTTTGAGGGTAAGCATCGGCTTCTTGGCTTAACAATTGGGGGTGAAGGACTTGGAGATCGACGCTGAGGTCGGAACCGAAGAGGAACTCGAAAACGAGGAAGAAACTGAGGAGAGCGGCGACGAGTCCGAGGACCGCAGGGGAGAGTACCTCGGCAAGGTTCGCAACCTGTTCCACGAGGGCCAGGGACGCGGCTTTGTGACGCATCAGGACATCGAGCGCCACGTCGCGTCTGACCTGAACTCCGACATGCTCGACACCATCCTGAGCAACCTTCAGGAGCTTGGAATAGAGGTAGTCGAGGAGGAGGGCGCGCAGCGGGGACGCGAGCCGATCATGGAGGGGGAGTCCGGCAAGTCGGACGACATCCCCTTGACCGACCCTGTGCGCATGTACCTGCGCGAGATAGGCAAAGTGGCGCTGCTGACGGCCGACGAGGAGGTAGACCTGGCCCGCAAGATGGAAAACGGCGACGAAGAAGCCAAACGGAAGCTGACCGACGCCAACCTGCGTCTGGTCGTGAGCATCGCCAAAAAATACATAGGCAGGGGCATGCTGTTTTTGGACCTTATTCAGGAGGGCAACCTCGGCCTCATACGCGCGGTGGAGAAGTTCGACTACCACAAGGGGTTCAAGTTCAGCACCTACGCCACTTGGTGGATAAGGCAGGCGATAACGCGCGCCATAGCGGATCAGGCGAGGACTATCCGCGTTCCGGTGCACATGGTTGAGACCATCAACAAGATGGGGCGCGTGTCGCGCCAGCTCATCCAGCGCCTTGGCCGCGAGCCGACCGACGAGGAGATAGCGCGGGAGATGGAGATACTGCCGCGCCGCGTCGAGGAGATACGCAAGATAGCGCAGTTTCCTATCTCCATCGACACCCCGATAGGCGAGGAGGACGACAGCCTTCTCGGGGACTTCATACCGGACAAAGACCTGCCCGGCCCCGACGAGGTAGCCGAGGCGCACCTGCTGCGCGACATGCTGGAGAGGATACTGGAGACGCTCTCGGCGCGGGAGAGGGACATCCTGCGGTGCCGCTTCGGGCTGGAGGACGGGCATTTTTACACTCTTGAGGACGTGGGGCGGAAGTTCGGCGTGACGCGCGAGCGCATACGCCAGATAGAGGCCAAGGCCCTGCGCAAAATACGGCGAGTCGGCCAGAGCTGCCGTTTGACGGAGTTTCTGAGCGCACGGCCCAACAACCGACGGGAGGGGTGATGTCATGGAAGTCGAGATGAGAGAAAACGAGCCGGATATCGCCGGCGTCCCTGAGTCAGACACAATTCATGGTCTGGTGCGGGAAGGCCAGGCTCGCGGCTTCGTGACGCATCAGGACATCGAGCGGCACGTTCCTGTTGAGACGTGGAGCTCCGAAGGCCTTGACAGCATCCTGTCCGGCCTGCAGGAACTGGGCATCGAAGTGGTCGAGGACGAAGCGGACAAGGATGCGTCACACTTCGGCGAGGAGGTGCCCCTGCTTGACGCCGCGGACGACGACGAGCTGGTGGAGGACATCCCCATCAGCGACCCGGTGCGCACGTACCTGCACGAGATAGGCAAAGTGGCGCTCCTGAACGCCGCCGACGAGGTAGACCTGGCCCGCAAGGTGGAGGACGGCGACGAGGAAGCCAAGAAGAAGCTCATCGGCGCGAACCTGCGCCTGGTCGTCAGCATCGCGAAAAAGTACATCGGCCGTGGCATGCTCTTCCTCGACCTGATCCAGGAGGGGAACATAGGGCTCATCCGCGCCGTGGAGAAGTTCGACTACCACAAGGGGTTCAAGTTCAGCACCTACGCCACTTGGTGGATAAGGCAGGCGATAACGCGCGCCATAGCGGATCAGGCTCGGACTATCCGCATCCCGGTGCACATGATCGAGACCATCAACAGGATGGTGAGGGCCTCGCGCGCCTTGGTGCAGCGCTTGGGACGGGAGCCGACCAACGAGGAGATCGCCGACGAGATGGAGGTCGAGCTGTCGAAGGTCGAGGAGATACGCCGCATCGCGCAGGTCCCCGTCTCGCTGGAGACGCCCATAGGCGACGAGGAGGAGACCCAGCTAGGGGACTTCATAGAGGACGGCGACAAGCCCAGCCCTGAGGACGTCATGACCGCCCGCCTGCTTCACGATGAGATAGACGCTGTCATACACCTCCTGTCGCCGCGCGAGAGAGAGGTGGTCTGCCTGCGCTTCGGCCTGTACGACGGGCACTTCTACACTCTGGAGGACGTCGGGCAGAAGTTCGGCGTGACCCGCGAGCGCATACGCCAGATAGAGGCCAAGGCCCTGAGGAAGCTCCGCAACCCCACCAAGTGCCGCAGGCTGAAGGACTATGTGTAGCACGCGCGCGTTCGTCGCCGCCGCCGCGTGCCTCGTATTCCTGTACTCAATGCCGAGCGGTGAGTTCACGTATGGCGATCCTCTGAGCAAGGTCTGCCAGAATGCCGCGCTTCTGGGCTACGACCTGAAGGTGGTGCCTACGGAGCCCAGCGCGATTGACGAGTCCTGCGCCCTCGCCGTAACCAAGGGAGGGCGCAGTATCTGCGTCCTTATTTTTGACCGCAGCCTGAAGCTGATGAGCGTGGAACGCCCCGCTCCGTCCGCAAAAAAAAATAAGAAAAAATAGGAGGCAGTCGCCCTCTCACTATGCTAAAAAACTTTGGCGTTCTTAAGACGCCGGAGGCCAGGGTCGCGCTCATCTCTCTGGCGCACGGCATCAACGATATGTACGCGGCGTTCCTGTCCACGTTCCTCCCGTTCATCAAGGAGAACCTCGGCCTGTCGTACTCGCTTGCCGGGAGTTTCAACGTCATAGTCGGATTCTTCCATATAATAGGCCAGCCGGTCATAGGCTACCTCAGCGACCGCATGAGGCGCCCCATCCTTATGATGCTTGGGCCTATTTTCTGCGGCGTGGGGGCGATAATGCTGCCCAACACTCGGTCGTACTGGCCGACCATCTTCTTCGCCGGGATGTGGGGCCTAGGCAGCGCCCTCTACCACCCCCAGGGCAACGGCGGCATAGGCTACGTTGCCCGCCCCGAAAAACTCACCGGCGCCCTCACATGGTTCAACATCGGCGGGATGCTCGGCGGGATGCTGAGCCCGCTGGTGGCCGTCGGAGTCGTGCATTTTTGGGGCTACAAAGGGCTCTTCGTGACGCTCATACCGGCCGTCATGCTGAGCGCGCTCATATTCTTCTCGATGCCGCTCCTGAGGCAGGACGTCGGCACCCACCGCGCCGGCCTCGTCAGGACTCTGGGCAGCTTGTTCAAATCCCTCTACCCCCTGTGGGTGGTCGCCGCGACGCGCGACCTGCTGTTCCAGTGCGTGCGCTTCTTCCTCCCGATGAAGATAGTCGCGGAGGGAGGCGACCTTGCCGCGGTCGGCTTGGTCGTGTTCCTGACGACGTTCGGCGGGACGGTGTCGATGCCGTTCGCGGTCGCGGCGGCGCGGCGGATAGGGGACTCGCGCACGATCTTCCGCAGCCTCCTGCTGGGCTTTATGGTGATGACGGCCGGGGGATTCGTGTCCGGCTGGTGGGTTGTGCTGTTCTACATCACGGGGCTTTCGTGCGTCTACTCCACTCTGTCGATAACGAGCGCGATGGCGCAGCGCCTGATGCCCGACGAGCGCAGCGCCGGAAGCTCGATAGTGACCGGCCTGGCGTGGGGCGTGAGCAACATCCTCATACTCCCGTTCGGCGGCCTGGCCGACCTGGTGGGGATAGACATGTCGCTGGTTATCACGAGCATGCTGCCGCTGATTCCACTGCCGTTCTTCTTCATGAAGATGCGGGCGCTGCAGGACACGCGGAGGCCGTAGGAGGCGCTCGATCAAAGGCGCTCGATCAAAAAAGGGCCTCGCGGGATTCGCGAGGCCCTGCCCCTACTGACTCAGCGACGCGCGCTAACCCTTCACGGCCTTTATCAGCTCGGCCATGGCGGGGGTGCATTGCAAGGTCTTGTTCTTGGCAGAGTGGGAGAGGATGCCCTCGCCGTTGCAGTCCCGCACTTTGGGGTCGGCACCGGCGTTGAGCAGGAGGGGTATTACCTCAGGGTTGCGGTTGGACATAGCGGCGCACATCAAAGCCGTCCAGTCAACATTGCTCTTAGCGTTGACGTCCGCTCCGGCATTGAGCAGGATGGAGAACGCCTCAAGACTGGTGTTGGATATGGCGGCCCTGATCAGGGCTGTCCAGCCGTACTTGTCCTTGGCGTTGACGTCTATCCCGGCATCGATCAGGACGGAGAGCACCTTAGGGTTGCGATTCTCGCCGGCGGCGGACATCAAGATTGTCCCGCCGTCCATGTTCTTCGCGTGGATGTCCGCCCCGGCCTTGATCAGGACGGAGAGCACCTCAGGGTTGTCGTTGTCCTTGGCGGCGCACAGCAAGACCGACCACCCGTACTTGTTCTCGGCGTTGACGTCCGCCCCGGCCTTGATCAGGGTGGAGAGCACCTCAGGGTTGCTGTTGAACTTGGCGGCGTATATCAAGGCTGCCGCACCAGTGTCTTCATTCTTAGCTTCGATCTCTGCCCCGGCCTCGAGCAGGGCGGAGACCACCTCAGGGTTGCTGTTGAACCCGGCGGCCAACATCAAGGCTGTCATGCCGCCCTCGCCCTTTGCATTGACGTCTGCCCCGGCCTCTATGGCCGCTTTGACATCCTTGGGAGTGCCGCTGGAGGAAGATACCCAAAGCCGCTGATTAGCATCGTAGTCTGCCCGTGCTTCCGTCCCCAAAAAAACCACGCAAATCCCCCCTAAAAATAACTTGGGGCCTCTCGACCCCCGGGCCTGCGGCGCTTGTGGACTGCTTCGGCAGACCGCCCATCCCTCATTTCGGATTCTATCGCACCGAACATAAAAAATCAAGGGGGGCGTTGGGCGGAGTGCGAAAATGCCCCCATGAACCCCTTGACAACTGGGCTCCGAAGTGGTATACTTAGTATACCTAGTTCAGGAGGCAATACGTTGAGCGT
Organism: Synergistaceae bacterium; assembly: GCA_031272145.1. Taxonomy (GTDB): domain Bacteria; phylum Synergistota; class Synergistia; order Synergistales; family Aminobacteriaceae; genus JAISUL01. The sequence continues at coordinate 58,600 of JAISUL010000005.1, forward strand.
CAGATTATTGGAAGGCAGCTATAGTTAGGAGGCGGTTTGCGATGGCGGTTAGGGTTCACATTGTTACACCTGAGGAAGAGGCTAAGGAGGAGCGGGCGAAGACGATAGGTCTTTTGAACTTCACCATCTGCCTCGACATTATTGCTTTTGTTGTCGTTTATTTAGAGTCCGTCCAGAGTGGCGTCTGGTATTGGCAAGTGTTTATCTGGACGGTGACTATCGGCGCCGGGGTTGTGCTAGCCAGCTTGAGCAAGGTATTTCGTACCATACTGGCCTATGCTTTCGTTCTTTGGGCGGGGTGGCTCACCCTTACTGGAGGCATGTAATATACCGTCGAAAAAAGGCCTCGCGGGTACTCCGCCCCGCGAGGCCTTCATAATTAAATCCCGACATATCCTAACCGTTCTTTTCGATAATCCTATCCCTTGAGGGCGTCGATCAGGGCGGATAGCACTGGAATATTGCTGTGCTTGGCGGCGTACATCAGGGGCGTCCAGCCGTCGCTGTTCTTCGCCCCGGCGTCCGCTCCGGCGTCGAGCAGGGCGAGGATCACGGGGGCGTTGTCGTCCATGGCGGCACACAGCAAGGCCGTCCAGCCGGCATTGTTCTCCGCGTTGACGTCGGCTCCGGCGTTGAGCAGAGCGGCGATCACGGGGATGTTGTTGTACTTAACGGCGTACAGCAGGGCCGTACAGCCGGCATTGTCCGCCGCGTTGACGTCGGCCCCAGCGTTGAGCAGGGCGGCGATCACGGGGGTGTTGTCGTCCCTTGCGGCGTACAACAACGCCGTCTGGCCGGCATTGTCCTTCGCGTTCACGTTTGCCCCGGCGTTTAGCAGGACGGAGATCACCTCAGGGCTGCTGTCGTACCGCACGGCGCACAACAACGCCGTCCAGCCTAGTAAATTGCCCCTCGCGTTGACGTCTGCCCCGGCGTCTAGCAGAACGGAGATCACCGGGGCGTTGTTGTGCTTGGCGGCGCACAACAGGGCAGCCATGCCGGCAGCGTCCTTCGCGTTCACGTCGGCTCCGGCGTCGACGGCCTCCTGAACCTCCTGTGGGGTGCCGGTTTTGCAGAGCGCGGCGAAATCCTCCGCGCTCATCCTTCCGGCCTCGGCGCAGCCTTCCCGCTCGTCCTTCGGCTTCGGCGCGGCAGGCTCGCTCGGCGGCGCGTAAATCGCCATGCTATCCTGTAAGATGCGATCCAGCTTCGCCTCTAGTTCGGCCTTGAACTCCTTCCACGGGACTGTAAGCATTTGCAGCCTCTCCTTTGTACTCATCGAGTCGCCGCCCTCAGCGCGGCGAGGGCGGCGGTATTCTCCAATGCCTTGTTACGGACGGCGTAGTCCAGGGCTTTGTTGCCGCCGGCGTCCTTTGCGTTGGCGTCGGCCCCGGGCCTGAACAGGTCGGCCTTGAACAGCAGGGCGGAGACCGCGTCGGGGCCGTTATGCGCGGCGGCAAGCATCAAAGCCGTGACGCCGCCCTCGCCCCTTGCCTCGACATCTGCCCCGCCTCTGATAAGGGCGGAGAGCACGTCGGGGTTGCCGTTGTGCTGCGCGGCGAGCATCAATGCCGTAAAGCCGTCCTTGTTTTTCGCCTCGGCGTCTGCCCCGCGCCTGAGCAGGATGAAGGGCACGTCAGGGTCGCCGTTGAACTGCGCGGCCAACATTAAAGCCTTAACGCCGTCCTTGTTCTCCGCGTTCACATATGCCCCGGCGTCTATGGCCTCCTGAACCTCCTGAGGCGTTCCGGTTGCGCACGTCTCTAGGAAGTTCTTCGCTTTGCCGGTCTTAAAAATCTTCTCCAGCGCGGCGAAGTCGTCGGTGCTAGTTAAAACTCCGTCGATCAATGCTGACAGCACGTCGGAGTTGTCGTTATGCTCGGAGGCTAGCATCAAAGCCGTCCAGCCGTCCTTGTCCTCCGCGTTCACCTTGGCCCCTGCGTTGAGAAGGACTGAGATCACGTCCGCGCTGCCGTTGAAGGCGGCGGCGTACATCAGCGGCGTCCTGCCGCTCTCCTTGTCACGCGCGTTGACGTCGGCTCCGGCATAGATGGCATCCTGAACCTCCTGAGGCGTTCCGGCTCTGCACAGCGCGGCGAAATCCTCCACGTCTTACGGCCTCCTATAACTGCCCCTACTCCCGCTGGCCGCGGCGTTTCGCGTTGTTGCGGATGTCGTCGAGGTCGGAGGACTCGATGACGCCAGTCCTGCGAAACTTCCTCATGGTCTTGTCCATCGTCTTGAAGTTCGCGTCTACGCCGTCGCGGTCGGCCATCCAGTTGGCCGTTCTGTCCGCGCCTATGCCGACGCGGCGAGCGGTGCGCACGGCGTCGATGTTGGCACCGAGGAAGATAAACTCCCAGCCCGCCGCCTTCTGACGCTCGATCATCGCCTTGACCTGCTCAGCGGAGTACTCGCGGCTGCTGTTTTCCTCGCCGTCCGTGATGATGACGAACATCACTTTCTCAGCGCGCTCGCCTTCCTCCGTTTGCGACTGGGTGTTGCTGACCTTGTTGATCGTCATCCCAATCGCATCAAGAAGCGCGGTGTTGCCTCCCGCCTGATACTCCTGTTCCGTGATCGGGCGGACTGACCCGATGGGAACGCTGTCGTGGAGCAGCGTGTAGTTTGTGTCGAACAAAACCGTCGTGACGCGGCACTCGCCGTCGGACGCGTCGGGGGTGAATATCCCCTCGGAGGTGATTATCATGTCAGGCGGCACCGTCTCTCGCTGCTGGGCAAGCATTGAGTTGTAGCCTCCGATGGTGTCGGACTCCAAGCCGCTCATGGAGCCGCTTTTGTCGAGAATGAACACCAGTTCCGTTAAACCTTTTTTCATAGTGAAACCCCCCATATAAAAGCCAAAGTAAAGTCCACCGGCGCAGACCGCCGTACCCAAGAACACCGCACAAATCCCTGCCGAAACAACCCGCGCAAAATCTACATACTAACCCCTCCTATTCGGGGAAGGGGTTGCCAATCCCAAGCAGACCACTCATCCCTCATATCGAATTATATCACACCGAACACAAAAAATCAAGTGGAACATGAGGGGCGGAGGTGCGAAAATATGACCCCCATGACCCCCTTGACAACTGGGTTCCGAAGTGGTATACTTAAGTTACGCCACGTTCAGGAGGCGGTGCTGGCGTCCGTGGCGGCCAACGTTTGTTTAGAGAGGATGTGTTAGTTATGTTGACGGTGTCCCGTGAGGAGTTCGAGGCTGAGGAAGCGCGGATTAAGGACTTGGAGAAAATCTCGCCTATGTTTGCGCATGACTTGTGGAACCAGTACGTTGAGTTGGTGACCGTGCCTAACCCGCCGGAGCTTGACGCCAAGATCAGGCGATACATTAGGCGCCAGCTTTTTCCGGGGAGGCAGCTGATGTTGGAATGGCCAACATCTTGAGCAATATTGCACCGCCGGCCACTTGCATGGACGCGTTTATCTGCCCGAATACGAACCGCGGCAGGAGGCGCTGCGGCACGGGAGTATAGGGGAAGTGAATCCCATGAAGATGATAAAGCAGCAGCCCCCGCGCCGCGTGCGAAGTAGGGTTGCTGCTGTATCTGGCAGCGTACATCAAGGCTGTCCAGCCGTCGTCCTTGTCCTTCGCCTTGACGTCGGCCCCGGCCTCAATAGCCGCCCTGACCTCCTCTGGGGTGCCACCAGCGCACAACTTCAAAAACGCCTCGTTATCGTAGGCGCCGTACGCAACCGTCCCCAAGAACACCACGCAAACCCCCGCCAAAACCAGCCTGCGCAAACTCACCATACTAACCCCTCCTAAATACTCGGGGAAGGCGCTCTCCGCACCCTCCCCGGCCCGTGGCGTCCGTGGACTGCGTTCCCCTACGCCGGTATGCTAGTCTCGTCCTTGAACTCCGGTATGCTAGCCTCGCCCTTGAGGAACCTCGTGATCAGGCCTATGAACTCTCGATCGCGATCGTAGACGTCCTCCTTGCGCCATTCGTGGATGACCTCGCCGTTGATCGTCTGCATATACCGCGTATCCTGCTCGGCCAAGTCCCACACGTCGGCTATCTTGGAGGGGTCGACCCCGGGTAGAGGTTTTTTGGGGGCCTTGGCGTAGTAGTTAGCCCGTTTAAACTCGAACGCGCCATTAGAAGCCTTGGTGTTCAGAGGTGCCTCGATAACCACCTTGTTTCCAAAAAGCTCCATGCACGCATTGGCATCCGCATCAGTCCAGTATTGAGAGTAGGCCTGTCTCCACTTCTTGGGGAGGATGTGCTCGATCGAGAACGGTCGCAGCTGCTCTTCCTGCTCCTTGTTGAGATATGCATGGAGAAGCAGGAAGACCTTGTCGAGCTTTGAACTCGGCGCGCTGCACTGCCTGAGCGCCTCGTCCGTCGGAATCTTTGGAGCGAAGATCGTGTTGAGCACCTCAGCCGTCGGATTCTTAGGAGCGTCAGGGCCGCCTACTAAATCGGCGCACTTCTTGACGAGCTCACCCCTAAGACTCACGCCGTGCTTCTCGAGGTACGCACAGCACATGAAGGCCAGCAGCTTCTCCAAAAAGAGGCAAAACTGCTCGTCGGAATAGCTGGTGCGCATATAGTTTATGAAAAACACGCTCACTGCGTACCGCCATATTTCGACGGGGTAACAAGAAAAGCAGTGGAGGTATTTCCGAGCCCGGCGCGAAATGGAGTAGCCCTCAGCTTCGTCAGGGTCACTGCCGTAGACGTGTCCCCAGAACTTGGCCAGCGCCATAATGTTGTCCATAAGGTCAGGCTCTCGCAGATGCTCGTAGTTTTTGTCCGTGTAAAATGGACGCAAACCAGGAACAGTGGTATCCCTGTAGTTTGCACGAGCAAGAAGGACGTACATGTAATAGCGGAATATGTCGTTGATCGTGAAATCGTCGGGGTTGGACACCGCATCTTTACACTTCGCGGAGAGTCGCTTCCATTGCTCAATGAAGTCCTTCTCGCGCCCCTCGGTTTTCTTAAAACCGTACAAATACGCCTTGAAGACATCGGAGTCTGTCAGAGGCTGCCCTCGATCGCTCATCCGGCTGAAGATCGTCAATGCCATATCTGTTGATGGACACTCGACGGGCAAGACGATGCATCGCCGCAGAAGCAAGCCGCAAAGCTTGTCCCAGTTCGGCTCGCTCTCGGCAAGTTTGTCGCAGCGCTCTCGGAAACGAAGGTAGTTCTTCGAGTAATTGTCCGTAGGTTTCGCGTCCTTAGCGTTAGCGTTTTGATCCGCCTCGCCGGTGCTGCCGGTGCTAAGTATGTTCACGAATATCTTCCAGTGGTCGTCAGCCACGGCACGTGACTCGATGCGCACCCTGCTTGAATCGAGAACCTTCCCCGAATCAGGGTCAGTATGCCAAATACATGCCGCCATATCCCGCAGCAGTTGAGCAACGGCCGCTTTTGCGTCAGGGTTAAGCTGAGCATCCTCCAGCTTCTTGTAAAACATCCGAAGCATAAGGAGAAGCGACGTTATCCTTTGCTGACCATCAACGATCTCCCAGACGCCCCTGCCGGGTTCGCGTTCGCTGACTACGCGTTCGCTGACTACGATAGTGCCGAGAAAATACTCATCATTTTCTCCAGCCTGTCGCCAGAACTCGACGATGTCATCCCAAAGCTGATCGCACGCGTCAGTATCCCAGGCGTACTCACGCTGGTACTCCGGAATGACGAATTGGCGCTCTCCCAAGAAAACGCCAACTTTTTCCTTGAGCACAACAAGTGCTTTCACTGGCCCACTCATAACTATACCCCTTTCCGGGTAATGGCCGAGAATTTGCAGATGATCCACAAGGTCTATTATAAGACACCGTCCCGGCCACCCCAATTTACTGACGTCAAAGATTATACACCCAATCCGTAAAAAACGCAACCCCTTCCGTCGAGTTTCGAGCTTGCTTTTTCGGTCTGTCCCAACGGCGCGGGCAGTGACCCCTCCCCTACTCCTGAGGTATCTATCCCGTAGGTCGGCATGCTACCAAGCATACCTCGATCCTGTCTGGCGCAACGTCTATATCCATGCATCAAAACAGCTAAAAATTTTTCACCACGTTCCAGTCCGCCACTGCCTGGGCGAGTGCTTTTGCAGCATCCACGCCTTTGGGCGTCAAAGCGTCACGCGCTAACATAATTTCCTGTCGACAGCGCGTGACGGCTGAGAAGTAGGTACGCAGCTGGTTTTCTATACCTGCCTTGTAAGACAGGTATTTAGCGCGTATTTCATCTACGTCCTTCTGGCTAACCGTAGGTGCCTGGCTTTGTCTAAATCCCTCTGCGCACTTCTCGCGCCACACCATCAGCCGTTTCGTTCGTACTGGCCCAAAGCCGCGTATCGCGCGAATCTTGTCCTCGGATACGTCCGCTGCCGTCGTGACACCGTGAGAGTAGAGAGTAGCCCTCAGTGAGCCGGTACTAGTGCCATAACTGCCCTTAAGGTACTCCTTATTAACGGCATCATCTAGCGAAAACGCCCTCAGAAACTTTTCTAGCTGCGCTCTTGAATCCGTACTGAGCGCGTTAATCTCGCGTTGCTCCTGCTGCATAAGTTCCACGTATTTGCCATGGAGTTTGTCTGCGGCCTCGCGAATATCCAGAAACCTACGCCGAGATGCCGTCTGATCCCACTGTGCCTTAAGGCCATCGTAGTGCTTTTGCGCGTCCTTGAGAGCTAGCTCGCGGCGTCTACGCACGGTGGCAACACCTACCCTAGGGCACGGTGTTGGGGTAACGCTGATCCTTTGCCAGTCGGGGAAATCAGCGCTCGGCGGCACCGGTACGGCCTTAATCTTAGCCCATATCTCATCAACGCCGACATCGGGGCTGGTGGGTTGTTCGGTTGTGTTCGGCGGAAACATAAGTACACCTTGGCGCTCCAAAGCACACCACGGACACTCAGCGGCGCCCTTGGGGTAGACGTGCGACCTCCACACGTCACATTCCTTTAGCCCGTCGCAAAGGTCTTTCAGCGCGTGGTACCACTCCAGAGCGGTCGGACGGCATTTCACTCCGTCTTCGGTAAACGCCCGCTCGAACATTGCCACCATATTTGACGGCAGCATAGATACTGGAATAGTCCCTTTGGGCGGTGCTATGCCACGAGACCTAGCATCTCTAGCATAAGCGTAACGGAACTCTTTTATCTTCTCTTCAAGCAGTTCCCCGATGCCAGCTCTCAAAGTGACACCAGCGTACGGATGCCGTCCACAGAACAGCAAGTGAAATATGAGTATGGCAAGCCCAAAGTTATCGTGATTTTGGGTTCGTGTAATGTTGCTAAAAGATTTGCCCTGAAGCTCAGGCGGCGTGAAATTACCGACGCCGACTTCGCACAGATGCCATACGCCGTTGACCTTGATCTGAAAGGAATCGGCGTCGATGAGAACCACCTTGTCGTCGTACAATGCCTTTTGGTTATTCCAAGCTAAAGCATTGCCTTCGTTGACGTCGCCTATCACGTGTGCATTCTTGTGCATACCATAAAACGCGCCGGCCGTGCTCAGCGCGACGCGAAGCAAAAAACTCCACTTCGCGCCGGGCCTTGCTGCCATACGATCGCGAGGATTGTAAAGTTTGTGAAGAGGCGTGAGATTCCCGAAATTGGGCATCAAGAATCCCACGATGGGACCGCCGCGCCTTTCGCACAGCGTAGCAGTCGGCCACGCCGAAACCTCGCTAAGCTCTTTATTCGCGTGGGTCGCCATGAAATTCAACTTAGCTTGTTTGGCCGCGTTTGGCAACCGATTGGGGTGATAGATCTTAGCCACCATGCCACGGTGAGCTGGAACTGCTCCGACCCAACCCTCTCCGCCAACACCTATTGGCTTGTCATCGATCTCAACCTGTGCACCGGCCGAGGTATAATAAAGTTTAAGCACCACAAGCACCTCCGAAATTCAATGCCAACTACGCCATGCGGCACGCTAGAGCCAGCGTCTTGTCGTCGTCCGTACGACTATTGACGTTATCGCAGTCCAAGAAGTCAAGCAAGTCCGTATAAAGCTCCCGCTCTCTTCCATGCTGTTTAGCCAACAGCATGTCAAAAAGCCGCCTAAAAAAGGGTTGATGCGGTAGCGGCGGTGCGTTCCTAAAATCCAGAGCCAGCCTTTCTAGACCGTCAGTGAACATCGCGACGTGGAGAGGCTTACGATGCTCAAAGACCCTGGTCCGCAATATGCCAAGCGCGTTATCGTCTGTGACGAAGTGTGTACTGTTGGCGTACTCACCATGCATAGGCGGAATGGCGAGCTGCAGCCCTAACCCGTTATCTACCTCGAACACAATGGCACCATCTCCGATCTGCATGAACAATGCCACGTTCATGTAGCAAACGGCACCGAGAAACGTGGTCGCGAAGTCCTTATGCCGTAGGCCAAGATCATCAGCTTGTCGGAAGATTCGAGCGCGAACCTCATTGACGCAGTCGAACGCTACGCTCTCCCAATCTTCGAGCAAAGCGAAACCTTCCTCTGCGCGCCTCTTGATAAACAGATTGGCAGTGTGCACAGCCCGCTCGGCGCCATCTGCACCCCGCGCTGCGCTACCAGCGCCGTCAGCTACGAACATGGACAATACTGGCCATCCGGAGGCTGCTACTCGCTCTCGAACGCAGTAACAGTCTTCGCAAGGTTTATTAACGTGCTTATGCGACACCCCCACGGATGACGCAGCAACTGTCGCCCACGTCATCTCACGATGCAGTCCTTGGGCGAAGGCGGCAAAACATCCGCGCCGGGCGTCGACGTCGAGGCACCCACCGAATTCCCAAGCCACTTGAACAATTCCTGGAATTTCAATCCATCCAGCTTCAGCGGCTCTCGGATGCTGATCTGTTGTAATATATCCATGTTAGCGTCCATGACCCCAACAGCATAAAAAATGAACGCTTTCGCGTCTTCCCCTGTTTTTACTAAATCAGAGACAGAATACCAGTCGTCTGTGGGTTCGCCGTCGGTGACGAGGAATATCCACGGGCGGTAGTACGCGATACCGTTCTTCCTGTATATCCCCTTGCGTTCCTTCACGAGTCGGATCGCCTCGCTAATGGCCTCGCCCATCGGCGTGAGACCGCCAGCGGTTAGTATCGGAGGCTCAAACCGCTCAGCTTCAGTGAACGGCATTTTGAGCACCACCGCTTCTCCAAACGTCACGATAGCCACCTCGACCCGCTTCATAGCGACAGGGTAGTCGACAAGAGCATCTTTGAACGTCGTCAATCCAGCGTTCAGCTCGTCGATAGGCTGGCCGACCATGGACTCTGAAACGTCGAGAAGCAGAACGCAAGGACACCTAGGTTCAGGGTTCCCGGCGAAATCGTCATCGGATGCAATCGTGCTCGCCCTTCGTGTCATACCGTTGCCCAGCCCTTAGGAGAAGATAGTTGGACATCTGTCCCTGGAGTCGAGCTCGACACGCTCCGCAGCGACGCCGAGAGCCACCGAAACAGCTCTTGAAACTTCAGCCCCTCCAACATAAGCGGCTCGCGCACGCTGATCTGCCGCAAGACCTCCATGTCGGCACCCTTAACAGCGATGGCAAAGAAGCTGAACTCCTTCCTCTCCTCTCCAGCTTGCACGGCATCAGGGACAGAGTCCCATGCGTCGTTGGGCTCGCCGTCGGTTATGAGGAATATCCACGGGCGGTAGTACGCGATACCGTTCTCTTTATATATCTCCTTGCGTTCCTTCACGAGTCGGATCGCCTCACCGATGGCAGCACCCATCGGCGTAAGACCGTTGGCGGTCAGACTCGGCGGCTCGAAGCCATCGGCATCGGTGAATGGCATCGCGAGCGTCACCGCCCCCCCAAACGTCACTATGGCAACCTCGACCCGCTTCCTAGCGAGAGCATCGGCAGCGATTTCCTCTTTGAACGTAACCAACCCAGCGTTCAGCTCACCGATAGGCTGGCCTGCCATTGAACCTGAAACATCAAGAAGTAGAACGCATGGACATCTCGGCTCAGGGTTGGAAGCAAATATATCATCGCTCGCCAGAGTCTCGAGCTGTTCGTCCATAGCCATTTCCGCACCTCCATACACGATACGCTAGTTTTCAGAACTAGCACAAAACCATAGGTGACTAAAGCACCATCGCCAGACCTCCGCACATGCACTATGTCGAGCCCCCACTCTAGCTCGCCGCGAAACTGACGTTGCGATGCTCCACTAACCCTAAGTGCCCTTGGGGCGGGGCGCGGAGGCCCCTGCAGTCCCCTAAACTCCGCGTTGTTCCTTGGAATGGCTTAGGGTCTCACAATGAACCACAAGGTACATTATGAGACACGCCCTAATCCCTATGGCCAGCCCCCCAGTTTTGCCAGCTTGAACTTCGCGAGCGAGTAGGGGGAGTCCGGAGGATGGCCGAGGGCAGAGCAAGAGGCAGGTCAGGGGCAGGCCGGCCTCCCGGAGGGCGCTTCCGAAAAAAAATCCCCGACCCACCCAGGAGTAGGGGAGGGGATAGGGGAGCGCCGTTGGGAGATTGGGGGGGGGTGAATTTTAGAAAAGTTGAAAGATTGTGTATGAAAGGGGTTGCATTTTCCATGAACATGGTATACTATACCAGGCATCAGGAAATTGGGGTGGCCGGGACGGTGTCTCATAATGTACCTTGTGTACGCTCCACGAAGCTCAAGTCATACCGAGGCTTCCCGCACAGTTTAACATTGCGCTGGTGCCCTGGCTCCCGCAGCTAGGACTCTTTCCCACTGCCAAGCTGCGCAGCCACAGCAAAAATAGCCCCGCGGGGTACTCTACCCCCCGCGAGGCCCTGCCTGCGGACTCAGGCTACCGCTGCCCCCCGTCACGAACCAGCGCTCTACGAATCCGCCTTCTTCTCCACCTTGTACCGCTTCTTCAGCTCCTCAAGGACGCTCTGGTACTTCTCGCCCTTCTTCTCGTTGGTCAGGAACTGGATGATCTGCGCCTTCACGTCCTCATAGGGCGTCAGGGCGGCGGGCTTCTTCTCCTCCAGCTTGATGATGTGCCAGCCAAAGGCGCTCTTCACCGGCGCGGACACGTCGCCGGGCTTCTCTAGGGCGAAGGCCGCCTCCTCGAACTCCGGCACCATCTGGCCCTTGCCGAAGAAGCCAAGGTCGCCGCCGTTCGCAGCCGAGCCAGGGTCCTTCGAGTACTCGATGGCCACTGCGTCGAACGACGCGCCGTCCTTGAGCTTGCCCTGCACTTCCTCCACCTCGGCCTTGGCGTCGTTGTCGCCGCTCAGCAGGATGTGCCGAACCCTGATCTGCTCAGGCGTGGTGAACCTGTCCTTGTGCTCGTCGTAGAACTTCTTCGCATCGGCGTCCGAAACCTTGACGTCCTTCAGAGCCTCGTCGATGTCGGTCTTCGCCAGAGCCTGAGTGCGGAAGTTCGCCATCAGCTCCTTGAAGCTAGCTGTGTCGGCCAGCCCGCGCTTCTCCCCGTCCAGAGCGAACAGCCTCACGGCTATGAGCTCGTCGAGGATCGCGGCCCGCCCCTGCTCGTTGTCGTAGACCATGGTGCCCTGAGGCCCCATCGCGGTTATGACCTTGTCGACGTCGCCGGCTTTGATCTCCTGCCCCTCGACCACGGCCAAGACCTTGTCCGCCGACACAGCCGCCTCAAGCGGCGAGGCGAGCGCCCCAAGCCCAAGGATCAGAACCAAGGCCACCAAAGACGGAATAAACTTTCTTGTGCTGCCCATACTCAAACGACCTTTCATAAGGCTGAATTGTGAAGCTCGGCGCATTCTATCACAAAGCGCCCGCCTCGAAGAGCGTTTTGCGTTGTATTCCTCACACGAAATAACGTAAAATTTGAGGACAAGGGGGTGCTTTCATGCGCGGATATTCGCGTATCGGTATCAGAAATGCTGGCAAAAAAATTTTTATGGCTTTGACTCTGGCCGCGGCGTGCCTTTTCTCGGCTGCGGCGTGGGCAGCGGACGTCCCGATGAGAGGCGACGACTTCCGAGTCGACCTCAAGGACGACGCGTACGTGGGGGCAGAGGTCACCCTGTTCCTGTCCGGCTGGCGCACCGAGGAGACCGGCGTCTACTTTGAGTGGTCGATCGAGGGCAACACGAGGTCGATGACGCTGCGCGGGAACGGGGCCGAGTGCCGCTTCATTCCCTGCGACACGGAGCCCGTCGCCGTGTCGGTCTTGGCTCGGAGCGCGAGCGGGCAGACCTTGGCCGACGCCGCGCTGCTCCTGACCGCCAAGGAGTTCACCGTTAACATAGTCAAGGTCGAGTCGCCGAAGATAGTCCTTTGGGATTCCGAGGCGAAGAAGGACGTCGAGGTGGACGGCATAGTCATAGGCGAGCCAGCCGTGTTCGAGGCGAGGCTTACGCCGGCGTACAGGGGCAGGCTGACCTCCAGCTGGAGCACCGACGCTATGACGGCCATCGTGGAGGAGGAAGGGGTGCGCATCACGGTCGAGCGCGGCGACGTCGGCGACATGGAGCTGGCAGTGTCCCTGGCCGACGACAAGGGGTTCCCACTTGGGCACGCGTCCGGCAGGTTCGCCGTCGCAGTGACGCCCGCCCGCATAGACGACTCCGTGCGGCGCAAAAACGCATGGGCGCGCTGGCTTGAGGCACAGGGCGAGTGGAAGTCCGGCGAGTTCGACCTAGCGCTCGACACGGCCAAAAAAGCCCTCGACTCGGACAAGGACAACCCCGAGCTGGCGGCCCTGGTGGACGGCATGAGCGCCGACCTGGTCCGCGTCGAGAGGGCGCGGAAGTTCGTCTCCGAGGCCGAGGCGCTGAGCGGGGAGCAGAAGTTCTCCGATGCGCTGAAGGCATATCGCCGCGCAAAGGCCGCATGGTCTTTGGACGGCATAGACCAGTCCATAGAGAAGATGGAGGCCGAGGTCGAAAAGCTCCGCGTGGCAGCCCAGAGGGCCACTTGGCTGAAGGAGACGGCAAACGCCTACGACCAGGAGAACCGCTTCGCCGAGGCCGTGAAGTTCTACCGCGAGTCCGTCGCCATCGTCCCCGACGAGACGCTGAGCCAGAGGATCAAGCGCATCGAGAACCGCCTCGCGACGAGCTCCAAGGCCGCAGCAACTATTGAGGAGGCCCGCAAGGCGGAGGCGGCCAGGAACCTGTCCGTCGCCGTGGCGAAGTACAAGGAGGCCATCGCCCTGGAGCCGAACCCCGCCGTCGAGTCCCACCTGAAGGAGCTAGACTCGGTCATAAGCGACCGCAAGGCGAAGGCAGCCCAGCTGAGGCGCGAGGCTCAGGAGCTTCAGAAGAAGCGCGACGATGCCACAGCCCTCGTCCGCTGGCGCGAGAGCATAGGCCTTTGGCCAGACGCCGAGGCCGAGAAGCACGCCGCCGAGCTTGAGAAGAAGCTGGGCAAGAAGGACCTGGCCCTGAGGACGCCGGAGGACTTCGGCATAGGAACAGCCGCCGACGCCAAGCGCATTTTGGCCGAGGCACACGAGCTGTACAAGGACGGCAAGTACAGCGACGCCCTGAGCCTGTACCGGAAGAGCTACGCCATACGCAGCACTCCGGAGCTGAAGAACTGGCTGGACAAGGTCGAGCCGCCTATACGCGCCATAGGCCAGGCCAACGCCCTGATCAAGCGCGGCAACGACCTCTACCGAAACGGCAAGCTGGTCGAAGCTCTGGCCGCGTACAAGGAGAGCCTGAAGATTCGCCCGAACGACCAGGTCGACGAGTTCGTCAAACACGTCGAGTCGGAGCTAAGCCTGACGGCAAAGCGCCCGCAGTAGGGGTAGCAGCAGGCATAGCTGGAGCATACGGGGCACGGCCCGTTGGTTAGCCGCTGCCCCGTACATCTAACAGAAAGGAGATGTGGGGAATGGACATTATGGAGTATCTAGCCAAGATTGGTCTGCCGATTGGGCAGCTAGCGGGGTTCGCGATCATGCTTTTGGCTATGCGCCTGCTTTACGTCAAGGTGAAAAGCGACCTGAACCGACGTATCGACGGCGTCGAGAACAACCTTACTCAACGCATCAACGACGTCGAACACAACCTGAACCGACGTATCGACGGCGTCGAGAACAACCTTACTCAACGCATCAACGACGTCGAACACAACCTGAACCGACGCATCGACGGCGTCGAGAACAACCTTACTCAACGTATCAACGACGTCGAACACAACCTGAACCGACGTATCGACGGCGTCGAGAACAACCTTACCCGCCAGATCGACTACGTCGCCGGCAGCGTGTCTGAGATCGCCTTCCTCCTGAGCGACGGGGAGAACGCCCCGCTGACGTCCACTCAGGCGAAGCACGTTCAGGAAATGCTTCACGCAGAGGCAGCGTAAGACGCGCGGAACGCACGGCGTATTTTTCGTGCGTTCCGCCTTCGACTGGCTAGCCTAACCTGGCGTTCATCCACGCGATGATGTCGGCGATGACCTCCTCCTTCCCGTCCTCCTCGTTCAGGATCTCATGGAAGAGGTTCGGGTAGACCTTGAGGGTCTTGTCGGTCGAGGCGGTGTTCTCGTAGAGGTACTCCGAGCATGCTGGCGGCACTATGCGGTCGTCGCCGCCGTGGAGGATCAGGCAGGGGTAGGCGTGCCGCTTTTCGGCTGGCATCAGCCAGTCGACGCCCTTGATGAAGACCTCGTGGAGCAGCTTCTGCGTGAAGACCTTCAGCACAAAGGGGTCGGAGTCGTAGGCGTCCACCACGGCCTTCGTGCGGCATATCAGGGAGGAGAGGGAGTTGGGGGAGTCGTCTAGGGCGATCTTGTCTATGTCGGCCCCGCGCAGCGCGTCGAAGACCGGGACCGACTTGACGCAGGCGCCGGAGAACACCTGCCCCCTGAGCTTGCCAGGGAACTGCACCCCGTAGCCGCCCGTGATGAACCCTCCCATGCTGTGGCCGAGCATGAAGACCGGCCTTGACGCCGCTGCGAGCGCCTGCTCAACCAGCACGTCCGCGTCGTAGAAGTACGAGCGGAAGCTGTCGAGCCAGCCCCGCGCCCCACCGCTTCGCCCGTGCCCTCGGTTATCGAAGCGCCACACGGAGAAGCCCGCCTCGTTAAGCCTCTCGGCGACCCAGTCGTACCTGCGGCAGTGCTCGCCGAGCCCGTGAGTTATGACCACAGCGCCTTTTTCATGCCCGCCGGGCGTGTCCACGCGGCGGTATAGCGCCGTCCCGTCGTAAGAGCGGATTATATCTTGCATGGCTGTGCCTCCTTTTTCGGAAAAATTTGCGAAAACGCCAAGCGTGTTCTTCTGTATAATAACACAGAAATTGAAACTCATAAATCAGGAGGTACGCCTTGACTTTGGATAAACTCTCGGTAGGCTCCTCGGCGTGCATCGAGGCAGTCCACGGCGAGGGGGCACTGCGCCGGCACCTGCTCGACATGGGGCTGACGCCGCGCACCCGCGTCACTTTGTGCAAGGCCGCTCCCATGGGCGACCCTATAGAGCTTGAGCTCCGCGGCTACTCGCTCACGCTGCGCCGCGCCGACGCCGCAAACATAGAGGTTGGGGAGCCCGGCCATGAGTAATAAAATCGTCCTCGCCCTCGCCGGCAACCAGAACAGCGGCAAGACCACGCTGTTCAACCGCCTCACCGGCTCCAACCGGCACGTGGGAAACTTCCCCGGCGTCACGGTCGAGCGCTGGGAGGGGCACGTCAGCGGGCACGAGTTCGCCTCGGTCGTCGATCTGCCCGGCATCTACTCACTCTCGCCCTACAGCGCCGAGGAGATGATAACGCGCAGCTTCCTGACGGAGGGCGGCGTCGACGCGATAATCGACGTGGTGGACGCCACGAACATGGAGCGCAACCTCTACCTCTCGCTCCAGCTCATCGAGCTCGGCCTCCCGATGGTCATAGCCCTCAACATGATGGACGAGATGCGGGCCAACGGGAACACGGTCGACGTCGCGGCTATGTCGGACGCGCTCGGCGTCCCGATCGTGCCGATCTCTGCCGGCAAGAACGAGGGGATACACGAGCTGGTCGACGCCGCGATAGACGTCGCCGTGGCGAAACAGCGCCCCCAGCACCACCTCGATTTCTGCTCCGGCCCAGCCCATCGCTGCATCCACAGCATCGCTCATATGATAGAGGACCACGCGGAGCGGCTCGGAATCTCCGAGCGATTCGCCGCGACGAAGCTCATCGAGGGCGACGCGCCCCTGACGGAAAGCCTCGGCCTCAACGAAAACGAGCTGGAGTCCGTCGAGCACCTGGTCAAGGAGATGGAAAACGAGCTCGGCACAGACCGAGAGGCGGCTCTGGCCGACACGCGCTACAACTTCATCGAGGGCTTGGTCGCGCGCACGGTGGTCAAGCGCCCCAGAAGCAGGGAGCGGGAGCGCAGCGCCGGGGCGGACGTCATCTTGACGCACAAATTTTTCGCCATCCCGATTTTCTTCGGCATAATGGGGCTGATCTTTTGGCTGACCTTCGGGGTGGTAGGGCAGCCGCTCAGCGACGCGCTTGGGACTCTGATAGACTCGCTTTCCGGGTGGGTCGGGGACGGCCTTGACGCGGTCGGCATCAACCCGTTCATGCGGCGCTTCATCGTGGACGGGGTGCTCACCGGGGTTGGAACGGTCGTGAGCTTCGTCCCGGTCATAGCCGTGATGTTCTTCCTGCTGTCGCTGCTGGAGGACTCCGGCTACATGGCGCGCATCGCCTTCGTGATGGACAGGCCTCTGAGGTGCGTCGGGCTTTCGGGGCGGAGCGTCGTGCCGATGCTGCTGGGCTTCGGCTGCAGCGTCCCAGCCGTGATGTCCACCCGCACTCTGCCCAGCGAGCGCGACAGGAAGCTGAGCATCCTGCTGATCCCGTTCATGAGCTGCTCGGCCAAGCTGCCGGTGTACGCGCTGTTCACGGCGGTCTTCTTCCCCAAGCACGGCGCGGCGGTCATGTCCCTTCTTTATATACTGGGCGTGCTGGGCGGGTTCGCCGCGGCGCTGGTGCTGCGAAACATCCCGTACTTCAGGGGGAGCCCCGTGCCATTCGTGCTGGAGATGCCGAACTACCGCCTTCCGAACCTGAGGAGCGTCCTGATCCTGCTGTGGGAGAAGTGCCGGGATTTCCTGAGCCGCGCCTTCACGGTGATCTTTGTAGCGACCGTGGCGATATGGCTCTTGAGCAACCTCAACGTCAGGCTGTACGCCGCCGCGTCCTACGAGGACAGCATGCTGGCGGACGTGTCGCGGCTTGTGGCGCCGCTGTTCGCGCCGCTTGGGTTCGGGTTTTGGCAGGCGGCGATAGCGGTCATAGTGGGCCTTATGGCGAAGGAGGCGACAATATCGACGCTGGCCGTGGTGACGAACGCCGGCGTAGGCAGCGCAAACATCGCGGCCCTGTTCACCCCGGCCGGAGCGTTCGCGTTTCTGGTGTTCACGCTGCTGTACACGCCGTGCATCGCCGCGATGGCGACGATCCGCCGCGAGCTCAGGAGCGGCGACGGAGCAGCACTAGCCGTGGCCGCCGGCCAGTTCGCGATAGCGTGGTGCGCGGCCTTCGCAGCGTATCACCTGTGGATCTGAATCTACCTAAAAAGGAGACAAAAATCATGCGTTCTACTCTTGCTTCCCCCGCCCACCCGTGTATAATGGGCACGGCACGGCACGGCACGGCACGGCACGGCACGGCACGGCACGGCACGGCACGGCACGGCACGGCCGCCCTTTTGCGCCCATAGCCTAGCCCCTCTCCCGGAGGCTCGCCGATGAGCCTCCTGCGCCTGCTCCATCGCAAGCTCCAAACCGCAAGACGCCTCACCTCAGAGGCAAGCGCCCTTCATTACACCCCTTGGGAGTTCTTCTTGATGTACGTGAACTACGCCATCGAGAATCTGACTGGCCGCAATATGGGCCTGCACTTCGAGGCTTACGCTGGGCGCATCAAAAAGAGGCTCGCCCAGTATGGCTACAGCGACGAACCCGGCTGCCACAAGTTCAAGGACGTTCGCCTGCCGGTGCTTCCACCCTCCGACGACGGGACTATTTTTATGGGCGTCTACACCGACACTCTAAGCATCTATATGGAACGTGGCGACCGCTACGACGAGGCGGAGATTCAAGAGATGTTTGACGACGCCCATGGCGACGGCCCTTACGGGCTGTGCAACGCCGAGGTGGACGTCACGGTGCAGCCCGGCGACGTGGTCATCGACGCCGGAAGCTGGATAGGGGACTTCGCGGCCTATGCCTCGGCAAAGGGCGCGTCAGCCGTCTACGCTTTCGAGCCGTCGGATGAGACATTCAAGTATCTGCTGGAAACGGCACGGCTCAATCCGAATATTTACCCCGTAAAGGCTGGCATCGGCGAGACGAAAGCGAAGAGTTCGTTCTTCGTGAGCCGCGGGTTATCCGAGGGCAACTCCACGCTCGTTGGGAGCGTCGGCGAGGAGCGGACTATCGACATCACCACGATCGACGACTTCGTTCGGGAGAACGGACTGCGCCGCGTTGACTTCATAAAGGCGGACATCGAGGGTGCGGAGCGGCAGATGCTCCGCGGCGCTGCGGAGACGCTTCGGCGTTTCGCCCCGAAGCTGGCGATATGCACCTACCACCTCCCGGACGACCCGGAGGTTCTCGAGGCGATCATCCGGGAGACCAACCCGGCCTACCGCGTGGTGCAGAAGCGGAAGAAGCTGTTCGCCAGCGTATGACCGAGGATTAGCAGACACTCCCCGGAAATAAGGAAATATCAGGCTGCGCCTCCGTCAAAACGGCGTGAGGCGCCAGCTCTGCACCCCTCCTCGCTGCTCCTCACTCCTCGACAACCTCGGCCAGCCAAGCGGATACGTCCGCCGCGCCGCCGTCGTGCACCACCAGCGCTTTCGTCAGCACGGCGTGGGGCGCCAGCTTCGCTATGGCCGAGAGGCTCCGCCCTACGCCGCCGC
The DNA here is from genome assembly GCA_031272145.1 of Synergistaceae bacterium. Lineage (GTDB taxonomy): Bacteria > Synergistota > Synergistia > Synergistales > Aminobacteriaceae > JAISUL01. The sequence goes on from JAISUL010000005.1 coordinate 77,448, forward strand.
CGCCGTGACTGCAGAAGGGGGCGATCGTCTTCCCCGTGAAATCGTACCCCTCCAAGAACGACGCAACCGGCATGGGTATCGAACTCCACCAGTTGGGGTATCCGAGGAAAACCACGCCGTACCGCCCGATGTCCTCCACGCAGGCGCTGAGCGCCGGGCGGGCATGAGCCTCCTGCTCCTTCTTCGCCACGTCGATGCAGGCGTTGTAGTCGGTCGGATAGGGCTCGACCGGCGCTATCTCGAAAATATCGCCACCGACCTCCTCGTGGATCCGCTCGGCAAGCGCCTTGACGCTGCCCGACCAAGAAAAGTAAGCCACAAGAGCCGTGGATTTCATATGACGCCTCCTCCCTAGCTGAACCAAAAGCCCCAAGACCCCCGACCGTCCATCGGAGACCTTGGGGCTCAACACATCAGCGCCGGAGCGCTGCGCTTTTATGCTTCTACCAGGGCCAGATCAGCGGAATACCGTAGACGCACATCACGAAGACTATGGCCTGCAGCGGCCAGCCGACCTTGGCGTAGTCCAAGAACCTGTACTTGCCAGGCCCGAAGATGATCGTGTTGGGCGGAGTCGCTATGGGCGTAAGGAAGCAGGCCGAGGCCGAGAACGCAACGCCGAGGACCAGCGGCATCGGCGACACTCCCATGCCCGTGGCCATGGCGGAGGCTATTGGGCACATCAGGGCCGCCGTCGCGGTGTTGGACATGAGGTTCGTCAAAATCTGCGTCAGAAGACACACAGCGGCCAGAACGACCGTCGGGTTGTCGGAGAGGGTCGTGATGTTCTCGGCGAGCAGCTTCGCCGCGCCGCTCTTGCTCATGGCCGTGCTCATCGAAAGCATACCCGCGAAGAGCCAGATCGTAACGTAGTCGACCGACTCGAAGGCTTCCTTCATGGTGAGAGTCTTGCTTATAACGATAAGGCAGACGCCGAGCATCGCCGCGACGTGAAGCGGCATCCTGAACCCGATGACGGGGATCTTGTCAGTGATCTTGAAGTCGCCCAAAACCATCAGCAGAACGGTCAGAACGAAAATGACGACGGAGGTGTTCATCTTCTCCGGGCGGCGCTTGGCGCGCGCGGCGTCCTTGGCGGCCTTGCCCTCTTCGTCGGAGATGTCGCCGGCGGCTTCGACCCGCTTCGACGTGTCGGTCAGGAAGTGCCTGCCGATGAGCGCGTAGTAAAGAAGGCCGACGGCCAGCACGGGAATGCCAAACCAAGCGTAGTCAAAGAACTGCATTTCATAGATGGGAGTGCCGCTTGCCGCGGTCGATGCTACCTGGCTGACGTATTTGGCCAGCTCCATCTTGGCCGAGCCGTTGGGAGGGGTGCCGATCAGGGTGAGCATTCCGCCCATCGATGAGGCGAAGGCGCAGGGGATAAGCATTTTACTGGGAGCGATCTTGGAGGAGACGCACATGGCTATGACCATCGGCATCATAACCGCCACGGTGCCGGTGTTGGAGAGCACACCGGACATCAACCCGACCACAAGAACGATCATCAGGAGGAGCTTGGTCTCGTTGCCGCCTGAGACCGTTGTGGTGAACTTTCCGATCTTGTCCGCGAAGCCTGTTTTGAAGATGGACTCACCGATGATGAACATGGCCATGAACAAGATGACCGTGTCGTTTCCGAACTCCTGGAACGCCTCATGCCCTGTGATAACGCCGGAGACGGCCAGGGAAACGGGGACGACCATCGCCGTGATGGGCAGTGGGATGAGCTCGAAAATGAACAGAACGCCCGCGACGACCAAAATGCCCAACGTAATGTAGGCCTTCGTGTTGTCGGGGGCAGCCGCCGCCTTCGCCGCTTCCGCCGCCAGAGCAGGGGCGGAACAGGCGAGGGTAGCGAGCAGCGACGTGAACCCTAACGCAAAACCCTTCTTCATAAAAACGCCTCCTTGTAAATTTTGGGAGAGCGGCAACCCGCCCTTCCCTCTATCTCAAGGCGCACCCGCCTCCACCGCCGGCGATGGAGGGTGTTCACGGCACCGGGTATGCCTAGAAGTCTCACTTGTAAGCGCCGTTCATCCAGCCAGCTTTATGTTACTCCAAATTCGCTCCCGTTTCCTCTTTGGCATTGCGGACTTAGCCACGTTCGCCGTAACTCTGACAACCCAACGCGTCATGCCAAAGCCGCTAGACGGCGCTCGGCTTCCTCCAGCGTGTAAACGCGTCCATGCGCTATGTCGTCCATCGACCGCTCTATGCGCGCCAGTGCGTCCTCGCTGAGCGGCTCGTCGTCCTCGTCCTCCAAGCAGGCTAGGAAGTCAACTACGCGCGCCACACCGTCGTCGGATAGGGTGCGGACTCGCTCGCATACATCTTCCCTAAGCGTCAAGTTGATCACCTCAGAAACGGCAGAATCTCCCTCTTCTTCCCCTCCAGAACGCATATCAGGTCGTCCTCAATGTCGGCACCGGCGCCTCCGCTTCGGAAGCGGCCTATCGCGACGGCGGCGTCGCGCTTCGACTCGGCCTTGGCCGCGGCCATGTGAACCGCCAGAGGGCGCTCGATCAGTACCCCGTCCATCCAGTTTCCGGCTGCGTCCTTGGCTAGAACGGTCGGCACCCGGCCCGTACCCAGGCGGCGCTGGAGAAACTCCTCGGCCTCGGCGTCCTTCTCCCCCAGCTCGACCTTCATGCCAAGCTTGGCAAGCAGCCCGACGTAGGGCAGAACCGCCGCGCAGTCCGGGCAGGTCAGCGAGGCGAAGACCACGAGCGACACCCCACGCTCCTTCGCGGACTCCGCCGCGCGGACAAGGGCATCCGACAGAACGATTCCGTCCATCTTAGCACGCGGGGCGTAGTCCGCCGGAACAAACTCGTCGAACGAGGCTGACATTTTCCCTTACTCTTACTTGGAGTAGAGCTCAACCGCCAGAATTTCGTTGACCTCGATGGGGAGCTCCTCCCTCAGAGGCTCGCGGATCAGCTTGGCGCTGAAGCGGTCGCGATCCTTCTCGATGTAGGGGACGCTGAACGAGGCCAAACCGGTGAAGTTGTCCTGAAAGACCTGATTTGTGCGCGACTTCTCCTTGAGAGCCACGACGTCGCCGACCTTGACGGTGAAGGACGGGATGTCGGCCTTCCTGCCGTTGACGGTGACGTGGCCGTGGCTCACCATCTGGCGGGCCTGCCGGATGGAGCGGGAAAAGCCGATGCGGTAGACCATGTTGTCGAGGCGGCACTCCAGACTGCGGAGGAGGGCAGTGCCCGTGGCGTCGCGGCTCTTCTTCGCGAGGTCAAAATAGCGGGCGAACTGCCGCTCCATGATGCCGTAGTAGGCCTTGATCTTCTGCTTCTCCAGGAGCTGCAGGGCGTACTCCGAGACCTTCTGTCCGCCTCGGACTGGCTTCTTTTTGCTGTCCTCGCTGCGCTTGAGCGCCTTTGGATGCCCAAAGACGTTCACGCCGAGGTGTCGCGAAAGCTTAAAGCGCGGTTCTCTGCGCGTCGCCATGAAGTAAAAACACTCCTTTATATATATGAGCGGTCGGGATTTCGGCCGACCCAAATTTTCACCGATTGTAGCACACGAGGGCTGGCCGGGTAAACAAGAAAGCCGGGGATTTTTGAAGTTTTCAGCGGCTATCGATCCTGCCCTCCCGGACGCGCCACAGAACCGCGCTCGTGGCTGAGCGTCCGAAGAGGCCTTCCTCCGTGCCGGCTGCGAACACCTGCCAGCCGGTCTCGGTCAGGGCGCGTCCCGTCAGCTCCCGCCCCTCCGTGTCCAGCTCCGCCGTGACGTCGTCGAGCAGCAGCACAGGGCTCTTCCTCAGGCGTCCCTCGACAAGGCGACCCGCGGCCAAGATCATAGCCACGACCGCGCGGCGCTTATGCCCCCTGCTGAAGACCTCGGCGGCGCTCCTCTGAACTCCGGCCACGGCCACCAGAAGGTCGTCCCTGTGAGGCCCGACCAGCACGCTCCTGGCATGGCGCTCGCGCTCCAGGTTGGCCGAGGACGCGAACCAAGCCTCGATGTCCGCCCCGCCGGCCCAAACCGGCGACAGAGCCAAAGGAGCCGGGGAAAGATCAGAAAGAGATGCAGAGAGGCGCTCGGAGAGCTTCTCCTCCAGCATGGCCGAGGCACGCGACCGCGCCTCCCTGATCCACCTGCCCAGCCCGGCCAGGGGGACGGAGCAGGCCCGCAGCGCCCGATCGTCCGGCACGGCCGACCTCAGCAGGGCACCGCGCGCCTTGACCAGCCTCCGGTACTCGGCCAGCCTCCTCGCGTAGAGAGGCGAGCACAGCGAGCACACGCGGTCGAGAAAGTACCGCCTCACGCCGGGCGACCCCTCCAGCAGGTTTATGTCTCCGGGTAAAAACGACAGGGACGGGATGGCGAAGCGGAGCTCCGAGTGGCTCACGACCCGGCCGTCGAGGCGCGGGGTGATCCTGGCGCCGATCCGAACCTCGACCCGAGTAGGACCGCACTCGCAGGACAATAACGCCCGGCCGTCGGAACCCCTGGCGACCAATGGCAGAACGCCGCCGGAGAATGGGCCCCATCCGCATAGGACGTTGAGCGACTCAAGAAAGTTGGTCTTGCCAGCGCCGTTGGGGCCGATGAGCAGGTTCAGCCCGCCGCCCCACTCGGCCCGGCCAGGGGCGCCCAGGTTTCGGAAGCTATGCCAAAACGTCCGCTCTATGGTCAAGCTGCGCTCTCAAAACGCAGGACAAAATCTTCGGCGCCAAAGTGCTCTCTCTCTCTCTCTCTCTCTCTCTCTCTCTCTCTCTCTCTCTTTAGGCGTGCGGTGATCGCGGGTGCCGTCGGGCGCTCGATTCGCAGCACCAGCAGGGGCTGGCGATGGGCGTATGGGTCTCCGTCAAGAATATCGTCACGGTCGTCGAAGTAGTACGCGTCCTCCACAGTCCAGCCGTTCAGCATGAGCGGCAGGCGCTTCCTGCCGTATATCCTGTGCGCGTTCCACACGAGGCAGTCGCGGCCCAGCGGCACGCCGAAGAACATGATTCCGCCCGGCTTGACGACCGTCCTCGCGTTCTCCATCGCCCTCAGGTCGGCGTCGGGCGAGACGGGGTCGCCGTAGCGCCCAAGCCCGTCGTGCTCGAACGACGAGAAGGAAAACGCCGCGTCCACCTGGACGCCGCTCGAACGGAACTCGTCCATCGACATGACCGTTATCCTGTCGTGCTCGCAGATGGGCTTGTTGTAGTCCACCACGTAGACGCGCTCGGCCCCGCTCCAGACGGCCATGGCCTCGCAGTTGCAGCCGGCCAGCCCGAAGACCAGCGCCGTCTTGCCCTTCAGGCCGTAGCGCGCGAGCGCGTCGTAGAACGAGAGGACGTCCTTGCCGTAGTACTTAAACGTCCGATCTGAAAGCTGAGTAAAAACTCGATCATAGGTCTCTTGAGTATTATGGACTGGGGCGGACACCCTGTCGTCTAGATACCACCGTATGATCGGAACCGTTTTGTCAGCCCTGAACCCACGCGGTATCCGATAGGGCGGAGCGCCGCGGTCTCCAGCCAGCTTCAGCTTCATGAAATGGCATGGCCCATGAAAATACTGTTTCACCCGATAGGCGAGCCGGCGGTAGATGATCCCCAGTGTGCCGGCGATCCCCTCACTACGAAAATACACTCTGAAGGAATCGCTTACGACGTATACGAGCGCCTTCCACATCCACACGGCGTCACCTAGAACGGCAGTGCTTCCACTGGCTCGGGTTCCGGCTCGGGCCTGCGCTCGCCGTCCTCCTCGCCCTCCTCCACGATGTCCTGATCCGCAAGGCGGACCGGCATCAGAATATAGAGGAAGTCGTCGGCGTTGCTGCGGCCCATCGTTAGCTGGCCTGCCTCGCCGTTCATGTTCAAACGGACGTTCTCGCTGTCTATTGACCTCAGGCCGTCCAGGAGGTAGCCAACGTTGAAGCCTGCCCTCATCGCCTCTCCCTCTGAGTCGGCCTGGAGCCGCTCGACCGCTATGCCGGTCTCAGGCGCCTTGCCGGACATACGAATCGTCTCGGCGCCGGGCGACACGTACATAACCACGATCCTGTTGCGGTGCCGCACGACTGGGTCGATCCTCTCGAGCGAGGCTATCAGGCCGCCGCGGTTCACCACGACGCTCGTCGTGCTGTTAGGGTCCAGAAGGCGCTCGTAGTTGGGGAAAGACGACTCCACCCGCCTCACCGAGAACTCCACCCTTTCCTCGTCGATGCCAAAGCGGAACCAGGCGAGCGAGCTGTCGTACAAAATCTCGATCCTGTTGTCGTCCTTCGCAGCGAACGGGGTGATCATCCTCTGGAGCTCCCTAAGGGGCCCGACCGGAATAAGCAGGTCGGAGCTGCCTTCAGGCTCAGCTTGCCCTCCTTCTCTGTCTGCCATCTCTACCGTGCGGCGCGAGAGCGACAGGCGCTGGGCGTCGGTCGAGATGACGTTCAGCTTTCCGCTCTTGAGCTGCACCAGGCATGCTCCGAGGTACTTCGGGAACTCGTCTGTGACCGACCCGGCTGCCGACCCCTCCGAGAGCAGGCGCAGCAGGTCAGACGCCGATACGCTGCACAGGAGGTCGGCGTCACCTATCTTGGGCAGGTCAGGAAAGTCCGCGGCGGACCACGAGGTGAAGCGCGTCTTGTTGCGCCCGGCCACCATGGTGCCCTTGTCGTCCTTGAAGTCGACTGTGAACACGTCCTCGGGGGCCTTCTTGAAGAGCTCGCCGAGGAGCTTTACCGGAAGCATGGCCGACCCGCTAGAGTCCGCCTCGACTCCGCCGGTCACGCAGCGCAAAGACATGCGCATGTCCGTGGCGGATAAAGTCACCCGCCTGCCCTCCGCCGTGAGCATGATTCCCCCCAGCGCCGGTATGGTGCCCTTGGGGTTCACAACTCTCTCGGCCATCTGCCATGCCTTGATGAACTCCGGCCTGTTGATCTGAATCTTCATGGTTCGTCCTCCATCCGCTTTTATTGCATGTTTTTCAAATAAAAAAAGAAGTAGAAACAATAAGGCCGCCTGGTTTGTGGAAAATCCCTGAAAGCCCAGACGCAGCGCCAGCTGGAACGCCGATGAGGCGCTGTGAATCCGCGGTGGAAATCCGCCCGCCCGATGTGGACGATGTGGAAGAGTGCTTCGTGAGCGGCGCTCTTGTCCACATGTTCGCTGAGAAATCCACAGCCCCAACAGAAAAAACCCACGGGTTGCCCCCGGGTTTTTCCACGGGCGTCTTACTTCACCTTACTTCACCTTACTTCACCTCGTTCAGCCTTTCCTTTATCGCGCCCACCGCTGCTCGGAGCGCTTCGTCGTTCTTAAGCATACGCGATATTCGATCGTGAGCGTGGATGACCGTCGTGTGGTCCTTTTTGCGGAACGCGGTGGCGATCTCGAACAGGCTCATGCCGTCCATCATCTCGCGGCACAGGTACATGGCGACGTGCCGAGCCAGGGCCAGCTCGCTCGTGCGCTTCGAGCCGAGGAGGTCGTCCGAGTCGAGCCCGTAGTGCTCTGCGACCGTCGCCTGAATCCCGCTCACAGTGACCTGAGCCCCAGGGGTCTCCTTGAGGACGTCCTTCAGCCAGTTCGAGACGTTCTCGATCGTTATGTCCTCCTTGAGGAGCGTGGCCGAGTGGATGACGCGGTTCAGAGCCCCCTCGAGGTCGCGGATGTTGCTCGGGATGCCGGCGGCGAGGAAGGAGATTATCTCGTCTGGCATGTTCGGCGCGCCGCGGCCCATATCGGCGGCCTTCTGGCGCAGGATGGCTATGCGCGTCTCGTTGTCCGGTGGCTTTATATCCGCCACCATTCCGAAGTTGAAGCGGGTGCGCAGCCTGTCCTCTATGTCCTGGAGCTCGGAGGGCGGCCTGTCAGAGCATATCACTATCTGCTTTCGGGCGTCGTTCAGCGTGTTGAACGTGTGGAAGAACTCCTCCTGGCTGCCGCCCTTGCCCGCGATGAACTGGATGTCGTCGATGAGCAGGACGTCGACGCCCCTGTACTTGTTCTTGAACTCGGACGTGTGCTTGGTCTGGATGGACTGGATGAAGTCGTTGACGAACTTCTCCGAGCTCACGTAGAGGGCGTTGAGGTTTGAGCGGCGGTCGAGGGCGTAGTGGCATATGGCGTGCATGAGGTGAGTCTTGCCGAGGCCGACGCCTCCCCATATGAAGAGGGGGTTGTAGAGCTTGTCGTGCAGGTCCGCGTCGGACGAGGCCAGCTGCTCGGCGACGGCGAGCGAGGCGGCGTTGGCCATCCTGTTGGACTTGCCGACTACGAAGGACTCGAACGTGTATTTCGGGTTGAGGCTGCTCCGGAAGCTCGACTTGGCTAGCTCCTTGGCGCGCCCGTCCAGCACCTGCTTCCTCTTCGCCTCGTCCGGGTCGGACGCGCGGAGGCTGACGGCGCTCAAGGGGATGCCAGCCTTCTCGCCGACTGTATTGGCCGATCGGTTGAGCGCCGGGAGGAACTGCCGCTCGATCTGTTCCCTCACAAAGGCGTTGCCCGTGTCCACGACGAGCGCGCCGTTCTCGAGGGAGACGGGGGTGCACGTCTTGAGCCAGAGCTCGGCTGTTCCGTCGGGAAGGGCGGCCCCGTCGGTTATGTCCTGCCAGAGGTTCCGCAGGTCTTTTTGAGATTGAGACGGCATCGGTATCTTAACCTTTCCACGCAACTTATCCACATCAGGAGCGCTAAATCTAAACCAGCGAAGCCGATTATACACTTATCCACAGGAAATCGAAGCCCTAGGTGTGGATAACTAGGAGTCCGACGTCAGTCCGAACTCGTTCGCCAGTGCCTCGACGGCTTCGTCGGCCTCGTCCTCGGCCACCAGCACGGAGATGTTGATGTCCGAGGTCGATATTCCCATGATGTCCGCGCCCATGTGCCGCAGGGTTCCGAAGACGCGGCCAGCCACCCCAGTCGCGGCGTTCATTCCGTCGCCGACAACCGACACCTTCGCCACCGGCGTTCCGGCCTCTGCCTCGCAGTCAAGCGCTGCGAGCGCACGCTTGGCTCTGACCGCCTCGGACGACGCTATCGTGAACGCCATGAACGTCTCGTCCCCTGCGCTGACGGTCGAGATCATGTCCACGTTTGCCCCGGCGTCGGCCAGGGCGTCGAAAATTCCGGTCAGCGCGTCCGAGCCGCTTATGCGCCTCACCACGAACCGCGTCTGGCTCCGAGCCACGGTCACGCCTGTGACGACCGGGCTCTCCAGCCACTCAGGAAGCTCCCTCACGACATACGTTCCCCTTTCGTTGGAAAAGGTCGACGCGCAGTACAGAACCACGCCGTACTTCCGCGCCAGCTCGACTGCCCTCATGTGCAGAACCTTGGCCCCAAGCGACGCCAGCTCCAGCATCTCGTCGTACCTTATGTAGTCCAGCTTCCGAGCGCCGCGCACCTTGTTTGGGTCGCAGGCGAAGATGCCAGGCACGTCGCTGTATATCTCGCACAGGACGCCGGAAACCCTGGATAGCTTCGCGGCGATCGCCACGGCGGACGTGTCAGAGCCGCCCCGCCCCAGCGTCGTCAGGTCGCCCCTCTCGGTCACGCCCTGAAATCCGGTCACGACCACCACGTCGTAGTCCTCCAGGTCGCCAAGGAGCCTCGACACGTCAATATCCATTATTCGGGCGTTGCTGTAGTTCGCGCTCGTCACGACCCCGAGCTGGAAGGCGTTCCGCGACACGGCTGGAATCCCCAGGTCAAGCAGGGCCATGGTCAGCAGAGCCGCTGAGACCTGCTCGCCCGTCGCGAGCAGCATGTCCGTCTCACGGGGAGCCGGAGTCGGGGATACCTCGCTGGCCAGGGCCAAGAGTCCATCCGTTGTCTTCCCCATGGCGGAGACGACCACGACGAGCTTGGCGCCCTGCTCCGAGGCGAGCCTCGCTGCGACGCGCGCCGCCACGCCGCGCACCCGCTCCGGCCCAGCCATAGACGACCCGCCGTATTTTTGAACGACGATCTCACTCTTCATGGGCTTCGTTACTCTTCTATAACTTGCGCAGGTCTTCGACTATCGCGGTCTTTGACGCTGTGCGCTGGTCGGCCATCTTGACGACGGCGGCGGGCGAGCCGGCCACGACCGCGCCCGCCGGCACGTCCTTCGTCACGACCGCGCCAGCCGCGACGACCGCTCCGGCCCCTACTCGCACTCCCTCGAGGACGACCGCGTTGGCCCCGACCATCACCCCGTCCTCTATAACGACCGGGACGGCGGACGCTGGCTCTATGACCCCGGCGACGACCGCTCCGGCCCCTATGTGGCACCTAGCGCCGATCTGCGCCCTCCCGCCGACGACGGAGTTCATGTCGATCATGGTGCCCTCGCCTATGACCGCGCCGATGTTGATGACCGCGCCCATCATGACGACTGCGCCCCTGCCTATCTCAACCATGTCGCGGATGACGGCGCCGGGCTCGATGCGGGCGTCGTACTTCACGAGGTCTGCCATGGGCACGGCGGAGTTCCTGGCCGTGACCTCGATATGGACGCCGGTGAAGCGCCGCTTCTTCTCCTCCGCGGCCAAAAACTCCTCGATGTCCGCTAGGTCGCCCCAGATCATGCCGAAGTCCGAGCCGCGCACGCAGAGTAGTTTTCCCTCTGCCTTCCCTGCTTCCCCTACCTGCAGTCCGGCTAGCTCTCCGCTGATGAACGCCCGAGCCGGCGTCTTCTTCTTCGAGTTCTTGATGAGGCCGATGATTTCCTCGGTTTCCATTTGTTGACTCCCCCTTGCCGGAGCAGCGCCCCGGCTCTACATTATATAATGGCCTTCGGCTTAGGCTTGAGCCTAGGAGAAGATTTTTTGGACGAAAGGTGGAATAGCCATGAGCGCGCCGCTTATCAGGTATTTGGACGAGAACGCGGAGGGCCTGTTTCGCACGCTGGCGGAGCTTCACTCGATGCCCGAGCCGGGCAACAAGGAGCTTCGCACCGCGGCGTACCTCGCGCAGGCCCTGGAGGGGTTCGGCTACGAGGTCAAGACCGGCGTCGGGGGGACAGGCGTCGTCGGGGTTTTGAAGGGAGGCCAGCATGGCCCGGTGGTTGGGCTTAGGGCCGACATGGACGCGCTGGTGTTTGACGTGGACGGGGCCAAGGTAGCCAACCACGCCTGCGGGCATGACGCGAACTCGACCGAGGTTCTTTGGGCGGCGGCTGCCCTTGCCCAGACCGGAGCGGTACGCCGGGGCGAGCTTAGGATAGTCTTCCAGCCGGCCGAGGAGCTGGCGGACGGCGCCCTCTCGATCATAAGGAGCGGCGCCCTCGAGGGGCTCCAGTACTTCTTCAGCACCCACCTGCGCTCGATACACGAGCTCCCGCTTGGGAAGATCACGCCGTCGCTTAGGCACGCCGCGTCGGGCATGATGAGCGCCGCGATCAAGGGCAAGGGCGCTCACGGCGCGCGTCCGCACCTCGGGGTCAACGCCGCCGAGGCAGCCGCTGCTGTGGTCTTCGCGGTGAACAGCGTCCACGTGAACCCCATCGTGCCGCACTCGGCCAAGGTGACGATGATCAAGTGCGGGGGGAACGCGTTCAACATCATCCCCGACCTCGCCGAGATGGTTCTGGACGTGAGGGCTCAGACGAACGAGGTCATGGCCGACCTGCGCTCCCGCCTTCAGGCCGCCATAGAGCACGGAGCGGCAGTGTGCGGCGCCGAGGCCGAGTGCCTGTGGCGCACCGGCTGCCCTGCGGCCCAGGACGACGAGGAGGCGGTGGACATCGCGAGGCGCGCTATAACGCGGGTCTTGGGGGACGAGGGCTTGGCTCCGCCCATGGAGACGCCGGGCGGCGAGGACTTCCACTACTACGCCCAGCACATCCCTGGCCTGAAGACCACCGTGATAGGCATAGGCGCCGACCTGGTGCCCGGCCTGCACGTGAGGGACATGACGTTTGCCGAGGAGGCCGTGATGCACGGAGCAAAGGTCCTCGCTCTGATGGCCGGAGAGCTGACGGAGTAGCGAAGCAGCCGCCCGCGGGGCATTGAAGCGCGTGTTACACGCTGCAGCTAGCTTGTTTCTTCTATTATATATAGGGTCGTTCTGTGGCGTGTAACATGTGATTTTAGGGGAGGGGGAGAGGGAGGAAAGAGGGGGATAAAAATGGTGGCCCCAACGGGATTCGAACCCGTGTTTTAGCCTTGAGAGGGCTACGACCTGGGCCGCTAGTCGATGGGGCCACACTGGCTGGGGAACAGGGACTCGAACCCCAATTACCTGATCCAGAGTCAGGCGTGCTGCCATTGCACCATTCCCCAGCGTCCGCGCGGCGCAGATGTGCATGGACGCGCGCAAACGCTCACTGTATATTCTAGCATCAAAACGCCGGTTGTCAAGTCGTTCCGCCGATGAAAATGGAAGAAAATTCCGGGTCTTTCTAAATTTTTTCGCTTAAAGGCCAGCGCGGCCGTGCCGATAAAAAAACAGCCGAGGACGGGAGCACGAGTGTCCGAGGCATTGGAGGAGGTCGTTTCTTATGATCGACATAGTTGAAAAGACTCGTTCCCTTTACGGCGCATCCGGCGTGTCCGGATCGAGGGCATCGACCTACTCGAACGCCCCTGCCGAGACGGGAGAAAAAAGCGACGAGGCGGAGTTCAGCCCGTTCGCCGTGGAGCTCGCCCGCGCTATGGGCACGCTCAAAGATGTACCAGACGTCCGTGAAGACGCGGTCGAGGAGATAAAGGGCCTCGTCGAAGTGGGAGAGTACAACCCTCCCCTTGAGCAGGTCGCCTACAGCCTCTACCTCGCGGGCGTACTGAACCCGGAGTAAGAGCAGCATGCCCGTCCCCGGCAGCCCGTCTGCGGGGAGCAGGACATCCGGCGGAGGCAAGCCGCCTGGCGGGGGCAAGCCGCGTGGGGAAAGCGGGCCGTCCGTGGCGGCGGCCTTGACTGACGCCGTTCTCGACGAGGCGGATGCCATAAGCGCGCTGCTCGACGTGGCGGCGGCCCTCAGGGAGAGCGTGAAGCGCAGCGGAGGCGGAGGAGCAGCGAGCGCGGCGGACGAGCGCGGCAACATGCAGGACCTTATGAAGGAGATGCAGGACGCCTCCTTCACGGTTCAGACCGCGGAGGCCGCGAGGACGCGGCTCACCTCGGAGATCGCCGCAGCGCTCGGATGCGAGCCGGTTCTCTCCGCCATCGCGAAGGCAGCAGGAGGCGGAGCGCTCCTCGACGCCGGGGGACGGCTTAAACACGCAGTCCTCGCCCTGAAGTCCGAGATGCTGATCTTGGGCGGCCTCATAGAGCAGAACGAGCGCTTCGGCGCCATGCTCCTCTCAGAATGGCGGCGCGTCAACATGGACTTCTCGCGCTCAGGGGTGGATTTGAAGGGGTAGGAGTCATGAAGCACGAAGCGGCGTGATCCTGCCCTTTATTAATAAAGATCGGGTGAAGAAAAATGCTCAATAGTTTCTACGGTCTGGAAATGGGCAAGGTAGCGCTCAACGCGTTCCGGCAGGGCATAGACACGGCGGGGCATAATATAGCCAACTCCGGAACCACGGGATACTCCCGTCAGAGGGCCAACTACGTCACCACCGACCCGTTCGCCGCGCCAGGCCTCTCAAGCCCGGTCGTCGCCGGACAGATCGGCACGGGCGTCACCGTCTCCGACATCGTACGCATACGCGACGCCTTTCTAGACCTCCAGTACCGGTCGCAGATGAGCACCCTAGGATATTGGAACAGAGTCAACGACTTCTACACCTCGCTCCAGATGTACATCTCCGAGCCAGCGTCCGCCGGCATCCTTGAGGACTTGGACACGTTCTGGAGCGCCGTTCAGGACCTCTCGAAGGACCCGACGAACTCCGCCGCGCGCGAGACGGTCGTCCAGTCGGCCAACTCCATAGGCTCGGCACTCGACACTCTGGCCGAGAGCTACTACCAGTACGCCGACATGGCCAACAACGAGATCGTCTCCCTCGTGGACGAGGCCAACTCCCTCCTTCATCAGGTGGCCGAGCTCAACACGTCCATATACCAGGTGAAGGCCAGCGGCCAGAACCCCAACGACCTGCTGGACAAGCGCGACCTGCTCCTCGACAGGCTGACCGAGCTCATCGACATCGACATTCAGGAGCCGTACGCCTCCGGGGACACCACGGGCGAGTTCTTCATAACGCTGAACGGCCGCACCCTCGTCCAGGGCAACCAGGTCAGGGAGCTGGTCGCCCACGCCTTCCAGTGGAACAACCAGACATACTACGACGTTCAGGTCGCCAACAACGAGTTCGACATAGTGGACAACCCCAGCGTGGCCCTGGCCCTGGCCACCGGGCCTGAGGGAGTCCACCAGCTTCGCGTCGACCGGCTGGCCAACGGCCTCGAGTGGACGATAGGCGGCGCCGACCCGTACTGCCTCGACCCGGACGGGGCGTACAAGCAGAGCCCGGTGGACAGCAACATCAAGATGCTCACCCGCCCCATGACCACGACCGAGGCCCTGGGCCTCAGCACCGGGTTCCGCATACAGGTCGGAACTCAGGGCACCCGCGTGTACTCGAATATTTTCAGCAACACCGCGAACCCCGGCGACATGGACCCGGGCGACATCCTGGGCGAGGGCAAGGCAGGCGACTCGTACACGTTCCGCATAGGGGCCAATGACTACCAGATCGATATAACCGTGGCTTGGGACGACATAAACGGCAAGTGGAGGATGACCAGCGACACCGACCCGACGGGGAGCAACGCCTCGCCCAGCGCTACGTCGCACCTGACCGTCGACGATCTCACGGACTTTCTGACGAAGGTGCTGCCGTCGTCCGGCGACGCTGCCTTCACGGTCAATAAGACTAAGAACGCCAGCGGGGTCACCACGAGCTTCTATATTAGCTCCGCGAACAACTACCTCATGTCGATAACCGACGTGGACGGGGACCTGGCCTCCAAGATGGGGATGGCCAACCCCAGCCCGGTCATATCCATCGACATAGACGAGACCGACTCGCTTGAGACCATCCGCAACAAGATCAACGAGAAGTACAACGCGGCTCTGGGCATCACGGAGCCGGAGCAGTGGGTTCACGCCGAGCTCCTCCAGAACTCCGACGGGTCGTGGTACCTCACCATAGCCGCCGACGTCGCGGGCGAGGCCCAGAGGATAACCCTGATGGGCGACGAGGACGGAAACATGCAGACCCTGCGCCGCCTCGGCCTGGTGAGCCTAGAGAACACCGGAATAAAAGTGCCCCAGACGTACTTCGTCGACCCGGCCGTCAGCAGCACGGACGGAGTAGTGCTGTATGCCGGGACGACGGTCGGAGAGACCAAGTCGTTCACAATTGACGACGGCACGACGACCACGACCGTCACGCTCACGTGGGACGGATCCAACTGGAGCGACGGCACGAATAGCTCGACCGGGCCAAACGGCGAGCTGCTCGTGAGCGACCTCCTGAAGGCAATGCTCCCTGTCGCTCCCACAGTGCATACCGACCCCGTCACTGGCAGGCAGTACCTTCAGTTTGCGACGGGCGTAACCATCACCGACGACAGCGGCGACATTCTTACTCAATCCTCGTACCGAGAGGTTACGGCTTACTCCAAGGTCGCGGAGGACGCCTCGTTTACGTTTGACTCGATCCGGTACCTCTCGGCGGACAACACGTTCGAGCAGGCGCGGCGCGTGCCGGCGGCGGGTAGCACCGACTACTCGGCCACTGTCATGGACACGGTCAGCGAGGGGATTTGGCTCGACCTGAAGGGCGTGGGGAGCACCGCCATAACTGTGAGGCACCACGTTCAAAACGGCGAGATAAAGGCGCTCGAAGACCTGCGCGACGGCATAATCCCGCACCTGCAGGGCGAGCTCGACGAACTGGCCTGGACTTTGGTCAACAACTTCAACGCCTACCAGTACTCAGGCTACGGAATAGGCGATAACACCACCACCACCGGCGTGGCGTTCTTCGACGCCCTGAGCACCAAGTACGGCGCAGCCAGCGCCCTCTCCGTCTCGCACGCGGTGGAGAACGACGTCAGCCTCATCGGTGCCGCCATCGGCAAGCTCGACGCGAACGGCAACCCCCTCTTCATCGGCGTCAGCGACGGCGACGGCAGCGGCGAGAACGCGGCGCGCATGGCCGAGCTGATGAACGCCAAGCTGCTCGGCAGCGGCAGCGCGACTCTGAGGGAGTATTACGAGCAGTACCTGGCCGAGATAGGCAGCGACGCGGGGCGCGCCTCTCTCCTCTCCGAGGCCCAGCAGAACCTGGTCGACCAGATAGACGCCCAGCGCCAGTCCGTGATGGGGGTCAACATAGACGAGGAGATGC
Source organism: Synergistaceae bacterium (assembly GCA_031272145.1). GTDB lineage: Bacteria > Synergistota > Synergistia > Synergistales > Aminobacteriaceae > JAISUL01. The sequence goes on from JAISUL010000005.1 coordinate 93,703, forward strand.
TCGACATCCTGAGGTTCAACCAGGCCTTCAACGCCATGTCCCGCTACGTCACCACCATCGACGAGATGCTCGACCGGATCATCAACTCCTTCGGCACGGTCGGCCTATAACGGCATAAGACAGGGGAGGTAAAGGCTATGGGCCGCGTTACGACCATGATGATGTACAGCGGGATGTGGGGGTTGGTTCAGAACAACCTGCAGAACCTTCTGGACCTTCAGACACAGCTCGCCACCGAGAGGAAGTACCAGAAAATCTCCGACAACCCCGGGGCGGTGACCCGTGCTTTGGCCATCGAGTCGTCCATCAGGGTCAACAGCCAGTACATCGAGAACCAGGAGGACGGGAGCACCATGCTTCGCTACGCCGAGGAGGCGATGGACTCCGCGATAGACATACTTCAGCAGATACGCACCAAGGTCATCTACGCCGGCGACGGCGCTCTGGACAGCACGTCCCTCGAGGCCATAGCGCAGGAGATAATCGCGCTGAAGGGCCAGCTTCTGGACACGCTGAACACCAAGATAGCGGGCAAGTACATCTTCGGCGGGGCATCGTGCAGCACAGCCCCGTTCGTCGAGGACGCGAACGGCAATATAACCTACGTCGGCTCCGACCAGCGCCTGCGCTACGAGATCGCCGAGGGCGTGCTGAGCGACGTGTCCTTCACCGGGGAGGACGTCATGCCGAGTAACTACGAGTCCTACTTCATATGCAGCCACTACGTGCCGCTCGACTGGGGATGGACGGGGCGCGAGGAGAAGGTTCAGATTTCGGTGGGTGGGCGCACCCTCTCGGTCTTCATACCTGAGCAGTGGATAGACGAGGTCGCGAACGGCGGCACCGACGCCACGGACTACAACCGCTTCCGCGACCCGGGCGAGCTCTCGTCCATATCGCTCGACGACCTCGCGACCCTGGTCAACCGCGCCCTTGTAGAGCAGGGCGCCGACATGCTGGTCACAGCCTCGGTAGAAAAGGACTACGCAGCTGGCCAACAGCGCCTGGTCTTCAAGAGCAACACCGGCGAACCCATCTCCGTGACCGGCTGGCCCGACACCGACTACATGCCCATGCCCCAGGAGATAGCCGGATTACAGAAGAAAATGGGCTCGTCCCTGGACTGGAACCAAACGATGCTCATAGGCTCCGTAAAGCCGGATTTGACCAAGCAGCTGAGCGGCGAGCTCGGGGTATTTCTGGATGGAGCGATCATCAACGGCGGCAGCACGGCGTTCGACCTCAGCACATTCAACGGCTCTACGGTGGAGGAGCTGGCCGACTGGATGAACGACCCGGCCACTGCCGGCACACTTGACGGGACTGGCGTCACGGCCACAGTCCAGGCGGGGCACATCGTGCTGGTCGGGCCTGACGGTAGCACGCTTCAGGTCTCCGGCTCCGGCACTCAATCGGTGTTCGGCTCGGCGACGAAGAGCGCGTCGCCGGACGTTCAGGGCATATCCGGCACAGTCAACCTGCTCAGCTGGGGCGGCGACGGATTAGGAAAGAGCGTCGACGTGACAGTCAACGGCGTCACGAAGACGTTCAACCTCGACGACTACCGCACGATCACAGAGCTTACGGAGGCGCTGAACGCGGCGTTCCCCAACGCCAACACCGGCGGGTCAAACTTCGCCGAGCTCGTGGCGGGCCGCCTGGCGCTCCACTCCGACACCGGAACTGTGTCCGTCAGCGACGCTTCCGGCAACGCGGGCGGCACGGAGCAGCTTTTCGGGACAGCATCTTCTATTAGCAGCTCTTCTAGCTCTCTGACTCTGACTCTGGGCGACGGCTTCCCGGTCACTATATACATCAACGAGGACGATACCCTTGCCGACGTGGCGAGCAAGATCGACTCCATCGAGGGGATATACTGCCGGACGTCCGCCGACGGGACGCAGCTTGTCGTCGTGGCCGAGCGCACCGGAGCCGAGCCCGCCGACCCGCTCGCTGTGGCCACTGCCGAGGAGAGCCTGCACTACCCGTCCTTTACCATCTCCGGCACCGGCATGGCCATGTCGCTGTTCGACTTCTCCGAGTACTCGGTGAACACGAGCAGCGGCGAGGAGACCGGCGCGGTGAAGTCCACGGAGCGGGTGAGGCCCACCGACCACAGCCACATCGACGTCTTCGACTACCTCTGCATGGAGACCGCCCTGAAGAGCCGCGAGTACGAGCCGGACGAGAAGATCACCGTGGCGGCTGGCGAGCAGCTTCGCTGGCGGGTCATGAGCGGCTCTCACGTGACGGAGATCACGATAGGCCCTGGGGAGTACACCCTGTCCCAGATAGCCGACCGCCTGAAGAACGCCGGGGCCGGCTGGCTGGAGGTCACGGTGGACGTATCGGGCAACGTGCCCCCGACCGACGACACAGAGACCGGCATGGGCACGAGCGCCAACTACGAGAAGGGCACGAGCCGCATAGTGATCCGAAGCGCGGACGGGCAGTCCGTGTCCCTGATGGACATGAACGAGTACCGCTACGCCGAGGAGCTCGGCCTCTCGACCGCGACCCGCTCGGACGAGAAGACCGGCGTCGAGCCCATAGTCCTCCCGACCGCCCCGTGCCTCGACAGCAACCTGGCCGCGATGGTGCGCGTCCAGATGACCTGCGGCAAGACCTACGACATCCGCCTGAGGAAGAAGGACATAGTGGACGAGTCCGGCAACGTCGACCGAGTGAAGGTCATGGAGCAGATAGCGAAGCAGGTCAACTCCGAGGCCGGATATGAGGTCATGCAGGTGGTCATCCCGGTGGACGCGAACGGCAAGCAGCTGACCGGCTCGGCCTCGCTGGTCGCGATCACGGGGGAGCCCTTCGAGGTGGTCGACCTGCCGGTGCCTGACCCAAGCTGGAACGAGTCCTACACGTCGGGCATAGCGGCGCAGATGGGCATCCACGGGGGCGTGACGTCGCTGCTGGAGATCACGGACGACGAGCCTATAGAGGAAGGCGGCGTGATACGCTTCGAGACCCTGGGGCACTCGGTAGAGATCGAGGTCTTCGCCGGGGACACGGCCAAGGCCATAATGGACAGGCTGCGCGCAGCCGCCGGGGACTGGCTCTACGTGAACTACTTCGACGCCAACATGGGCAACGTCGGATACCTAGCCGGCGATAATCCGATCCTGTCGATAGCCGCGAAGGACGGATCACCGGTGAACGTGGTCGACGTGGTGGGCACCGTCGCGCAGGACGATTTGCTCTTGAGCACGGCGATCGAGGGCGACGTCGACCTGACGAACTGGCCTACCCTCCCAAGCACCGGCGCGACGTTCAGCATAACCGTGGCCGGCTACACCCACACGATAGACCTGAATGCCATGCTCGACGTGAACGGCAACGGCATCGACGCCGAGGATTTGGTGGAGACCATCAACGCCCGCATGCAGGACTACGACGTGCGGGCGGAGCTAAGCGACGAGGGCCACTTGAACATATGGTCGCCGAGGGGATACACGGTGACGGTGAACTCCAACGTCGGCATAACCGTCGACGACACCACCACGCCTGTGTCGTTCACTGCTGGCACCTATCAGGGGCCTGTGGTCTCCAGCGTGAGCACCGTGACGGACGCCGGATCAGGCGTGCCGACGGCGGCGGCGCCCAACGGAGACACGTACCTTGACACCGCGACCGGCGACGTATATACCTACGACGCGGCAACGCCTAAATGGAACCTGACCGGCGCGCTTGCTGCTGGCGAGGCCGTTGGGGTTACGAGCAGTGGAACCGACGATGTCTATTACTTGGTCGGAACCACCGTCACTCAGCTAACTGCGCCGGACAACGCCGTCCTGCAGGGCAGCAGTGACATCATGGTCTTTGACAACGGGGCGTGGAGCACCTACGGGGCATACGCCTTCTTGGGCACGGCGTCATCCTCGACTCCCTACCGGGGGGGTTACGACCTCGCAAACGTGGACCGCACTGCGCCTGGTATATTTAATCAGAACGTCGTTACCCGGAGCGGCTCCAACCGAACGGAGCAGAACTTCTTCGGCGTGTTGGACGACATCACTGCGGCCGTGCGTGCCGAGAACCGCGACGACTTGGTCGACAAGCTCCTGCCTCTGATCGACAGCTTCATGGACGCGCTGCTGAAGTCCGTCTCCACAAGCGGCGCGCTCCAGCAGCGGTACGACAACAACGTCACGAGGCTGAAGCTCAACGACATAAGCATGACCGAGGAGCACGAGAGGATCATGGGCGTCGACCTGGAGAAGATCGTGACTGACCTCATGCTTGCCCAGACGATCTACCAGGCGAGCCTAGGGACGATAAGTTACGTAGTGCAGCCGACGCTGCTGAGCTTCCTGTCGTAAGGAAGTGCGGAGATTAGGGGCCACCGGCGAAGCTAAGCGGCGCGGGCATGACTAAGGAGCACGAGAGGAGCGTGGGCAGAGATGGTTAATTTCAGTGTCTTTGACGTTGTCGACTACCTAGACAGCGAAGAGTTGATAGTCGGGTACTTAGCGGCGGCGGCGGCAGAGCGTGACCCGGCCTTTTTAGCCGTCGCCCGCGCCGACGCGGAGCTGGCAAGGGCAAGGCTCCGGCAGTCTGCTGCGGCGCCTGCTCCGGTCTTCGCCGTACAGCCTCAGGCCGGCTGAGGGGAAGCCGCTTACGTAACTTAGCGGCGTGAGGCCCAAGCGCCAATTACGGCCTTGGGCCTAAATTTTGCGACACTGGAGGTTATAAAGGTGCGTACTTTGGTCAGCTCTCGCTTCGGCGAGATCGAGTACTCCGAGGACGACGTGCTTTTCTTCCCGCGAGGAATCCCGGCGTTCGAGAGAAATCACAGCTGGCTCCTCGCCGGCGACGAGGACAACGCCATCAAATGGCTTCAGAACATCGAGGACGGCGAGCTGGCTTTGCCCGTCACCACTCCCGACGCGATAATGCCGGACTACAACGCAAAGATTCCGGAGGACGAGCTCGACCTCACAGGGTCTATAGACCCCAAGGACATGGCGCTCCTGATCGTGGTCTCTATACCGGAAAACGCCCCGTGGGACATGACCGCCAACCTGCGCGCCCCCATCCTTGTCAACATCAAGAGCCGCAGGGCAGTTCAGGTGATAGCCCTCAACGAGGAGTATCCCATTCAGCACCAGGTCTTCCCGGAAAGCGCCAAGGCGTCGCTCAGGGCCTCGTCGGGCACAGTGACGGAAGGAGGCAGCCTCTGATGCTGGTTCTCAGCAGGCGGGTTAACGAGTCAATCCAGATAGGCGAGGACGTCGAGGTCTTCGTCGTGGACATAAGGGGCGACGTGGTTCGCCTCGGCATAAACGCGCCCAAGACCACGCAGATATGGCGCAAGGAGCTCTGGGACTCCATAGTCGCGGCGAACCGGCAGGCCGCGGACTTCGAGGCCTCCCAGCCGGATGCGGCGCCGCGGCTGCCGCTTTCCACCTTCTCCAAGCTCTCCAAGCTGAAGACGGTCAAGGTCGGCGGCTACAAGAGGGACGATCCAGATGGGACAGCATAAGCACAAGGCGGCGAGCGCCATATGGGACGCCAACATGAGGGAGCTTCGCAAGAGGCAGCCGATGCTCGCCGCTAAACTCGAGGAGTGGGCCAAGGAGCCGGGGCACAAGCCAAAATACGACGAGATGGTCACTCCGGCGGGCAAGTGGATAACCGGGCTTGCCTCCGAGCCGTTCTTCCAGCCGAACGCGCTCCCCACCCCGCCATGGGGGGAAGGCGAGACCCTGCCCCTGATATTTTTGTGCGGCGTCGGGGTGGACGACTGGCTCTTTCGCTCCCTGCGCGCTATCCCAGCCGATACGCCGGGCGTGCTCGTGCTGGAGCCGAATATCGAGCTTATCGCTGCAGTCCTGCGCAGCACGGCCGTCTACTCGGCGGCGCCGGCCGGGTGCCGCCTGTCCTTCGCGGTGGAGCCCAAGGAGGCCCCGGTCGAGGAGGCGCTGGAGGTCAACGTCATACAGCTCGGCCTCTACATAGCCGCAAACGCGAAAATATGGGCGCACCCAGGGGAGCTTGCCGCGTTTTCGCAGAGCATGAGCACCCTCCAAAAGGCCGTGCGCGAGAGGATCATAACGAAGATTCAGGAGCTGGGGAACTCCGCCGAGGACACGCTGCTGGGCTTCCGGCAGATATCCATGTCCTCGCCATGGATAGCGCTCATGCCCTCGGTGGACGCCCTGCGCGCCGACTTCAAAGGGCGCCCGTTCATATGGGTCGCGTCAGGCCCGTCCCTCGACAAGAACGTGCACCTGCTGAAGGAAAACCGCGACCGCGCCGTCATAATCTGCGCCGACACAGCGCTGCGCAAGCTCCTTGAGGCCGGCATAGTCCCTCACATAGCCGTGGCGCTTGAGCGCGGCACGCCGGTCTACCACTACCTCGAAAAGGTCTGGACTCGCTTCCCCGAGGAGGCGAAAAAGGTTCTTCTCGTCACTCAGGCGGTCTGCGTTCCGGAGGCCGCGGGCAAGTGGCCTGGCCCGAAGATCGTCGTGGGCAAGCAGGAGGTTCCCATGGACAACTGGCTGCTTGGCGGCCTGCTTGGCGGCGAGGTCATGGTGTCTGGCATGTCCGTCGCCCACATGGGCGTCTCGCTCGCCGCGAATATGGGCGCTTCGTCGATAGCCCTCATGGGTCAGGACCTGTCCTACGGCCCAGGACGAGTCACTCACGCCGGGTCGACCGTCCACTGGTCGGCGCGCCGCATCGAGACCGAGCGCGGCTACACGCCTCAGAAGGGCGACATCCTGGTGCCAGGCACGCTCGGTGGCACGGTCGTCACCCACGAGATATGGCTCCTCTTCCTTAGAATACTCGAGCGCATCGTCGCCGGGCTGGACATGCCGGTCTTCAACTGCACGGAGGGCGGTGCCATGATCGAGGGCACGAAGGTGATGCCTCTGGCCGACTGGATGAAGGCCAACCTGCACGACTCGTTCTCGCGCACTCCGGCGGAGGTCATCCGCGACGCGGCGTACTCCAAGGAGCGCCGTGCCGAGGCCGCGGCAGGCGTGTATACGAAGGTCGAGCAGTCGATAAAGGCCATCGCCTCCACCCGCGAGCGCCTGAACGTCGTCGAGGCGAAGGTCGCTCAGGCGACGGCGCCCGGCCTGCCGCGCGAGAAGAGGGTAAAGCTCTCCGTGGAGACGGCTGACGCTCTGGACAAGACCCACGCGGTCAGCGGTGTGCTGGAGTTCGTGGGGCAGAGCTACGTCATGGCCGGCATGGCCCGCCTCTTCACCCTGAGGGAGCTGCCCACGTCTGAGGCCATAGAGGAGTGGAAGGAGATATACACGGAGATAATCGCCGGACACAGGTCGGCCCTCGACTTCATGGAGAACTGGCTGACCTACGTGGCCGAGGCGGTCAGGCTCATCGCCGAGCGCTGGGACGACGGCTACTCGACCGGAGGGCTGCCGTTCTTCACGACCTACGACGTGAGGGACGCCGACGCGGTGGAGGCGTCTCTGATGGTCAAGGACGCCCTCGACCGGGTGAATGACCTATCCTACGCCGACGACGGCAACCGCCTGCTCCGCGCCCATATCCTGATGGACAACCTGATAGCGCGTGCCGACCACAAGTGGTGGTACCTGTGGGACGACAAGATCGACTGGAAGCTAGCCCTGATCTTGGAGCAGGAGGGCCGCGTCGCCGAGGCGGCGTACTTCCTCGACCGCATGGAGAACCGCAGCATGGCGGTCTTCGGCCTGTCCAACGAGGCCGGGGTCGCGTTTATGAAGGACACGGCGAGGATTTTGTCTGGGAACGACGTCGCCTACGCGCCGGACTTCGAGAAGGCGCGGATGTACGCCCAAAACGCCCTAGAGCAGGACGACGACGAGGCCGACGCGCGGAGAGTCCTGAGCCAGGTCAACGCGAGGGAGGTGAGGTATTACGCGAACTTCCTCGCCGTCATAGACGATAAGAACACGCCTCAGAGGGTGGCCGCCGAGTGGAGGCTGGAGCAGGCCAAGCTGGAGCAGGCCCTCTCCGACGAGCCTCTGGACGACGTCATGGAGAAGGTGCTGGCCGCCGTTAAGAAGTACGCAAGGCAGGTGCCGGACGGAACCGCCGCGTACTTGCAGTGGCTGCTGACCCGCATAGAGAGGGCGAGGAACGAGAACAACCTGTCCGAGCGTGGCCGAGCCGTCGAGGTGGCGCTGGCCGAGGTGCTGCCGATGTTCAACGTGAGGATCGAGCGGGTGGAGCGAGTGGAACAAGTGGAGCAAGTGGAGCAAATAGCGGAGAACGCGGATGCCCCAGTCCCCGTTGACGCCTAAGGAGGAGCGGCGGGCGCAGCGTTACCTGAAGCGAGGCCGTCTGCGCCGGCTGTTCGACTCGCTGTTCAAGTACGTCTTTTGCCGCGAGGAGCGGCGGCATTTGTTTTTGGACTTAGCCGCCGCCTTTCTGTATCCCGACGGCGGGAGGAGCTTCTCCAGCGTACGTTTCATCGACCGCGAGCTTTCGCCCGGCAGGAAGGAGAG
>JAISUL010000010.1 GCA_031272145.1 Synergistaceae bacterium
TTAAGGGAGGCGTACAAGATGGTTTGGGAGGAAGTGCCGCTGGAGGAGTTCGCCCGGCGGGTGGAGATCAGCAACGCCCGCGAGGAGGGCGAGGAGATCGGCATGGCCAGGGGGTTTACAGAGGGCCGCGCTGAGGGTCATACCGAGGGCCGTGCCGAGGGCATCTTGACCGTCGTGCGCAACATGCTGGCCGACAACATGCCCCTCCGCGACATCGCTAGGCTCACTGGCATGAAGGAGCGCGACATAGCAGGGCTTGCGGGGGCGTAGCCCTCGCTCCGCTTTATGGCGGACGTCGCCAACGAATCGTTATGAGTTTCCGAACGCTGAATAAAATTCAGTAATTTTACGGATGCCAACCAGAAAGGAGGCAGATACAATGGGTCAGCGGTCAGCGGTCAGCGGTCAGCGGTCAGCACCTCTAGTGCGCTCTCGAAAGAGCGGCTAGGGGATATTTTTGTCCCTCCTACCCTCGCCCTGATTCTGCCATGCTATAACGAGGAGGAAGTCCTTCCCCTCACCATCCCCGCGGTTCAATCCCTTGTCGAGCGCCTGAAGGCCGACAGAAAAATATCGAGCCGAAGCTTCGCCCTCTACGTCGACGACGGAAGTGGTGACGCGACATGGCCGCTCATCTCGGCATCGGCGGAGCAGCATCCCGACGACTGCCGCGCCATGAAGCTCGCTGGGAACGTCGGCCACCAAAACGCCATCCTCGCCGGAATGCTTGAGGCCGCACCTGACGTGGACTGCGTCATCACCATCGACGCCGACCTTCAGGACGACATCTCGGCCGTCGACGCAATGCTCGACGCCTTCGCCGGTGGCAGCGAAATAGTCTACGGGGTGCGCGCGGACAGAGCTTCCGACTCGCTCTTCAAACGGGCAACAGCTTCCATTTATTATAAGCTAATGTCCAAGCTCGGCATAAAGACCATCCCACAGCACGGGGGCTTCCGGCTGGTCGGGGCCGCCGCGCTAGCCGCCCTGTCCCGCTATCCAGAAAGGAACGTCTTCCTTAGGGGCATATTCCCGTCTATGGGCTTCAGGCACGAAAGCGTCTTCTACTCACGCCTAGGCCGGAAGGCTGGGCGCACGAAGTACCCTCTGTCGAAAATGCTCTCCTTTGCATGGCAGGGCATAACGTCGTTCTCCTCGCAGCCGCTCCGCTGGGTGAGCGTCATGGGCCTGGTCGTCATGGCTCTTTCCTTATTATATGGTCTGTACACGATACGCATGCACTTTTTAGGCGTCACCGTGCCCGGCTGGAGTACTCTGGCCGCCGGAATGTTTTTCCTGGGCGCGGTTCAGCTTCTCTCGATAGCCGTCGTTGGCGAGTATATAGCGAAGATTTACGTTGAGGTCAAGGGCAGGCCGCGCTACATCCGCGAGGCCACCTCGTGGCAGCAGGAAAGGGGGAAGCCACAAGATGACGCAGCCGAATAAGGGCGAGGCTGATGGCGAGGAAATGTTTCACGACCTCTGGGCGGCGGACGTAGATATAGACGAGATCGTCGTCGACCTGCCGAGCATCAGCACTATGCCGGAGATAAGGGCGATTTTAGCGCGTCTCGGCGACGTGCGCGGTAAAAGGGTGTTGGAGATGGGCTGCGGCTTCGGCGAGATGTCCGTTTACCTGGCAAAGCAGGGCGCGAACGTGACGGCGAGCGACCTGTCCTCCGGAATGCTAGATGTAACCCGAAGGCTGGCTGCCAAACACGGCGCCGCGCTGGACACGCTTAAGTGCGCCTCCGACGATACGGGCTTGCCGGACGGCACTTTCGACATAGTCTACTGCGGGAACCTTCTTCACCACGTCAATATTACCTCCACCATGCGCGAGGTTAACAGAGTTTTGCGGGGGGGGGGATGTTTGTCTCTTGGGACCCAATCGCCTACAACCCGCTCATCAAGGTCTACAGGAAGCTGGCGAAGAACGTCCGCACCGAGGACGAGCACCCGTTGACGATGAAGGACATCCGCGAGATACGGTCGTTTTTCCCAAAGAGCGAGTTTTCGGCATACTGGCTTACGACTCTGGCGATATTCCTAAAGTTCTACCTGATCGATGGGGTCGACCCGAATAAGGAGCGCTATTGGAAAAAGATAGTGACGGACGAAAAAGAGTTGAGGCCGCTCTACAACAGGCTTAAGAGGGTAGACGATATTTTGCTAAGTGTTTGCCCTCCGTTGAAATGGCTTTGCTGGAACGCCGTGTTGATTTGTGGAAAGGACTGATTGATTTGCAGCGCAGGTACGTTTGGCTTTTCGGTTTGGCGGTCACAATCCTTATGATGTGGCCGCTCTGGTATGGTAAGCTCTGGATCATCGACGACTACGGCATAGTTGCACTTCACGCCACTATGACCGAGGGAAACCAGGGCTTTGTCTCCTCCATGCGCTCCGCCCTGGCCGAAACTGAGGTAGGGCATTGGGGACAGTCAGGGCGCTACCGTCCGACTTACTTTTTCTTTTACGCCTTGAAAACGTGGCTTTTCGGCACAGACGCAAGGGCGTGGTTTATGTGCAATGCCGCGATATTCTTCCTGTCCGTCGTTATGATAGGCCTGTCGATACGGCGCTTCTTCCCCTGGCCCATAGTGCTGACCGGTATGCTGCTGTTCTCCGCTCTTCCATCATACATAGACATATGGGGCAGACTCGGGCCGGCCGAGATCTACGGCTGTTTATGGACGGCGCTGTTCACGTACGCCGTGGCGCGGCATATTGCGCAAAAGGATCGCCTGTCTTGGCCGCTGATGTGCTTCGCGGCGTTTATGGCGACTGGCGCTAAGGAAAACTTCGCCCTGCTGCTCCTGCCACTAGCGGCCGTTCTGGTCTATGACCTCCGGCGGGACGGATTTAGCGTCTCGAAGATAATTTCGTTTCTTTTCCCGCTCGGCATAGCCTGCGCCGTCTACGGCTCGGTGGCGGTCTTCATGGCGGGGATGCCGCGCGCTGCCGATATATACGGACACTCCGTGTCGCTCTTAGCCCGTGCCCGCGTAGCCGTGGACTTTGTTTACGCTGGACAGAGGGCGGCGCTGGTCGCCATGAGCTTCCTGCTCTTCTTCGCCTGCATCTACGCCATGGGAAACAAGGCGCGCGACGCGCTGAACTCCTTTGTCGCGATGGTGATAGTGTCCGTATGCGTTTTCGGAAACTTCATATTCCACAACGGGGAGACCTTCCTCGTGCTGCGCTATGGCTTCATGGAGCAAATGTTCATCGTCGCTCTGTTCTTCATAGCGCTGTTCCCGGTGAGGGACTCGCTGAACGGCGCATGGGCGGACGCGCGGTACAGGCGGCGCTTCCTCGGCTGGTGCGGGATGGTATCGCTGGCTAGCTTGATCGTCGTGGTCGGGCTGTCCCGCATTAACTACTTCCGCGTCCAGCGCACCCTTGAGTTCGACGAGTTCCTGAAGCGCGCCCGTGAGTACGACAGCCTCCAGATAATCAACCTTGGGCAGCCTTTGTCATCAGCTGAACAGTACTATAGCCTGAGGACGTTCGCCAAAGCTGGGCTGGCGCCGAGGATCTACTACTTTCCCGCCTGGGCGAAGCCTGAGAACGACTTCCAGAAGTCGCTGCGCGACGATCTAATGGCCAAGGCCGAGGCCGACCCTGCGCCTCCTCTGACTCCGAGGACGGCTCTGGCGGAGTTCAGCCCGAACGGGTGGTTCAGGTTCATAGAGCACACGTCGCCGCACCGCGATGTGGAGCAGACAGTTCTGATAGACGGCTGGGCTGAGCCTAGGAGTTATTTGGACAAGTTCCTGGGCCGGTATCCGAGCGGCAACGGGCGCCGGTCAACAGGGAACTTCGTGTCCTTAGCTCTGCCTGTGGACGGGAACGGAGCGAAGGCGTACAGAATAACTCTTGACGCATCGCCCTTTAATAAGGATGACGACAAGAGCGATATAGCGTTCTTCTGCGGCGGTTCAGAGGTTGCGAAGGTCAAGCTTCGGGATTTGGCCGCGGGCGGGGTCAGCTTTGACGTCGGCGCGGCGGAAAATGGTCTGCTGACGCTGGAGGCCAGGATCGAGAACGGCGCCCCGGAGAGGCCGAATGGGTTGGTGCTCAGGGGCGTGGAGGTCGAGCCGATTAGGTGACGTCGGCGTGATACAGACAATCCGGGGGGTTAGGGAGTTAGGAAAAACCTCCCGGATTCTTCGGGGGCATACTGCCCCCTCGCGTCATTCGTACTCATACTGCCTCAGGTCAGCCGAGCGTATCCACGCGTGGCGGGCGCATTCCCTCCTGAAATCCGACTCGAATATCAGGAGCGCCCACTCCACTCCGTCGGCGTCGCAGTACGAGCCTCCCGCGTCGACCACCTCGCCCTCCCTTAGGAAGAAGGGGGTGCGGCCGTAGTCCTCCACGGGGTGCGCGCCGGGCACCAAAAACAGGTCGGGGGAGTCCACGGCAACGCTGAAAGGACGCGCCGAGAACGGGCGGTAGGCGGGCAGCTTGACTAATGCGTGCCTCTTGACCCAGCCTCGGCCGGCGTTCTTTGGCGAGAAGCCCTCGACCTCGACGCAGCCCAGCATCTTCCTCCCGGCCATGACGAAGTTCCCGTGGTACAGCACGCCAATGACCCCACTGCCCACCTTGATGTCGTCCCCAACCCGCACCACCAGCGTGTCGGGGCTCTCCATGACCGCCGTCATGTCGTCCACCACCACGCATGGAGTAGGAACGTCTGCGCGGGACTCCGAGCCGATAAACACCGCACAGCACGCAGCAAACACCGAATACAGCAAAGTACGCACAGCACAAGCGCTCCGTTTCAGATAGAGGGCGCCTTAGGCTTAGGCTTAGGCTGAGGCTGAGGCTGAGGAAAACCCCCCGGATGTAAAGCGCCGACTATTATCTGCTACGCTCGCCCAACGCGCATCCGCGCTTTTTCGTAGCGCGAAAGGAGTATTTACTACTTATCACCCTCTTTTTTGGGCGGCCCGAAGGTGATAGTCCTGCTGTATCCCTCCGGCAGGCACGAGTACATCAGGACGTAGACGGCGCTGCTCAGGCGGTTCATGCGCTCGACTATCGACGCGCCGAACGGGGCTCCGTCCGCGTAGGCGCGGCAGGCGGACAGCTCGGCCTCTCTTACCTTTGTCCTGAGCAGGTTCAGGGCGGCAGCCGCCCTTCCCATCTCGCGGTGGAACATGATGTGGCCAAGGCCAAAGTACTTCTTCGGGTTGTGCGAGCGCTCGCGCAGCTCGTCCGAGGTCAGGTTCCAAAGAACCATAGGGCTGCACGGCCTCTCTGTGACGTCGCACGACATGGCCTCGTAGACCGAGTCGCGCAGCTCATCCAGCTTTTCGACCAGCGCAGGGTTGTCCGCCTCCGCGGCCTGAATCATCACGATTATGGCGTCCAGCTCGTCCAGCCGCCCGCGGAACTCCACGCGCGGGTGCGTCTTGTCGACCAGCAACGAGCCGGAAAGCAGGGTCTCTCCCTCGCCCTTCTCCAACGCTAACACCTCCATTATTGGGGCATCATGCCCCTATTTTTCCTATTCCCCCTATTCCCCCTATTTACACGGGCTGTAGCCGCAGTTGAAGCAGTAGGCGCAGCCGGAGATCATCTCCATCGGGGACTTGCACTCCGGGCATATCGCCCCGCCCTTGGCCGGCGCTGCTGCTCCGTGCTTTAGCTTTGCCGTCCTGCTTCCGTCCTCAAGAAGCTTCTCCAGCAGGAGCGCTATCGCGTCGGGGATAGACCGCGCGACGTGAGCGTCGTCGAAGCCGAACATCCAGTACTCCTTGCCGGAAAGGCCCTTCAGGGTCTCGATGAAGTCCTCCAGCTTGCTGCCAGACCTCAGGCCGATGGAGATGGCGCGCGACAGGGCCTCGGTCATGGCCTTGAGTTCCGAGCCGCTCTTGCCCACCGTTATGAATATCTCGAACGGGTCGTTGCCGTCGAAGTTCAGCGTGATGTATATGCTGCCCCAGGGGGTGCTTTCCTTTATTGTCTTGCCGGACACCACCAGGCCGGGGCGCTCCTTTACCCTGCCGCTGCCCTTCGTTTGATCCGCCTCCGGCTTGGCTATCTCGATCGGCTGGTAGGAGCGGGAGCCGTCGCGGTAGATGGTGATGCCCTTGCAGCCCAGACGGTAGCAGTCCTCGTAGACGCGCCGCACGTCCGCGACGGTCGCGCTGTTCGGCAGGTTCACGGTCTTGCTCACGCCGGAGTCCACCAGCCTCGCGAACGCCGCTGTGACGTCCACGTGGCGCTCGGTCGGCACGTCGTAGGCGGTCACGAACTCCCTGTCCGATATGGAGGAGGTCTTGGCGTACTCGGCCTTCTGAGCGTCGCTGACCAGCTTGTGCCAAAAGTCGCGGTCTTCCGTGCCGGTGCCGTCCACCTTCGCGATTCGCCGCTTCCACGACCAGGCGAAGTTAGGCTCTATGCCGGAGCTCGCGTCCAGAATCATCGATATGGAGCCGGTCGGGGCTATGGACAGCCGCCTGCTGTTGCGCATCTGGCCGTGGACTAGGCTGTGCAGGACGGCCTTCGCGTCCTCGAACGAGTGCCCACGGTTCCGCGCGCGGAACTCGGCCAGAGTGTTCGCCACGGTGCGGGGGATGAGCGGCATCCCGTCGGAGTGCAGGGTCAGCCTCATGCGGTCGATGAGCTGGTCGTACTCCTCCTCCGAGAGCAGCAGGAACCACTCATCGCTGAAGAGCGTGCCCTCCCATCCGTTGAACAGCAGAGTCCCTCCGCCGTTCTCGACCGCGCCGCGGAACGTCTCGAAGAGCCGCTGCACCTGAGCGTGCTCGGGGAACGGCTCCTTCCCCGCGTCGCTGACTATCTGCGCCGTCGCGAGGAGGGCGTTCGTGGCCAGCACCCCGGACAGGCGCGAGCAGAAGTCCATGAACTCGTGCTCTCCGTAGACCATGCCCTGCATGATTGCCGCGTCGGCCAGACCCATGACGCCCAGCCCGACCGGCCTTATCTGCTTCGTGCGGGTGCCTATCTTTTCGAGCGGGTAGCGGCACGCGTCGATCACGAGGTCGAGGTAGTAGATCGACCGGACGACCTGATCGGCGAAGTCGTCCCATCGGAACCCGTTTTCCCCAGCCCCTCTATGTGAGGCGAAGGCCTCGACGTTGACCGATCCCAGGTTGCAGCTCGTGTAGTTGGGCAGGGGCTGCTCGCCGCAGGGGTTCGTGGACTCGATGACCCAGTCCGGTTCCATCTTCAGGATGTTGTCCTGCTGGGCGCGGTCGATGAAGAAGACGCCTGGGTCGCCGCGCTTCCACGCGCTTTCACATATGTGGTCGAGAAGGCCGGCGGCCTTGACCGTCTCCTTGACCTCGCAGGTCTCGCGCGATATTAGGCAAAAGTCCCCGTCGTGCGCTGCCGCGTCCATGAGCCTGTCGGAGACCGCCACGGAGATGTTGAAGTAGGGCAGCTTGCCGTCGGTGGTCTTGGCGTCGATGAAGCGGAAGATGTCCGGGTGGTTGTCGAAGAGCATCCCCATAAGGGCGGCGCGCCGTTTGCCGCCTTGGACGACGACCGCGCCCATGGTGTTCCACGTCTCCATGAAGGAAACTGGCCCTGAGGCCTTGCCGCCGCTGCCGCCGCGGATCTCGGCCCCGAACTCGCGCAGGTGGCCGAAATTTCCCCCGACCCCTCCGCCGAACTTGCTTATGATGGCGGCGTCGCGCACCGAGTCGAATATCCCGTCCACGCTGTCCGGCACGCCGATGACGAAGCAGGCGAAGAGCTGCTGGCTCCTCGTGCGCGCCTCGTGGAGCGCGGCGTAGTCCCTGAAGGCCATCGCCTCGGTGGGCCTGTATATGATGGACGCGAAGTCCGGCTCAACGGTCAGCCCCGCCGCGGCGTTGAAGAGGCAGGGCGAGTTGAACAGGAAGCGCCGCCCCAAGATGTCGGCGGCCATGTTCTTCTCAAGAATCTGGAGCCACTCAAGCGACGCCGGATCAGCAGGGTCGAGGTACTGAGCCTCCGCGCTGGTGACGGTGCGCGCGACGCGGCGGGCGAACTCCTCGAACGTTCTTTCCTTACGGACGCCCCGGTCGTCCCAGCGCGGCACGAAGTAGCGCTGTTCAAGCAGCCAAGTGGCGTTCTCGGAGAGCCGACCGTCCGAACAATCCGATTCCTCAAAACGAAGGTGCGCCGTGAAGCGCTCCTTTAGCGAACGAGCCAACCGTAAAACCCCCTCCGAAAGATGCGTCTAGCTTAGCACAAAAAATCCGCCCGCGTTTTATGCTATATTTTCGCTGGGGGGTGGCCACAATGATTGAGGGCAAGGGGTCTCAGACCCCCAAGTGGCGCGACCGGCTTTGGAAGGACGGGTTGAGCAAGCTGGCGGAGGAGGCGGTGGAGTTCTTCATGCCTGACCTAGCCGCGGATCGGGATGTGGCTCGTCCCATAATGGCCGTGGTAGCGTCGGAGATTCCCAAGCCTGAATCCGCGTCGGATTTGGGCATGAGGATACCGGA
>JAISUL010000052.1 GCA_031272145.1 Synergistaceae bacterium
GTGGCAACGGTGTCCGACGGCGTGGTGCGCGGCATCTCCGCTGGAACCGCGGTGATAACGGCAACGTCCGTCTACAACCCCGACGCGTCGGACAGCTGCGTCGTGATGGTGAGCGTCCCGCCGCTGACGCTCCCCGTTTCCAGCACCAACGCCTCGCCCACTAGACGTACCTCGCGCGTGAAGATCACCGTCAACTGGGGCGACAAAGCACGGTTGCCGTCAGGGACTCTGTTCCGTTTTTGGCTTTTGACGCAGGAATATGAGGCTGGCGAGGCCGGCGCAGCGTCAGCCGATGGCGACACCGTCCCGTCGGGCACGGCCTATCTCAATGGCGATGTCCTCGATATCAGCCTGAGCGGCCTAGGTATCGATGACGGGATGTACTCGATATATTTTGCCGCCGTCGATAAACCGGCGGAGTACTGCGGCACCACGGAGCCCTTAAGGCTTGCCTCGACCGTCCGCAGGAAGAAGAACGACGGCTGCAACGCCCTGGGCACAGTTGGCATCGGTCTTTTGTTGGTGCCGCTGGCGCGCTTGACAAAACGCCGGAAATAGAGTAGTATTATTTACGTGTGCCGCGGGTGCCGGTAGGCGTCTTCCGGCACCCTATCATGCGGGAATAGCTCAGCTGGCTAGAGCGATGGCCTTCCAAGCCGTAGGTCGCGGGTTCGAACCCCGTTTCCCGCTCCATTTCCCCCTTTATCCTTCGGGGTAATGCCCCTTTTTCTCGAAAAACCGCGTTATCTCGCGGCGGAACACCAGCTGCACCACGTCGGTGGGGCCGTTGCGGTTCTTTGACAGGGTCAACAGCGCTTCGCTGTCGGCATTGGGGTTGACGGCGTCGTAGTAGTCCGGACGGTAGAGCATCATCACCGTGTCGGCGTCCTGCTCCAGCGCGCCGGAGTCCCTTAGGTCGGAGAGGAGCGGCTTCTTCTCCGTGCGCTGCTCCACGGCGCGCGAGAGCTGCGACAGGGCTAGGACGGGGCACTCGAGTTCGCGCGCGACTCCCTTCAGCACGCGGGAAATCTCCGCCACCTCCTGCTGCTTGTTGTCGAAGGAGGAGTTCGCCTTCCACCCGCCGCCGCGGGCGCCGACGCTCATGAGCTGCAGGTAGTCCACCACTATAAGCCCGAGGTTCTCGCTTTTAGCCCGCGCCTTGAAGCGGCGGCAGCGCGCGCGAAAGTCCATCGTCGTCAGCATGGAGCTGTCATCTATGTAAATCGGCGCCTTCGACAGGGACTCGGCTGCGGCCAGCAGGGCACCCCAGTCCTCCGAGTCCATCGCTCCGGTGCGCATCGCGTGGATGTTCAGCATCGCCTCGGCGCCGAGCATCCTTTGAACCAGCTGCTCGCCCGACATCTCGAGGCTGAATATCAGGACGGCGTCCCCGCCTCCGCCGAACTGCGCTATGTTCAGCGCCAGGGCTGTTTTCCCCATAGACGGGCGCGCTGCTATGATGTTCAGGCTGCCTGGCTGGAAGCCGCCCGTAAGCTTGTCCAGGTCGGGAAAACCGCTCTGGAAGCCGCTGACGTCCGAGCCGCTGTCGGTGTACCTCTGCTGTATGCGCTCGAACGTCATTCCGAGTATGTCGCGCACCGGCCTGGGGCCTGTCTTGTCGCTGCCGCTGGCGACCTCGAAGACCAGCCGCTCGGACTGGTCCAGCGCTGAATCCGTGTCGACGTCGACCGCGTACCCGAGCCTGACTATCTCGTTGCCAGCGGCTATAAGCCGGCGGCGCAGGGACTTGTCACGGACTATCTCGGCGTGGTACGTTACGTTGGCCGTCGTCGGAACCTCGGCTATCAGCGAGGCGAGAAACGGCTGCCCGCCAAGCTTCTCGTGCAGGCCGCGCTTGATAAGCTCCTCGTTCAGCGTGACGAGGTCTACGCGGCTGTTTGCGGCGAACATCGAGAATATGACCTCAAACGTCGACCTGTTGTTGAAGTCGTAGAAGTCGTCCGGTCTGAGGATCTCCGCGGCGCGCCCAAGCGCCTCCTGCTCCAGCACGCAGGCCCCGAGCACAGCCCGCTCAGCCTCGAGGCTGCAGGGGGCGGAGCGATCATATACTGTGGGCATTGTCACTCACCTGATACAACTGACAGGCTGAAGTCGGCCACGACTCCCGCGTAAAGGCGCACCGACACGGGGTGAATGCCAGTCTGTCTGATGGGCGCAGCCAATTTGACATCGCGCTTGTCCATGGAGATGCCCATGCTGGCCTTTACGGCGTCGGCTATCTGGGCTGGCGTGACGCTGCCGAAGAGTTTGCCGTCTGAGCCAGCGCTCGCCACGGCTATCGTGACCGTCTGACCCCGCAGGAGCTCGGCGCTCTGCTCGGCGGCGGCGCGCTCCTTGTCCTCCTTCTCCCTGCGCGCCGCGGTGCGCGCGGCGAGGTTCGCCACCCCGCCCGACGTGGCCTCCTCGGCCAGACCCCGCGGCAGGAGGAAGTTCCTCGCGTATCCGTCCGCGACGTTCAGCACCTGCCCAGCCCTGCCGACCCTGTCGACGTCCTTCTTGAGAATCACCTTCATAAGAAAACATCTCCCGCAAAAAAACTTTGTGGCGCCTATTTTAGTATAAAATTCTCGCGGAGGTGCAGCAGCAATGACCACAAACGAAAAACTCGCTCTGCTCGCCGACGCCATCGAGGCCGAGCCAGGCGTCCTTGCGCCCGACACGGAGCTGGCGTCGCTCGAAACTTGGGACTCGATGGCCAAGCTGTCGGTGCTGGCGATGTTCATCGCGAACTTCGAGAGGGAGATCACCCCCGACGCGGTGCGGGGCTTCGTCACAGTCGGCGACGTTCTGGCAGAAATGGGGGAGGAATAAAACGAAATGGACGCGTTTTCTCTTAAGGATCGCACAGTTCTGGTCACCGGCGCCTCGTCCGGCATAGGGCGGGCTGTTGCCGTGGCGGTCTCGCAGCTGGGTGGCCGCGTCATGGCATGGGGGCGAGACCAAGCCCGGCTCGGCGAGACGCTGGGCATGCTGGAGGGCACGGGGCACGCGGCGCACTCGGTCGACATGTCCGACGCTGGCGTCATCGAGCCGGCCATCGCGGAGACGTGCTCCGAGTCGGGCCCCCTCGGCGGGCTCGTGCACTGCGCCGGGGTGTCCCAGCCGTCGCTCCTGCGCGACGCGGATTTTTCCAAGGTTGACGCCATGTCCCGCCTGAACTGGCTCTCGTTCCTCGCCCTGTGCCGCGCCGTGTGCAGACGCGGGCGTTACGCGCCCCAGATGAGCGTCGTGGCCGTCGCGTCTATGGCGGCCCTGCGCGGTCAGGCGGCGATGAGCGCCTACGCCGGCTCGAAGGGCGCCGTCCTCGCCTCAGTGCCTGCCCTCGCCGCCGAGTACGCGCCGCGCGGGATACGCTTCAACTCCGTCTCCCCCTGCCCAGTGGACACGCCCATGCAGCGGGCCATGATCGACAAGCTGGGCTCCGACTGGTACCGCCGCGAGGTCGAGGAGAAGGCAAAACTGGGCCCCCTAGCCCCCGAGGACGTCGCCAACGCAATAGTCTTCCTGCTATCCCCCGCCGCGCGCCGCATCACAGGGGTAAACCTAGTCGTCGATAGCGGCTGGTCATTGGGGTAGTAGAGATACTATGTATCTTTCGTCCTCGGACTTCACGCGAACCCTATTGCGCATCTTCGCGGCGCACGAGTCGATCTGCCTCCACACCGACGTGTCGGCGTTCGGGTTTCTTGACTCGCCCAGTCCCCCCCGCGAGGCGGTCAGGCGCTTCGCCGACGCCATATTAAACGCCGCCGAGGGAAGGGTACTGCTGCTCCCGACGTTCAACTACGACTACACCAGAACGCGAGTCTACGACGTCGTCAACGACCCCTGCCAGGTCGGGGTCTTAAACGAGCACTTTCGCAGGCGGACTGGCACGCGCACTCTGACGCCAGTGTTCAACTTTCTTGCAATCAACGACAGCAACGGGCGCTTTCCCACTGCCCCCGCCCCCGATCCGTTTGGCGAGTTCTCGACCTTCCGGCGCATGCGAAGTAATAAAACCCTTATATGCGCGCTTGGCGCCCCGCTCGCCGCTTCGCTTACGATCGCCCACCACGCCGAGCAGAGCGCCGGCGTCGGATATAGATACATAAAGCCGTTTCCTGGCCGCGCAATCTCCCCAGACGGGGTAATCCACGTGCTTGACGGCTTCCACTTCCGAGCCCGCGTGCTCAATCCTGAAATGCCCAGCTACGACTACCCGCGCTGGGAGGCGGAACTCCTGTCCGAGGGGATAATCCAAAAGCATCAGTTAGGCGCCGGCACGGTCGTGACCTACCGCGCCGACCAGCATTTTGACTACTGGTACGCCAGACTGAAGGAGAACGAGCTCCACCCCTTCAGCGAGGCCGACCGGGTAAAAGTACGAGCGCTGTACGAAAAATATGGGTACCCGTTCAAACTGGAGATGTTCGAGTAATAATGCAAATGTACTCGCTAATGAAGCAGCTGTTCCCGATATGCCGGTCGATAACCGGCGCCGGAGTCAGAGAAACCCTCGCCATCCTGCAGGCCGAGCATCTGTCTGGCCTTAATATAACGTCCGTGCCGAGCGGGACGGAATGCCTCGACTGGACTGTGCCCCCTGAGTGGAGCATAAGCGCCGCGCGCATCACGGACGAGTCGGGCAAGACATGGGTCGACTTCGCCGACAACAACCTCCACCTAATGGGCTACTCAGTACCGACCGACGCTTGGCTCACGCCCGCCGAGCTTGACGCGCATCTATACTCCTTGCCCGATCTTCCTGACGCTATTCCGTACGTGACGTCCTACTACGCGCCGCGGTGGGGCTTCTGCGTGCCACACTCGCTGC
The DNA here is from genome assembly GCA_031272145.1 of Synergistaceae bacterium. GTDB lineage: Bacteria > Synergistota > Synergistia > Synergistales > Aminobacteriaceae > JAISUL01. The sequence continues at coordinate 4,838 of JAISUL010000052.1, forward strand.
GGGAGCGCATGAGGCAGCATACGGGGAAATTCCACGCCGTGATAGACAGCGATCTCAAGGACGGAGCGTTAAATTACGGCGAGCTGCTCATCGCGGGCGAATCTAACTCCGAGGTGCTGCTATCGACGTACATATGCCACCCGTCGATGGCGAACGACAACCTATCAGGCCCAGTAGCTGCGGTTAAGCTGGCCAAATGGCTTCTGGAGAGGCCGCGCAGGCTTTCGTACCGAGTACTGTTCATCCCTGAGACGATCGGATCGATAGTGTACCTGTCGCGGCACTTGGATGCCCTTCGGGAGCACGTCGTCGCTGGCTACGTGTTGACCTGCTGCGGGGACGAGAGAACGTGGTCGTTCCTGCCGTCGAGGCGCGGGGACACGTTAGCTGACCGCGCGGCGCGGCACGTGCTGAAGCACATGAACGTGAACGTCACTGAATACTCGTTCCTGACGCGCGGCAGCGACGAGCGGAACTGGTGCTCCCCCCTTGTTGACCTGCCGGTGGCGTCGATCATGCGCAGCAAGTACGGAACATTTCCCGAATACCACACGTCTATGGACGACCTGAGCCTTGTCACCCCCCGTGGCCTAATGGAGAGCTTCGAGGCTTACCGGCGGTGCCTTGAGATATTCGAGAACAACGGAGTGTGGACGACGGCATGCGTCGGCGAGCCACAGCTGGGCAAGCGGGGTCTGTACCCCACCGTCAGCCAAGTGGGCAGCGCCGAGGGCCGGGTAAGAAATATTAAAAACATTTTATCCTACTGCGACGGAGCCGACCTGCTGACCGTCGCGGACACCATCGGCGTCCCCTTCTCGGAGTGCCTCGAAATAGTCGGCGTCCTGGAGCAGGCCGGATTACTAGCAAGGCAAAATAAATAGGGGGCTGAGCCCCCCCTAGATAAACTTATACGTCATGCTGTCGCGCAGGATGACCTGCTCGTAAATCTGGTTGTGCGGCTGGTACGTGCAGCGGGGGCAGCGCCGGATGTCGACCGCGTCGTGTATCGCCCAGTGCTTCTCCGAGCCCCAGACAGCGTCTATATACTCCGCGTCCTCGCAGTCGCGCAGGAGCTCCAGAGATTCGTCCCCGCGGCGGTCGCAGCACAGGCCGAGCACGAACGAGTCCTTAGGCGACGCCTTGGTCGCCGGCGGCTGTATAACCGCCGTCATGAACACGGCGTGGCACTTGTCAAAGACGTTGGAGATGCCGAACTGCGAGTCGAACTTGTGCGTGACGCCGAAAACGCTGAACCTGTCGTCGTCTAGCGACAAGGCCATCGATATTTGCTCGTTGAACAGGGCCACGTCGTCCGATGTAAAGGTTATGCCCTTCCCTCCTCCGATGTTGTCCCAAGTCGTGCCGGCGGGGCGGAAGTGGACGGACTTGCAGCCGATCTCCTTGGCCAGCTTTGCGGCGCGGTATACCTCCCCGATGTTGTCCTTGTAGAGCAGGAACTTGTAACTCACGCCGTATGACGGGTGCGGCTTGCCAAGCTGTGTCTCGCGCCCGTTGGCGTACTCGACCAGCCGCGCCATGTTGTCTATGACGCGCCGGAACGAGTCCCGCGACGGGTCAAGCCCCTTCAGCTTGTCAAACGTCGCCGACGTGCCGGCGTCGACCGACACCCCGACCCACGTGCACATGCTCAAGGCCGGCAGCGCCTCGTGCATCAATGATCCGTTGGTGACGACTCCCACCTCCACGCCGCCCGCGCGCACCTCCTCTATGAAGCCCGGAGTTGCCTTGTTCAGCAGCGGCTCGCCCCCGCCCGCGACGCATATCGCCTTCACGCCAGGGTCATAGCTGCCGTTCTTGCTGCCCCAGCGCGGCAGGAATTTGGCTATGCCACTCAATGCCTTTGCCGACAACATGAAGTTCCGGTGCTCGCGGATGTAGCGCGCGTTGCACCACTCGCAGTCGAAGTTGCACGCGTTGGCCGGGTCGACCGTGATCAGCACCGGCGCCGGCGCAGTCGGCGTATTGTTCCTATTGATCTCCCTCCACCGCGACACGTGAGCCAGCAGCTTGTAGCTGTTGAACGGGTTCCACCGCTTAGCCGCCCGCCACTCGTCCAGCTGGGGCACGCGCGGATCTTTACTGACCATTTTTAATCCTCCAGTGTTTTTCTTTTGGGATAGCGGCGAGCCTCTGGAGCTCGCCCATGACGCGCCGTGCGTTCCAGCGAATGGCCGGCATATAATCCGTGCTCTGGGTGATGACCTTGCGCGGGTCTATGACGTGCCTCCCCGTCAGGTGCAGGACGCACTCCGCCCAGCAGTAGACGCAGAGCCATTTAAGGTACATAGCGACCTTCCTCATCGAGTGAGCAAAGACCCCGAAGGCGGAGCGCCGCTTACGGATAACGCCGTCCCGCATCTCCCAAACGGCGTCATCTATGCGCCCGCAAAAGTAAAACGGCATTATGGAGCGGTTGCGCCTCACCTCTGGATGTCCCTCGATGAAGTACGCGCGGCTCCAGTCCGGGTCGCTGTTCGATATGTGCCCGTAGTCGTGGTTCTGGTGGACGGCGAGCACGGCCTGAGTGCAGTCGACCACAGGGAAGCCGCTCAGCATGGGGAAGCTCACCATCCAGTCGTCGAACGTTGATCGCCCTATCGCGAACGGCGGCACGTCGGCGTACATCCCCCTCGGGAACGCGAAGTAATCCTTCCCGCTGGCGCCGTTGGACACCCCGTCGCTAATAGCTCGCGCGCGGAGCTTCTCCCGCCACATCGGGTCCGCGAAATCGATCGCCTCCCCTGGCATGTCGAGGTTCTGTCGGCATCCGACCAGAAGCCATCTACTCCAGCCCTGGGCCTGCACCGTCTCGATCCCCCTGAGAAAATCGTCGAACAGCACTATGTCGGAGTTGACGTAGGCCACGACGTCCCCGCTGGCCATCGCCTGCCCCCTGGCCAGCGCGTCGCTGAAGAGCGGCGTCCCGCGATCAGTCCTCGCGATCTCCGGTACGTGGACTGCGCCCACCTCGCGCGCGAACCTCCCCACGCCCGCGTCGTCGCCGAACATGATTACCTCCGGCCTCGCGGACGGTCCGCTCTCAGGCGCCATCGCAAGCCAGCTCATGATCGCGTTGCGCTGCCTGACCCCGACATCCCCTGCGAACTCCCGCGGGATCGTCAAGATCGTGGTTCTGTTTTTCCCCTCGTGCATGGCTAGGAAAACACCTCCGCTCCGAGTATACCCGATGTGCTACAATCCTGGCCATGCCTACGATGACTGAGGTCAGGGAATATTTTCGGCGGCACTTCCTTGGAGTGGTGAACGTCAACCAGCTCCCCACGGCCATGGCTCCGCCCGGCACGGCGAGCGCCAAGCGCGCGGTCGCGACCCACTCGCTGCGCGCCGGAGGAGTAGGGGTAGAAAAAATGACCGTCGCCACGACGCCGCTCCTGTCCGGCTCGCGGAGGGGCAAATCCGGGAGCGGCCTGCGCGCGTATGGCCGTTCGTTTGTGCCTGCCTCGCAGTTCGCCCCGCGGGTGCACCGCCCCTCTTTGGCCTCGTTCGGCAGTCCCGTCCCGCACCACGTCCCCCTCATGAGGGCGCTAGTCCCCCACGAGGCGGTCAGGCGGGCTCTGGTGGTGCCGCAGGAGCGCACGAACCGCCTCCAGTGGCTGAAGGCGAGCAAAAGAGGCGACAAGCCCGCGCCGGCCGGGTGGGTTCATATGGCGTGGTTTTGGCCGATAGTTTCCGAGGCCGTGGTCAAATTTAGCTTGAACAAACAGCGCGGCACGCTTCTGGTCTGGTATAATCCGCAGAGCAGACGTTTCGACGCGCACGGCCTTCACCTCTACGCGAAGTTCGGCGCCCGCGACGGCATGGACTGGCGCTGGGAATAATAAAGCGGTAATAAAGCATTACTTTGGGGGGTTGCTGTTTTTATGGAGGACAAGTCGGTTCACGTGGGAGACGTGGTGGACTGCCGCGTGGAGCAGATCATGCCGTACGGCGCGTTCGTCAGGATACCGTCGAGCGGGCAGCGGGGGATGATCCACATCTCGGAGCTTTCCTTCAACTTCGTCAAGAACGTCGAGGACGTCCTGTCTCTGCAGCAGGAGGTCAAGGCCCGCGTGATCAAGATCGACGACAAGGGGCGCGTAGACCTCTCCATTAAAAAGCTGGAGGAGCACCGCTTCGCCGCCGTCAGCAGGGAGGACAAGGACAACTTCGAGCGCAAGATGGCCTCCTTCCTGAAGCTGAGCGAGGCCAAGATAGCGGACATGAACGGCAAGTCCTCGTCGGCGAAGTCCGGCCGAAGATGGGTGAGGAAGAAGCCCTAGCGTTTCTTGAGGCTGGCGGCCTGAGCATCCCGTATCTACCGGCCGGGCGCGCGATTTTGCGCTCGGTCGAGCGCCAGATGGCCGGGCACAAGTTCGACCCGTCCCTGGTGATAGGCGTGACGGCGCTCTGCCGTTTCGGGCACCCGCGGGTGGCCGTCTGCTCCCCCCTGAACAACGGCCTCCCCTTCCCCACGACGTTCTGGCTGACCTGCCCAAGCACGGCACGCCGCGCCGCAGCCGCCGAGTCCGCCGGAGGAGTGGCGGCATTGGAGCGTCTGCTGGAGGGCAGCGAGGAGACCCGCGCAGCCTGGCGCGCGTACAACGTGCTTCATCAGGAAATACGCAGAGCCCTGCTGATCGGGCGCCCAACTGCCGCCATGGCATCTGAGCCGAAACTCGGCATGGGCGGGATAAAGATGACGGAGCGGGTCCATGTGAAATGCCTGCACCTCCAGGCCGCGTCCCGGCTGGCTCTGGGGTTTCACCCCGCGTCCGACTGGCTCGACGGCCAGCTAGCGATTTGGTCGGACTGCCTTGCAGGCGGCCTGCTCCCTGAGGACTGCATGGTGTCCGAGACCAATTTCCCGTCCTTGAACCTGAGCACCCTGCGGGCGTAGGCCGCTATGTCCGGCTCGTGGGTCACGAGCACCACTGTCCTGCCCTCGTCGTTGACCTCTGTCAGGAGGCCCATGATCTCATCGCTGGTCTTGGTGTCGAGGTTGCCGGTGGGCTCGTCGGCGAGGATCAGCGGTGCCCCGCCTACTAGGGCTCTGGCTATGGCGACGCGCTGCTGCTGGCCGCCGCTCATCTGGCTCGGACGGTGCCCCAGCCTCTCTCCGAGCCCGACCTTCACCAGCGCCTCGGTAGCCCTTTCCCTTCGCTCTTTTGCTCCCACCCCGGCGTACACCAGGGGAAGGGCGACGTTCTCGACCGCCGTAGCCCTCGGCAGCAGGTTGAAGCCCTGGAACACGAACCCCAGCTTGCGGTTCCTGATCTCGGCCAGCTCGTCCCCCGAGAGCCTTGAGACGTCGCGCCCATCGAGAAAATACTCTCCCTCGGTTGGGGAGTCGAGGCAGCCCAGCACGTTCATCATGGTGGACTTGCCCGATCCTGACGGCCCCATCACCGCGACGAACTCCCCGCGCTCGATGGAGAACGTGACCCCGTCGAGTGCGCGCAGCGCGGCGCCGCCCGTGTCGTATATCTTCACGATGCCGCGCGCGTCTATCAGAGCCATCGCTAGGCGCCCTCCCTCTCGTAGGAGACCGCGAGCTCCTGCCCCTCTCTGAGCGGTGAGTTCGGTATCTCAATCCACGTCCTGTCGCTTATGCCCTGCTCGGTTATCGGGACGCTGCCAGCGAGCCTGCCGTTCTCCACGACCCAGACGGCCTGCTCTCCGCCCTTCTGAGCGGCGCTCCTTCTGGGCATGCGCGGCATGCCGAGGGGTGAGACCATGTTTCCTTCCTGCTGCTCCTGTTTGCGCTCGGGAAGCGCGTCGGCCGGCGGGGTGAAGCGCAGGGCTGCGGCGGCGATTTTAATCACGTTGTCGCGCTCCTCGGTGATGATCGTGACGTTGGCGGTCATGCCTGGCTTGAGCTTCATGTCCGGGTTGGCGATGTTGAGGACGACCGTATACGTGACGACGTTTGAGACTATCTCTGGGGCTAGGCGCACCTGGGCTACTCGTCCCTCGAACTCCTCCTTGGGCCATGCGTCGAACTTGCAGACGGCCCGCTGGCCGTCGGCTATTCGGCCTATGTCGGCTTCGTCGATGCTGGCCTCTATCCTCATCTGGGTGAGGTCGCGCGCTATCGAGAAGAGGGTTGGGGTCTGGAGGCTGGCCGCGACGGTCTGCCCGACCTCGACCTGGCGCGAGATCACTACCCCGTCCACCGGCGAGACTATGCGGGTGTATCCGAGGTTAACCTCCGCCTGCCTGAGCGTGGCCTGGGCCTGCACGACCTTGGCGTTGCTCTCCGAGAGGGAGGCGCGCGCGAGGATGAGCGTGGTCTCGGCCGTGTCCAGCTCGCTGCGCGCGACGAGCGACCGCTCCCAGAGCTCGCGCGATCGCTTGTAGGCCCGTTCGGCGTCCGTAAGGGACGCCTTCGAGCGCTCCACCCCGGCCTGAGCCAGCACGAGCCCGGCCTTGGCCTCCTCCACGCGCGACTGGAGCACGTCCGGGTCAAGGAGCGCGATGAGCTGCCCCTTGGACACCTCGCTGTTGTAGTCGGCGTAGATCTCCTTTATGGTTCCCGACACCTGGGTGCCGACCTCGACCATCTCCACTGCGTCGACCTTGCCCGTGGCGCTTATGGTGGCGGTGATGCTGCCCCTCAAGACGGGCTGGGTCTGATAGACGTAGCGCACCGGCGCCTCGCGTATGAACCACCACGCCGCCGCTGCCCCGATGACGAGCAGCAGCAAAACCAACTTCTTGACGGCTCTCATGTGAAATGAAGTCTCCCTTCATGCCCTTCGGCCTTATAATTATAATTATAAAGCTACATTTTTGGGGCTTAGACCCCGTCCACGAAACGAAAGGAATGATCGAAGTGTACAGTGCGTGTTTTAGCAGAAGGGGCATCCGATGCCTGCGTCCCGCCGCGTTATCCGTGTTTTCTCTGTTGATCTTGGTGTTGTTGTTCCCCGGGGAGGCGGCGGCGAAGAAGACGCTGCTGGCTCTGACCGTGTGGAACGAGGAGAACTACCAGACCCGCGGCCTGCTGCTGATGGCCGACCGGGTGTCGGCTCTGACGGGCGGCGAGGTGGAGCTTCGTGTGGAGTACGGCGGCACGCTCGGCTACAAGGGCGCGGAGATCTTGGGCGCTGTGGAGAGCGGCCAGCTCGACATAGCCGAGATGGTGGCGAGCAACGTGGCGGGCGACGCGCCGGTTCTGGCGCTGCGCACTCTGCCGATGATGCTCGACGACTGGGACGACGTGGCCCTGTTCGACTCCCTGGCGCGGCCCTACTACGAGAAGGTCTGCGAGGAGCGCGGGCAGAAGGTGCTCGTGGTCTCCCCCTGGCCCTTCGGCGGGCTCTGGGCGAACAAGGAGGTCAAGGACGTGGCCGACATGAAGGGGCTGAAGCTGCGCTCCTACGACCGCAACGGGGCGCTCTTCGCTCAGGCTGTCGGCGCCAAGGGCTTGAACGTGCCCTACGCCGAGGCGTACACGGGGCTCGCGACTGGGCTCATCGACTCGGTCATCACGTCCTCCATCTCGGTGCGCGAGGGCAAGTTCTACGAGGTGTGCAAGTACCATATGCCGATAGCCTTCGCCTCGGCCTCCAGCATCACGACGATTAACAGGGCCGCTTGGGACAGCCTGACCGAGCCGCAGCGCGAGGCGCTGGCCGCGGCGTCTGCCGAGGCGGAGGCGTTTTTGCGCGACGAGGTCAAGAAGGTGGTTGCGGAGAACGACCAGTTCTGCTACGCGAACGGCGTGACTCTGGTGCCGGTCTCCGAGGCGTTCCACGCGGAGCTCGTGAAGGCCGGTGAGAAGGTCGCGGCGGAGTGGCTGCGCGACAACAAGTCCGCGAAGGACGCGATAGAGCTCTACGAAAAGTTTATGGCCGAGAAAAAGGCGCGCGCGAAGCAGTAGGGGCAATCGCTATGTTTGCCTCTTTCGCTAAGTTCGCCGACCGGCTGAACGGGTTCTTCGGGTTTGTCTCCGGCCTCGCGGTGGTCTGCGCTGCCGGGCTGATTGTCGCCGAGATAGCGTGCCGCGTCGTCTCGGGCGGCAGCCTCATGGTGTCGGACGAGTACTCCGGCTACCTGATGGCAGTGAGCAGCTTCATGGGGCTCGGATACGTCGAGATGAAGGGCGGCCACCTCAGGATGGACCTGGTGGACATCCTCCGGGCGCGCTGCCCGCGCCTCTCGCGCTGCCTCCGCGTGATGTGCTACGCGCTGGCGGCGGGGTTCGCGCTTTACCTGACCTGGGTCGGCTGGGACATATTTTTCCGGTCGCTGGTCAGGGGCTCAAAGTCCGTGCAGATCTCGGAGACCCCTTTGGCCCTTCCGCAGGCGTTTTTGCCGCTTGGGTCGGCGGCCTTGTTCATTCAGTACATACGAAACGTGATGAGTGAGGTGTGGTCGGCATGGAGCTGACGGCGTTCCTCACGATAATAGCGATTCTAGTCGTTCTGCTGGCATGCGGCCTGTGGATAGGGCCGGCGCTTTTCATCACGAGCTGGCTGGCGTTCTCGATTTTCGCCGACCTCCCCGTGGACAAGATACTGGGCGTTGTGGTGTGGAACAACGCCAACAGCGGAAGCCTGATGGCCTTGCCGCTTTTCATAATGATGGGGGAGCTGCTGACGCGGACGCGGGTGTCGGATAACATGTTCAACGGCCTGGCCCCTTGGGTTGCGCGGCTGCCCGGCGGCCTGCTCCACGTGAACGTGATAGCCTGCGCGCTGTTTGCGGCGATAACCGGCTCGGTCAACGCGACCACCGCGACTGTGGGCAAGATAACCATCCCTGAGTTCCGAAGAAGAGGTTACGACGAGAGCCTGTCCATAGGCAGCCTGACGAGCTCCGGCACGCTTGGGATTCTGATACCTCCGAGCGTGCCGATGCTGATCTACGGCGTGGCTGCGAACGTCAGCATAGGCAAGCTGTTCTTGGCCGGCATAGTGCCTGGCCTTATTCTTATGCTGTGCTTCTGCTGCTACATCGGGGTCATGGCAGGCAGAAGCGCGGCGCGGGGCGGCCACGTGCGAGACGAGCGGCGCTACACGCTTGCCGAGAAGCTCCGCGGGCTCCTCGGAATTCTGCCCGTGGTTGCGCTGATAGCCTGCGTGCTAGGCGGCATATACGCCGGCTGGGCGACCCCGACCGAGGCCGCGGCGATAGGCGTTTTCGGCGCGGTGCTGCTCGGCCTGTGCACTGGCTGCCTGACGTTCCGGCTTTTCTGGGAGTGCGTGATGGGCGCCGTGAGGACGAACTGCATGGTCATGCTGATACTCATAGGGGCGTCGTTTTTCTCCGTGACGCTGGGCTTTCTCGGCCTTCCGAAGTGGATAAGCGCGTCGATAGTGTCGCTTGGCGCCGGCAAGTACGCCGTGATAGCCCTCATAATAGTGGTGTACTTGATTCTCGGCTGCCTGATAGACGGCTACTCGATGATAGTGATGACCGTGCCGATGTTCCTGCCTCTGGTGAAGGAGTACGGCATGGATCCGCTGTGGTACGGGATATTTGTGGTGCTGCTGGTTCAGGTGGCGAACATCACCCCGCCGATAGGCTTCAACCTGTTTCTGGTGACCGGCATGGCGGAGCGCAGCATAGGTTTTATATCGCGCTCGGTTCTGCCGTTCATAGCGATAATGGTTGTCTTTGCGCTGCTGATAACGGTCTTCCCGGAGATAGTGCTGTTTGTGCCGAACGCAGCCAGTGGGAGATGAGATCATTAATACCAATGCCAGTGCCATCGCCATCGACTCCCTGGCCCGTCTGGCAGCCCGCAAGGCGCGCCTGCTGGCCGACGCCACCATGCGCGCCGTCACCGCCGCGGACGACGGCTACGACAACCGCTCGCTCCGCGACTGGCTGGATGCGTTCCGAAAGACCCTCATTTCGGGGAACACGTTCTCCCCCGACATAAGCCCGGCGGACTTCGCCGACGCCTACGCCCAGACCATAACCTACGGGATGTTCGCCTCCCGCGCCCACTGCCCCGATGGCGCCCGCTTCTCCCGCGCGGAGGCCGCGAAGTACAT
>JAISUL010000081.1 GCA_031272145.1 Synergistaceae bacterium
GTCCGCTACTCCGTATCTCATTCCATGTCTCCACTTCATAAGACCGTCGTCCAACTTGCATGTGTTAAGCACGCCGCCAGCGTTCGTCCTGAGCCAGGATCAAACTCTCAGTTCAAATCATGTTGCGAAACAGACCCGCTCTCGCGGATCCGCGAATCTCACGTGGCCCGAATTGTTACTCTATTGGCTCGTCTGTAATTTGTCAAGTAACCCACCGTCTGAACCGCTTCGCCCTCGCTGGCTCTCACGCCCTCCGGCAAAACTGCCCTTTCGGATCGGTGCGCCCCTCGCCCGTTCGGCTCGCGACGCAACAGTGCCATATAATACCACGTTTCAAAAAGTTGTCAAGGGGGTAGCGGGACTTTTTTTCGACTTTTTTCGCATGAGCCAAATTTAGGCCCCTTGCTCCTCGTGGTTCTTCAAGGCCGCCTCGATCAGCGCCAAATCGGAGGAGACCCTGTCCAATCCGTAGGCCAGCCGCAGGCAGGCCAGCAGCATGACGTGCTCCTGATCGGCGTTGTCCAGGTTCGCCGCCGCGCCGCTCATGATGTCGGCGACGCGGCTGAACTCGGCTTCGCTCAGCGCCGTGTACAGGCTGTAAGTCCGCCTGCCGATCTCGATGTCCACCTCGCGCATGTTCTCCTCCGCCTGCCCATCCACGGCGCATGCCCCCTCACGTGCGGGCTGCGCCGGCTATGGCTGCCAGCCTGTCGTGCATTCCCGTCAGCCTCGACTCCAGCACTGCCCTGTCCCACTCGGCCTGCTCGGCCTCGGTCAGGGCGGCGTCGACCGCAAGAAAGGCCGCGCGCGACGCCATGACCGCCTCCTCGTCCATCACCATGAGAGCCCTCCTCAGGCGCGCTACGTCGGCTGCGTCGCCCGTCTGGCGCTTCGACAGCAGGGCGTTCACCTTGCCCACGAGCCGGTCGGCCCTGCTCTCTATGCTCTTCAGCGCGTTCATGACGGGAGAACCGCGCTCAGCGGAGGCCGTAGCCCTTCCGCGCCAGAGCCTCGCGCGCGGCGTTCTGAATCCCGTCGACTTCGGCGTCGTCCAGAGTGCGGTCGGGGGCGCGGTAGCTCATCGTGAAGGCCATGCTCCGGAAGCCCGCCGGTATCGAGCTCTTCCCTGCCTTCTCGTCCTGAGACGGGGCGTAGACGTCGAACAGAGCCACGCTCTCGAGCAGCCCCGCACCAGCTCCTGCCGCCTCGACCGCGGCGCGTATGTCGCGGACGACCTCGCCGCAGCCGCGCCTGTTCGGCACGAACATAGAGATGTCGCGCAGGCTCGCGGGGAACTGCGGCGTCGGGAAGTACGCAGGCCTGACGACGGCCTCCAAGCCGGATAGGTCGAGCTCGAACAGGTATACAGCCCCGGGGAAGTCCATCTCCCGCTCCAGCGCTAGAGACAGGCGGGCGAGGAATCCGATCTTTTGCTGATCCCCGCTGCCGCCCGATGCGCTGCGGATCGAGACGGACGCGGTCTGACCTGCGTGGCCGAACGGCTCGGAGGATCGCTCGAAGACGGGCGTAATGCCCCGACTCAGTACCACGGCCTCCAGGTCTGACTTTACGCTCAGGAAGTCGTCCACTGTCTCCTTCCACGGCGTGCGCGGGTCAAGGCCGCCGCAGACGAGTCCGGCTAGGTGGTCTTCCTCTATATGTCCGTCCGCCGAGGGGAAGAACGCGCGGCCGATCTCGAACATCCTGACGGGGCCGCGCCGGCCGGCCGCCACGCTCTCGCGGAGGCCGTTCAGCAGGCCGGGCACCAGCGTCGTCCGCATGACGCTCCAGTCCTGACTTATCGGGTTGAGCAGGCGCATGAGGGAGGCGCGCCTGTCGCCGCTCGGCAGGTTCAGGGTCTGCACGAAGGACTCCGGCAGGAAGCTGTACGTGATGACCTCCGTGTAGCCGCGCGAGATCAGAGTGCCGCGCAGGGCGGAGGCCAGCAGGGTCGGGGCGCCCATGTCCCCGCGCCTCGGCATCTCGCCGGGAAGCAGGTCCGGCATGTCGTTGTAGCCCCGGTAGCGCCCGATCTCCTCTATGAGGTCCTCTTCTATTGTAATGTCCGGCCTCCAGGTCGGGGGAACAAACGCGGCGTCGTCGCCGGAACGCGGCTCGGCTGGCTCAATGCCGAAGCCCCGAAGTATCCGAGCAGATTCATTCATGTCGCTCCAAAGCAGGTAGGTCTGGAGCTTCTTCTTGGTAAGCTTGATCGGAGCTGGGGCTGGGACCGCGTTGAAGGCCGAGCGCTTTATGAAGCTGACGTCGGCACTGCCCCATAAATGCATGAGGTGGAGCGCGTAGTCTATGCCCATGGCCGCGAGGGCCGGGTCTACGCCGCGCGAGTAACGGAACGCCGCCTCCGACGTCAGGCCGAGGCGCCGCGACGTGCGGCCAACCCTTTGGGCAGAGAAATTCGCCCCCTCCAGAAGCACGACCTTCGTGTCGTCCGCTATCCCCGTCTTGTCTCCGCCCATCACGCCGGCGATCGCTATGGGCTCCCCGCCGCTCGTTATCAGCATATCCTCGTCGGTCATCACGCGCTCCTTGCCGTCGAGGGTCATTATTCTCTCGCCGTCGCGCGCCGTGCGCACGGTTATCTCGCGGGCGGGCAGGGTGTTCAGGTCGAAGGCGTGGAGCGGCTGCCCCAGGACCAGCATGACGTAGTTCGTCGCGTCGACCACGTTCGATATGGGGCGCATGCCCATGTGAGTCAGAGCTATGCGGACGTCCAGGGGCGAGGGCGCGATGTTCACGCCGACCGCAAGGCCGAGGTGGTAGTTTACGCAGCCCGGGTCTGGAAGAGATATGTCCCCGAAGTCGATGGGCCACTTCGCGGCCTGCTCGTGCGTCTTCCACGGCATGGGCTTGAGCGCGAGGCCGTCAGAACCGGAGAAGAGCCCGTTTATCTCGCGCGCCATACCGAGCACGCTGAGCAGGTCGCCGCGATTGGGCGTGACCGACACGTTCAGGAGGGTGTCGCGTATTCCGTAGGCTACTCCGGCCTCGGCACCGATCGGCGCGTCGCCGGGAAGCCTTAATATCCCCTCTTCTAACCCGATTTCGGGCAGGCCTAGCTCCTCGGCGGAGAGCATCATGCCGTCGCTCGTCACGCCGTCGAAGTCGCGCACAGCCAGCTCGGGCAGGCCCGCGGCGACGGCGCCAGGGGCAGCGTAGAAGACCATGTCGCCGGCCTTGAGGTTGGTGGCCGCGGTGACGCACACGGCGTCCCGCTTTTCTGGCAGTCCTGTGTCGAGCTTGGCCACGAACAGGTGCCCTTTGGTGGGGTGCCTGTCAAGCGAGGCTATGCGGGCGACCGTGACGCCGCTGATGTCGCGCCTCTCTATCGACTCGACCTCGGCGCCGGCCATGGTGAGGCGCTCGGCGACCTCCTCCGGCGCGTATTTTTCGGGCAGGGTCAGGAACTCCTCTAAAATCCGCCACGAGACGATCATATGGCCGCCTCCCGTCCAGACAGTAAATATGAAACGTTTCCGTTGAAAAGGTAGCGCAGGTCGTTTATGCCGTACTTGAGCATGGCCATGCGGTCGAGCCCCATGCCGAACGCGAAGGCGTTGTACTCGTCCGGGTCGATGCCGCCGGCGCGCAGCACGAACGGGTGGGTCATGCCCATGCCGCAGACCTCGAGCCACCCGGTGCCCTTGCAGACGCGGCACTGCGGGTCGGCGCCGCCGCATACAACGCACTCTATGTCCAGCTCCATCGACGGCTCGGTGAACGGGAAGTAGCTAGCCCGATAGCGGTTTTTAAGCGGGCGCCCGAAGAAGGCGTTCATAAGCTCCCTCATGGAGCCCTTCAGCACGGAGAACGAGACGTCCTTCTCGACCAGCAGGCCCTCTATCTGGTTGAACATCGGGGAGTGGGTCGGGTCGTTGTCGCGGCGGTAGACCTTGCCCGGCGACACTATGCGCAGCGGCGCACCCCACTCCCTCATAGCCCTGTTCTCGACCGGCGACGTGTGAGTGCGCAGCAGGGTTCTGGGCTTGCCGTCTCCTGACGGCTTGCCATCTCCCGATGGCTTGCCGTCTCCCGACGGTTTGCCGTCAGGTGGCACGTCGTCGGGCAGGTAGAACGTGTCCTGCATGTCGCGGGCCGGGTGCCATGACGGCATGTTCATGCTCTCGAAGTTGTGGTAGTCGTCCTCTATCTCCGGCCCTAAGGCGACGGAGTAGCCCATCCCCATCATTATGCCGACGATCTCGTACATGGTCTGGGCCACGGGGTGGAACGCGCCCTCCGGCCTGCCGCGGCCGGGGAGGGTCACGTCGACCGAGTCACGTGCCTCGGCGCTCTTCTCCTCGGCGCTCTGGAAGCTCGCCCTCTTGCTCTCCAGTGCGCGCTCCATGTTGTAGCGCAGGCGGTTCAGAACCGCGCCCTCAGCTGGGCGGTCGGCGTCCGGCAGCTTTCCCAGGGACTTCAGGAGCGAGGTCAGGGCGCCCTTCTTGCCGAGGTATGCCACCCTGATCTCGCGGAGGTCGTCAGTGGTCTTCGCAGCCGCCAGATCGCGCTCGAACGCGAGCCGAACCGGCTCCGACTCAGGCCTTGCTGAGGTTGGCATTGGGCAGCCCGGCCTTAGCCCGAGCGACGAGCAGCTTGAACGCGGGTGCGTCGTGGATGGCCAGCTCCGAGAGCATCTTGCGGTTCAGGACTATGCCGGCCTTTTTGAGGCCGTTGATGAACACGCTGTAGCTCATGCCCTCGGCGCGCACGGCTGCGCTGATGCGCGTGATCCACAGCCTGCGGTAGTCGCGCTTCTTGCGCTTCCTGTCTCCGTAGGCGCGGGAAAGAGCAGCAAGGTACGCCTCCCTCGCGCGGCGGTAAACGTTCTTGCGCCGCCCCCAGTAACCCTTGGCGATCGAAAAGAGCTTCTTCCTCTTCTTGTTGCTGATGCTTCCGCCCTTAACGCGCATGTGAAATCAACCCCTTTAGCTTTGTCCCGCTACGCGTAAGGAAGCATCCTGTTCATCTGCTTCATAAGCGTGGGAGAAACGTAACCGGTCTCGCGCATCCTGCGTGAGCGCTTGGCGCTCTTGTGCACCAGGATGTGCGAGCGCCCGACCTTGCGATAAGACAGCTTGCCATTAGCCGTGCGCGAGAACCTCTTCTTCGCGCCGGAATGGGATTTCAGCTTAGGCATGTTAAAGAAAACACCTCCAAAAAAACTCAGGCCCCTTTGGCGGCCTCGGCCACTCCTGCGTCCTTTCCCGCGCTCTGCTGGGCAGGCTTTGGCCGCTCGGGCCTAGGGGCAGCCGGGCGGCTATCGGCCGAGCGGCTGTCGGATGGCCTGCTCTGCGAGACAGGAGTGAGAGTGATCCTCATGTAGCGCCCCTCCATACGCGGGGCGTCGTCGCTCTTGCCCAGGCCGTCGCACTCGGCCATGACGCGGCGGAGCACCTCTTCGCCCTTGGAAAGAAAGGACATCTCGCGCCCTCGGAAGAACACGGACACCTTGACCCTGTGCCCTTCCTCAAGGAAGCTTCGGATGGCCTTCGACTTGTAGTCGTAGTCGTGCTCGTCGATCTTCGGGCGCATCTTGATCTCCTTCATGGTCTGAACTTTCTGCTTCTTGCGGGCGTCCTTCTCCTTCTTCTGGAGCTGGTAGCGGTACTTGCCGTAGTCCATGATGCGGCACACCGGCGGCTTGGCGAGCGGTGCCACCTCGACCAGGTCGAGCGTGCGCTCCTCCGCCATGCGTATGGCCTCATGCGTCGAAATCTGCCCGACCTTGACGCCCTTCTCGTCCACCAGCAAGATCTGCGGAGAGGTTATCTCGTGGTTGATCCTCGGCTCGTCGTCTTCCGTCCTGGGAATTATGTTTCGCACCTCCTATTTATGTGTCGACCTTCCCATACCTTGCGCCACAAAAAAAGAGACCCCAACGGGGCCTCTCAGCGGCGCCTTCCCTCGCGCGGGCGGAGCAATAATGCCACTGCCTCGCCCCCCGCGTTCACGCCACGTTGACCCGACAGCTGCCAGCAGGCGCCGTTCGGGTGAGAGGTGTCCCTCTGCTTCCGTGACTGAACTATAGCACATCAAGGGCCGCAGCGCAATAGGGGCGAGGGGGAAAATGCTATGACTGCCGCGCTAGCTTCACCTTCTCGAACACCTTGAGCGCCTCGGCCACGGTGGCGTCCATGTCGTAGTAGCGGTAAGACCCGAGCCTGCCGCCGACGTGGAGGCGGGGCAGAGCCTCGGCCTTCGTCATGTACTCCGCGTGAAGTGCCGCGCCCCGGTGCGTCGGGTAGTACCCGTCGTCGGACGCGCCGGAGGCCTTCGGGTACTCGACGCAGATCACGGTCTTGCCAGGCGCGTGCGGCCGGTCGGGGCCGGGGTGTAGATGCTTGTACTCGTGTATCCGCGTGTAGGGGACGTCGGCGTCGGCGTAGTTCATCACGCTTGTGCCCTGCCAGTCGTCGCAGGGCTCGACGCGCCACTCGAAGCTGAGGCTACGCCAGTCGAGCCTGCCGAGGGAGAAGCCGAAGAGCCTGTCGACGGGCCCGCCGTAGAACACCTCGCAGTCCGGCGGGACGAGGTGTCTGACGTCCATGAAGTCCGTCCCGAAGGCAGTGTGGATCCTCGGGTGCGAGAGCAGCCTGTCGAACAGCCCGCCGTACCCTGAGGCGGGGAGCCCCTGCATGTCCCAAGGATCAGAGTAGTAATCGGTGTCGTAGTTAGCCCGCACAGGGAGGCGCGTGATTATCGACGCCGGCAGCTCACGGGGGTCGACGCCCCACTGCTTGGCCGTGTATCCCTTGATGAACGCCTCGTAGAGCCTCCGCCCGACGAGGGAGATGGCTTTTTCCTCAAGGTTTCGGGGTTCGCCTAGCTCGCTGGGCTCGCCTAGCTTGCTGGGCTCGCCTGCGCTGCCCGCCTCCGACGCTATGAATTCTGCTACCTCGGAGGGCTTGAGGTTTGTGCCGTAGAAGGCGTTGATCGTGGCCAGGCCGATGGGCATGGGGTAGACACGTCCGGCGTGGGTGGTCAGCACCTTGTGGCGGTAGTGGGTGAAGGCCGAGAAGCGCGTGACGTACTCCCAGACGTGGGGGAGCTTCGTGTGGAAGATGTGAGTCCCGTGGGCGTGGCACTCGACGCCGGTCTCGGAGTCGACGAACGAGCGGCACATGCCGCCGCTGCAGGGGTTCTTTTCGATGACGAGCACGTCCTCGCCCAAGACCGAGGCGACGCGCTCAGCGATGACCGATCCCCAGAGCCCCGCCCCGACGACGAGGAATTTCAGTCCGGTGAAATCCATAGCCGTCAAATCCCTCCGACCCCGGAGAGGAAGAAGAGCGGGAGCTCCCCGACGCTCAACGAGGAGTCGGATGATTTTTTATATGACAGCCAGATGTCAGTCAGGTACTCGCCTATGTAGCCATAGGCCCGCCTTCTCTGCGCGTCGCGCTTCTGGACGTCCTGGCCGATGCGCCGCTCGACCTCGTAGAGCACGTCGAAGAGCCATGCGGCGTACTCGTTCCAGAGGTCGGCGCGCATGACCGACACGTTCTGGTAGTGCCCGGAGTTCGAGTAGACGGTGGTTTCAAAGTGCTGCCGCATGTCGGGGTATCTCTCGGCCACGACGTCGAGCGTCGTAACGAGGTCGGATTCGATGCCGTTGGCCTTCCAGAAGTCGTAACGCGATATGTTTTGTCGCCACGCCGTGGGCAGCACGACGTCGTAACGTCCGCAGGCGTCGCGGATGGCAGCGGTGCTCTTGTTCGTGAGCTTGCGTACCGCGAAGGACGTCCCAAGCAGGGCATCAGCCCTGACGCTGCACCGCACGAGCAGGCGCGCCGTGGTGCGTAGGCCGCGGCCTATTGGGGAGCGCAGGCCTAGGATCGGGGAGCCGGGGACGTACATGCCCAGCGTGGGCGACACGCCCAGAAGCCTTCGGTAGTGGCATAGGCCGATGTAGTCCGGATTGCCCAGCAGGGCGGGGTTCTTCCACGCCCAGTAGATAGCGGTCAGCTCGCAGTAGGAGCCGTTCTTCGCGGATATGTTGTCCCCGGTGTCGTCGCCGGGCATGTCGGCCATAGCAGCCTTCGCCTCCTCAGAGGCCAAAGCCCGGCCTACGTGGATCGGGAAGAGGACGTCTGACCTGAAGCGCGGGGTGTTTCGGTGGTAGCAGACCATGACCTTGACGTTCACAGCGGCCACCTCTCGGCAGCAGCCGACGCCAGGTAGAAGCTACTTAGAGAGAGAGAGAGAGAGAGAGAGAGAGAGAGAGAGAGAGAGAGAGATTTCTGAGAGTCATGTTCTTTACAGCCTCCATATAATTAGATGGCGTTAAATACCCCGGAGGGGGAAAAACGGGAGCTCCCCGACGTGGATCGAGGCGTCGGCTTCTTTTTTATATGACAGCCATATGTTGAAAAGCCGCTCGCCCAGAAAGGCGTAGGCGCGGTGCTGGTAGTTTTTCCGCCTCTGCACGTCGGCGTCTATGTGCCGCTCCAGCTCGAAGAGCACGTCGAAGAGCCACGCGGAGTACTCGTTCCACAGGTCAGCCCGCATGACCGCTATGTTGCAGAAGTACACCGAGGTGCTGTTCATGACCTCGGAGATGGGCATCAGCGGGTATTTTTCATGGACGATCGACAGAGCCTCGTCGAGGTCTGACTCAACGTGGAACGCAACGTAATGTTCTCGCATAGTTAAGTCCATCGTGAACGGCGATGGGACTATTATGTCGTACTGCCCGCAGACCTCGCGGATGGCGTCCGTGCTCATGCCCGCTAGCCAGCGCATCGAGCCTAGCTGCGCCAATATTCTCGTGCACTCCCGCCTAATCTTGTACAGGCGGGCGCGTAGGCCGCGGCCTAGGGGGACGCTCAGCAGCCTTCGGTAGTGGCACAGGCCGATGTAGTCCGGGCTGCCGAGCAGGGCGGGGTTCTTCCACGACCAGTAGAGCGCGGTTAACTCGTTGTACGAGGCGTTTTTCTCGGAGATGTTGTCGCCGGTGTCGTCGCCGGGCATGTCGGCCATCGCCGCCTTTAGTTCCTCGGAGGCCAGTGCCCGTCCGACGTGTATGGGGAAGAGCACGTCCGACCTCAGGCGCGGGGTGTCCTTGTGATAGCAGACCATGACCTTGACGTTCATCGCTCCGCCCCTAAAACGCCACGGCGGTTCTGAATTGCAGGCGGTGTTCGTCCATTCGGCTGCCGGTTCTTGTGGCTTCGTCGTTCCAGTCCACGTTGATGTAGCTCAGCGTGAAGACCACCGACGGGCTGTGGGCGTACTCCACGCCTACTCCCCACTGGCGCATCTTGCCGTCCGGGTCGCCGCCATTGCCGTTCCAAATGTGGTCGGAGACGTATGCCCAGGTGCTCCACTTGTCGCTCCACTGCTGAACCGCGCCGATTCGCATTATGTCGACGTCGCGGGCGTCGTTGGGGTCGCCGTCGCTCATCAGGCGGCCTACGAAGCCGGCGCCGGTCAACGTCCAGTAGTTCGACTCAACGGGCATCAGGGCCAGGTCGCCGTTGGTCAGGAAAAATCCCCCGCCCACCTTGCTGTACTCAAGCCAGAGGCTCGTGAACTTAAGCGCGTCCTGCTTCACGTCCAGAATCACGTTGTACGCGTAAGCCCCGTCGAGGTCGCCTACGCCGCTCCACGCCGCGGACGCGGTGCTGCGCTGGTCGAAGTCGGCGCGCTGGTAGTAGTACAGGCCCTTCAGCGCAACCTCTGGCGTCAGGTTGAAGCGTATGCCGACGAAGGGCGTCCAGATGCTGTTCGTCTTGACCTCGTAATTGGACATGGACACGACGGAGCGGTCGTCGCCCAGCACGGCCTGAACTCCTATGTCGAGGCCGAAGCGCTCGGAGAACTGGAACTTCGCGAAGGCCAAAACCTCCCACGCGCTGAGGTCTTCGTCGGGGTTCCACGACGGGAGGGCGTCGCTGCGCGTCGCGTACACCGCCGCCTCGCCCAGGCCGTCGGCGCCAAGGGGGAAGGTCTTCGCGATGTTCACCGCGTCCACGTTGTGGTCGCCCAGCCACGCGTTGACAGCCATGTCGGTCGCGCCGCCGGTCGCGAAGCGGTAGTCGTTGCCCTCGTAGTCACGCGTGAAGCGCCCGACCGTGAGGGTCGAGTCCCCGAAGAACGGTATGTCGGCGTAGAACTTGTCGAACCTGACTCCGACGTCGCCTACTCCGTCGGCGCCGGACTCCAGCCGCGCGTAGAAGAGCGCGTCGCTGAAGTCCCGCTGCACCTCAAGGCGTCCCCTCGATATATAGACCGAGCTTCTTGGGCGCTCAACGTCGATTTCGGTCTCGTTCTGATCCCATGCCTCGGCGTCTAGGCGCAGCTGGCCGAATATCTTCCACCCGCTCAGCCTGTCCTCGAGGGCTCGCGCGCGCTTGTCGAGCTCGTCAGTCCTCACGCCGAGGGCGTACAGCTCGTCGCCGAACTCCACGGTCAGGCGCTTCAGCGTGTCGACCTCGGCCTTGTCGGCCTTGTCAACGTCGATGACCGCCATGGCGCGGGCAATGGCCGAGGCCATCTCGTAGCGCGTGGCGAGGCGCTTTCCGCCGTATGCCCTGTCGGGGAAGCCGGCCAAAACCCCGCGCGACGCCAGCGACACGAGGGCGTCGTATGCCCAGTGCCCCTGAGGGACGTCCGTAAACGGGTTCACCTCGTTCATCACGCCGCCCATTGCCGGGCACGCCGCAAAGAGCCACAGTACTGCCACTGCTGCTGCCGATTTTTTCAGCATCGAAGAGACCTCCTATGTCTTCTCCAGAACGCGCCACAACTCCTCGTGGGCGTCGAGTATGGGAACTCCTTTTGTGTTATCGGCTGTTTTCGCCTCACAGAATCGGCCTATCACGCGGGAGGGCACCCCGTTATTGGAAAGACGTAGCATGGCCTCGGATTCGGCCTCGGGAGGCACCACAGCGAGGAGCACGCCGGACGAGATGAGGTGCAGCGGGTCAAAGCCCAGACGCTCGGCGGCCCGCTTTGTTAGCGGGGACAGGGGGATTTGCTCCTGCTCTATTACCGGGGTCAGGCCGCTGAGGGACATCTCCAGGAGCCCGCCGGCTAATCCGCCCTCCGTGGGGTCGTGCATGTAGCGGGCCAGGCTGCGCATTAACTGCGCCTCCTTCAGGATCGAGACGCCGTCGCGCCATGAGCGCGCCTCGTCCACCGCTTCGGGGCCGAGGAAGGACAGGAGGTCGGGGCGGTCGCGCGCGATTATCGACATGCCCTCGAGGCCGACGTGCTTCGTCGCGATGATGGCGTCGCCGGCGCGGATGTGCTCCAAGCGCAGGTCGTAGCGCGAGGGGCCGAGCATCGTGCCCGATATTACCGCGCGGTCGTACCTGTCCGTGAGCTCGGTGTGGCCTCCGACGACCGCGGCGCCTATCTCTAGGCAGGCCTCGTGTATCTCCTCCATGAGCGCCCTCACGCGCGCGACGCCGTCCCGCACCGGGACTATGAGCGTCGCGACGAACCACGACGGGTCGCCGCCCTTGCAGGCAACGTCGTTGGCGTTCACGTGGACGAGCAGACGCCCGGCTCCGTCGCTGGCCCCGACGATGGGGTCGGACGCGGCGACGAGGTACGGGGCGTCGTCCCGCTTGATCACCGCCGCGTCCTCGCCGCCGCGGGGGCCGATCAGGACGTCCGGACGCCGAGCGCCGGAAAGGGAGAGCAACTCCGTCAGCACGTCAGGCGGCAGTTTTCCTGGCCCTGGCCCTGGCCCTGGCCCCGGCCCCGGCCCCGGCCCTGACCCCGGCCCTGTTCTTATTTCGTTTGTGTTCATTTATACCGGTTCACCTTGACTTGGGGATCGAGTAGACGCAGCCGCAGTAGTTCTGCCTGTAGAGGCCGAGGTCGCGGCTCAGCGCCACTGAGCGGACGAAGCCGCCGTTCTTGCGCCACACGCGGCCGTCCCACGCTATGCCGTGCTCGCGTGAAACCTGCTCGCCTACTCGGGAGAGCATCTTCACGTCCTTGTGCGGGCTCGTCGAGAGGGACGAGCACAGGGCATCAGCACCGCACCTGACTCCCTCGACAGCTGCGGCCTCGAGCTGAACCGTGAAGCACAGCTCGCACCTTTTGCCGCCCTCGTGCTCGTCCGCGAGGGGCGCGGCGCGGGCCAGCCACTCGTCGGGGCTGTAGGGACGCATGGCCACTGTGACGCCCATCCGCCTGGCCAGCAACGCAACTGCCTCGGCGCGGCGGAGGTACTCCTCACGCGGGTGGATGTTCGAGCCGTAGAAGTAGCCGGCTAAGCGTCTGCCCGACGCCGCGCTCTGGGCAAGCTCTGCCAAAGGCACAGTGGCGTCGGGCGCGCAGCAGATGTGAAGCATGGTCAGGCTAGCCAACCAGCGCCCTCTTTACTGCGGCGGCGGCGTTCGCGGCCTTGGCGGGCAGGTCTTCCTCCCTCCAGCCGAGCTTCATAGATATGGATATGCAGCGCGACATCCAGCGGTCGGAGGCCGAGAAGTCGAACGACTCAGGCAGGTGGACGTCGCTCGACAGCTTGTGTACGAAGCTGTGTCCCTTGAGGTGGTTCCAGTTCCGGACGTAGTGCCAGTTGTTGTCGTACCAGTGGAAGACGCCCTCGACCCCGGCGGCCTTCATCTCGCGGGCCGCGGCACGGGCAAGCGCCTCGGTGGGCATAAAGAACGACAGAAACGTAGCGCTGTCGCCGTCCGCGTCGGGAAGGCGCCGGAACGTGACCCCGTCCACCTGGGCAAGGGCGTCCCGGAAGGCCTTTTTACCGCGCTTAAGGACTGTTATGAATTTATCGGTCTTGCGTATCTGGGCGCAGCCTATCGCGGCGTTCAGCTCGGAGATGCGGTAGTTGTAGCCGGCGAACTGGTGTCCCTCGAGGCCTCGGTCGGGGTTCGAGTGGTCGTGTCCGTGGTCGTGGTACATGTCGGCGCGCTCGTAGACTTTGGCGTCGTTTGTGGCCACTGCCCCGCCCTCGCCGCAGGTCACGACCTTGTTGAAGTCGAAGGAGTAGCATCCCACGTCGCCTATTCCTCCGACGGATTTGCCCTTGTACTTTGCCCCGAAGGCCTGGCAGGCGTCCTCCACCAGGAACAGGCCGCGCTCTTGGCAGAACTCGCGCAGGGGGGCCACGTCCGCCGCGGCGCCGCACATGTGCACCGGCATAATGACCTTCGTCCTCGGCGTGACGGCGCGAGACGCGGACTCAAGGCTCATGCAGAGCGTGTCGTCGACGTCGGCCAGTACCGGCGTGGCGCCGGCGGCGATGATGGACTCGAAGCTCGCTGTGAAGGTGAAGGTTGGCATCACGACCTCGTCCCCGGCCCCGACGCCCAGGGCGGCCAGGGACGTTGTCAGGGCCGCGGTGCCGTTGGCCAGCAGCAGGGCGTGGGAGACTCCGGCGCGCTCGCATATCGCCGCCTCCATCTCCCTGGCCTTCCAGCGCCCCTTGCGCTCGGCGGCGAACCCGTAGCGCATCAGGACGCCGGTCTCCATGACCTCGGACACGGCGCGGCGCTCGTCCTCGTCAAAAAGCTCGAAACCAGGCATAACGCAGCCTCCTTTTCTCTCTCTCTTACGGAACTTTAATGGACATAAGGAACTCGCGGTTGGTCTGGGTCTGACGCAGCTTGTCTAGGATGAGGTTCAAAGCGCCGGCCTCGTCTATGCCGACTATGCGCTTGCGCAAAACCCACAGCCGCGCCAGCTCGTCCTCCGGAATCAGCAGCTCCTCCCGCCGCGTGCCGGAGCGGGTTATGTCGATCGCGGGGAATATCCTCTGCTCGGCCAGCTTGCGCGAGAGGTGGAGCTCCATGTTGCCCGTGCCCTTGAACTCCTCGTAGATGACGTCGTCCATGCGGCTGCCGGTGTCCGTCAGGGCTGTGCCGATTATCGTCAGGCTGCCTCCCTCCTCGAAGTTCCGCGCGGCGCCGAAGAAGCGCTTCGGGAAGTACAGGCCGGACGGGTCGAGGCCGCCGGAGAGCGTGCGCCCGGACGGGGGGACTGTCAGGTTCGACGCGCGCGCCAGGCGGGTTATCGAGTCGAGAAGTATCACCACGTTCCTCTTCGCCTCGGCCAGGCGCTTCGCCTTCTCAAGGGCCAGGCTCGCGACGCGGATGTGCTCGTCGGCGGGGCGGTCGAAGGTCGAGGCTATGACCTCGCCGTCAACCGAGCGCGAGATGTCGGTGACCTCCTCTGGGCGCTCGTCTATCAGAAGGGCCATCAGGATGATGTCGGGGTAGTTTGCCGATATGGCCCCGGCGATGCGCTTGAGCAGGGTGGTCTTTCCGGCCTTGGGAGGCGAGACGATGAGCGCCCTCTGTCCCATGCCGACCGGCGCGAACATGTCCACCAGACGCGTGGCGATGTCTTTGTCGTTCTTCTGAACCTCGAGGCTAAGGCGCTTGTCGGGGAAGATAGGGGTCAGCTGGCCGAAGTGCGGGCGCCTGCGGGACTGCTCTGGGTCGGAGAAGTTAACCGTCTCCACGCGCAGCAGGGCAGCGTAGTGCTCCTGCTCCCGCGGAGGCCTGACAAGGCCCCACACCACGTCGCCGTTACGCAGGCCGAAGCGCTTTATCTGCGACGCGGAGAGGTACACGTCGCCGTCGGTCGGCAGCATGCCCTTGGGGCGGAGGAATCCAAACCCGGCCTCGGGCATGATCTCCAGGGTGCCGCCGCCGAACTTGAAGTTCATGCTCTCGGCCTGAGCCTTCAATATGGAAAACACCAGATCGTCCTTGTGAGGTGAACTGTCGGAGACGCCGAATTCCCGCGCTATCTCGCGGAGCTCAGCCAGATTGCGCGCTATGAGGAAACCGTAAGAGTGCTTGGGCTTCGGGGGAGCGGACTGGTCGGCCACATCGGGAAGCGCCGGTGCCTGTTTCTGTTCTGCCGGCGCCTGTTCCGCCTGCACGACCTGAGCCACCTGTTCCGCCGGAGAGACTGGCAGCGATGCCACATGGTACGCCGACGCCGCTATGCGCTCCATCTTGCTGAACGACATCGCAGGAGGTGGAGGAGCAGTAGACATTTCTGCGACCGCGGCTGCCGGCGCAGTCACTGCCGGCGCCGATAACTCCGGCGGACGAACCTTGGGCGGCCTGCCCCGCCTCTTGCCCGTAACAGGAGCGGGCTTGTCCGCCGCCGCCCTCGCTTCCGCCTCCGCAACCAGCGCCGCGGCAGCTTCCGCCGCCGCCCTCTCCGCTTCGGCCCTTTGCTCCTGCTCCTGCTCCTGCTCCAGCTCCCGTTCCCGCTCCTCCGCTGCGGCCCTTTCAGCCGCCGCCGCTGCTGCAGATGCTGCCGTCGTTGAGGCTCGCCGCCTCACTATCCTTGAGTCCTGCCTCACCCTAATCATCACACCGCGATGTCATCGAAAAACGAACCATCGTCGCACCCCACAATCAATTAGTCGGCTGGCCATTTCGGCCAGACATCAGAAAATCTCGAAAGTAAACTCAGACGGACTGCCGCCCGACGGGTAGATGCCCACGGAGTAGCGGCCATTCGGCAGGGGAAGCCCGTCCTCCCGAACCAAACAGTAAACGCACGAACCGGCCGGAGCGGACAAAGAGTACGTCTCCGCACTCGCCACCCTGCCGTCCATCTTCCAAACCACCTGAACGTCGCCGGACACGGGGGAGCCATCCTCCAAGAGGGAGTTGTCCCTCAAGGGGAGCGCGTTCCCCTGCCTGTAGCCAAACCTCAGAAATATCTGCCTCACGCCCTGACGGAACCTCGAGGCGCTGCCCGTAAGCACCCGCGTCGAAACGGGATCGGTCGAGAGAGTCACGTCGTGAATGCTGATGGCCGCATCGCCGTGCATCCGGCTGGCAACCCAAAACGAAAGAGAAAGCAGCAGCAGCGCGAACGCCAGCGCGGCGGAAATAAAAACCCCCCAGCGCCTATTATACGTGATTATGCCCCCAGCTGTCCACTCGTGGACGACTGTCCACTCGTGGACGACTGTCCATTTTTTATTGACGCGTGCCAGGCTTTCATGCTCGCGATCTTGTCCTGCAGGGCGCTGTAGGGCACGCCGTCGACCCTGGGGACGGACGAGAGCGAGTAGCCGTCGAGGGCGCCGCGCTTCAGGAGCGCCTCGAGCATCTCCCCCTCCTCGTACTCGCAGGGGCCGATCCACCCGCCGGCGTAGACGGACAGCAGCGCGACGAGGGCGTAGGCACCCCAGTTCGACGTGTCCGCCGGAATGCAGTAGTCCGACGGGACTCCCGAAAGGTGCGGGGCGTAGTCCGGCAGCCGCTCGGAAAGGTCTTTATGGATCGCGTACATGCCGGCCTCGTTTCCGCCGTCGCCTATGCCTATGACCGGAATCCCCGCGGCCATCGCGTCTCTCGCGGCCATGTCGAGCGGGGCCGACACGGGGCTGATGTCGCGGCCCTTCATATCATAGTACGACCCGTCCAGAGCGCGGCCAGGCCTCTCGATGAACACGAGCACCTCCTTGGCGGCGGGGCGCAGGGGGCACTGGGAGTATATAGGGGGCAGAACGCGGCGCTGCGAGAACCACTCGGGGGAGGAGGCGAGCGCGACGATGGGGGGCTTGATGACGCTGTTCGCGCAGGCGTTGACCGCGTCGTAGCACGCCTCGTCCGTCACGACCGCCGCCCGGAACTGGGGGATGAAGTCCCCCCTGAAGAACCACCCCAGAATGTTGAGAGCCCTCGCCAGCATCACGGCGCCCCCGGGGCCGTCGGTCTCCGGCTTGGCCTGAGGCCCCACGCGGAAGCCCGTCACGATGAACACCCACTCCGCCTCGGCCAGGCGCTCCGCCGCGGCGAGCAGCACCTCCGCGGAGCACAGCGCCGAGACCGCCCCGCGCCCCGTCGCGTCCGTCGCGATGATGTCCCGCAAGGAGCGCGCCTGCTCCAGCGTCGGGGGGGCAGCCGTCCCTAATGCCGCGTTCATCTTGGCGCCCTCAGTTCAGCTTGCCCATCAGGTCGAGGAGCTCGGGGTTGAGGGACTTGCGCTCCGTCCATGACCTCTCGAGGTCGCTCAGAACCATGCGGCCGCTCACGCTGCCGACCATCACGCCGCGCTTGCCTATCAGGAGGGACTCCGTGGCGTAGGCCCCCATCCGCGAGGCGAGTATCGTGTCGTACGAGGTCGGGCCGCCGCCCCTCTGGATGTACCCCAGCACCGTGACCCGCGCCTCGTAGCCGCCCGTGTCCTGAAGCCTGTCCTTCATCTCGTTCGCCGTCATCACGCCCTCGGCCAGGATGATGATGATGTGGTTCTTCTTGCGGGCGTGGGCCTCGCGCAGCATCTCGCAGAGCTTGCCGATGGAGACGGGGAGCTCCGGCACTATCACGTACTCCGCGCCAGTCGCCACCGCGACCTCAAGGGCAAGGAAGCCCGCGTTGCGCCCCATCACCTCGACTATGAACAGCCGGTCGTGGCTCGAGGCCGTGTCGCGGAGCTTCATCACGGCGTCCAGGGCCGTGTTCACAGCCGTGTCGAAGCCGATCGTCGTGTCCGTCCCGGCGATGTCGGTGTCGATGGTTCCGGGCACCCCTATCGTCGGCATGCCAGCCGCGTCGAGCAGCTTCGCCCCGTGAAACGACCCGTCTCCGCCGATGACCACGAGGCCCTCTATGCCGGCCTCCTTCATCTTGGCCAGGGCAGCGGCGCGTCCCTCCTCGGTCTTGAAGCGCTCGCTGCGCGCCGTCTTGAGTATCGTGCCGCCCTTGTGGATTATGCCGCCGACGGAGCTCCTGTCCATCGGGACGTACTCCCCGTCGATGAGCCCCTCGTAGCCGCGCATGACGCCGATGCACTCAACGTCGTTGAACGTGGCCGCGCGCACCGTCGACCTGATGGCCGCATTCATCCCTGGGGAGTCCCCTCCGCTGGTCAACACCGCTATACGCTTCATATAAATATCCCCCTATTGGCGCTGCAAAACGTCCACTCGGGCGTTTATCTCGCCGAGCTCCTTGTCTATCTCGTCCAGCTGGGACTGGAGGGCGTCGCGGTCGGTGCGGAGCTTGTCGAGGCGCTTGATGAGCCGGTCGAGCTCCAGCCTCGCCGCGGTCGTCCCCTTGTAGAGCACGGACGGGTCGTCGCCGGTGATGTTCCATATAAAGAACATGTCCCCGCCGCTCGTGGTGGCCTGGCTTATGGCGCTGTCCAGCACGAGGCGGAGCTCCTTGACCCCGTCCAGCATGTTCTTCCCCTTGGCGTCGTAGCGCGGGAACCACACCATCCCGTCGCGCTTGCCCTGAAGCCGGAAGTTGAACCGCTTGTCGTAGTCCGTCGGCGTGACCGACGTCTTCCCCACGTAGAGCTTCAGGTGCTTGTCGAACGGCTGCAGGTAGACGGGCGTCCCCGTCACGTCGAAGGCCACGTGGAAGGCTATGCACTCGTCGAGGTTCAGGGTCTTCAGGAGGTTGTACTTATAGCGCTCCTCCTCGTCCTGAGTCCACAGGTTCTTCTCCGACTCCGAGCGCACGAGGGCCTCGATGTACTCGGCGGAGTAGTAGGTCACGCGGATGTCCACGTTCTGGAAGCCGCCCTTCTCGCTGCGGGTCTCCGAGCGCGTCCACTGCTTCATCACGCGGTCTTCCGTCGAAGCCGCGAAGGCCCCGCCGGCGGAGAACAAGTTCCCCGAGGAGAACAAGTTCCCCCACAGGGCGGCCAGCAGGACGGCCAGAATTGCAACACGCCGTAATAAAACCATCTCGCACCTCCGTTAAGGGGGAGCTTGTTCCCCCTAAAATGGATTATACAACACGGAGCGCAAATTTGTCCAGGGGGTGTATACTTTTCACGAAAAATCGCAAGGGGGGACGGTCGCCCCCGGAGGAGCGAGAGATGGAGGGGCTGCGGATTTATCCGGAGACGGCGGCGTTCAGCTGCTGTTTCGACGCGGGGCGCGAGGGGTACGCGTCGCACACCCCCGCGGTGGAGCTCGAGGACGCGCCCGCGCCGAGGCGTCCGGCGGCGTTGTGATATGCACGGCAGAGGAGGTGCTTAGATATGGCGACAGATTGCGTTCGGGAGACGCCCTCGCGGAAGAATTACCCATTTGACGAGGACGAGCTCGACAGGATTCGGCTGGACATGTACGAGAAGACCAAGGACATGACGCCACAGGAGCGGCAGGCCTACATAATGGCGGAGGCCATGCCCATCATCCGGCAGTACGGGATGCGCACCATGACCATCGACGAGGTGCGCGCACGGGGCGGCTTTCCGCCGCTTGGGGACGTGAAACCCCGTGGGGACGACTTGTCCCATGGGGAACGAGTGTCCCTTTAGGAAGTAGAGGCGCATATGGAGGGACTGCGGATTTACTTGGAGACTGTTGTTATATGCACAGCGAAGGAGGTGCTTAATTATGGCGACAGATTCGGTGGCGACTGTGGCTCACGACCCTGGCGACTCGTGGGCGACCGACGACTTTGAGTACGAGCTCGAGAGGGTACGCGAGGAGATTTACGAGGAAACCAAGGACATGACGCCAGAGGAGTGGCAGGCCTACATAACAAAGGAGACCGAGCCCATCATCAGGCAGTACGGGCTGCGCACCATTTCCGTCGACGAGGTGCGAGCACGAGGCGGCTTCCCGCCGCTTGGGGACGGGTAGTGCACACCTTGGCACTGTCTCTTTAGGAGAGAGGCTTGAGATGGGACTGCGGATTTACTTGGAGACGACGGTGTTTAACTACTACTTCGACGCCCCTCGCGTCGGGCACGAGGACGTGGTGCGCCTGTTCGAGGCCATTGGCGCCGGGGTTTACGAGGCGTACACGTCGCCGACCGTGGTAAGGGAGCTCAGGAACGCGCCCCAGCCGAGGCGCGACAATCTGCTGGGGCTGCTTGACGAGTACGGTGTGATGCTTTTGACTGCGGCCAGCCCCCGTGCTAAGGCGCTGGCCGCACGCTACGTGGCAGAGGGCATCCTAACCGACAGGCACCGCGTCGACGGGCTGCACATAGCCGAGGCATCCGTGGCGGAGATGGACTGCATTGTGTCCTATAACTTTCAACACATTAACCGCCGGAAGACTAAAACTCTCACGGCTAGGATAAACCGCCGCGAGGGGTATGGCGGCGTTGTGATATGCACGGCAGAGGAGGTGCTTAGATATGGCGACAGATTGCGTTCGGGAGACGCCCTCGCGGAAGAATTACCCCTTTGACGAGGACGAGCTCGACAGGATTCGCTTGAAGATTTACGAGGAAACCAAGGACATGACGCCGGAGGAGTGGCAGGTCTACATAACGGAGAAGACCGAGCCCATCATCAAGAAGTACGGGCTGCGCACCATGACCATAGACGAGGTGCGCGCAGAGGGCGGCTTTCCGCCGCTCAGGGACGTGAAACCCCTTAGGGACTCCGCGGGGGGTATGGCGGCGTTGTGATATGCACAGCGAAGGAGGTGCTTAATTATGGCGACAGATTCGGTGGCGACTGTGGCTCACGACCATGGCGACTCGTGGGCGACCGACGACTTTGAGTACGAGCTCGAGAGGGTACGCGAGGAGATTTACGAGGAAACCAAGGACATGACGCCGAAGGAGCGGCAGGTGTATATGATGAGGGAGACCGAGCCCATCATCCGGCAGTACGGGCTGCGCACCATGACCATCGACGAGGTGCGCGCAGAGGGCGGCTTTCCGCCACTCAAGAGGTAGATGCGTATATGGAAGGGCTGCGGATTTACTTGGAGACTACGGTGTTTAACTATTACCTCGAAGAGAGCCGCGTCGGGCACGACGACGTGGTGCGCTTATTCGAGGCCATTGCTGCCGGGGTGCACAAGGGGTACACGTCGCACACCGTGGTAAGGGAGCTCAGGAACGCGCCTCACCCGAAGCGCGACAATATGCTGGGGCTGGTGGATAAGTACGGCGTAACGCTCTTGGCCGCCGACGACATCATCGTGTCTTACAACTTCCAACACATCAACCGTCAGAAAACCAAAAAACTGACGTCTGAGGTCAACCGCCGCGAAGGATATGGCGGCGTTGTTATATGCACGGCAGAGGAGGTACTTAATTATGGCAACAGATTTGGGGACGACCGTCCCATCGTGGTCGACTGACTCCTTTGAGGACGATCTCGACAGGGTGCGCTTGGAGATTTACGAGGAAACCAAGGGCATGACGCCTAAGGAGCGACAGGTGTATATGATGAGGGAGACCGAGTCCATCATCAAGCAGTACGGGCTGCGCACCATTTCCGTTGATGAGGTGCGAGCACGAGGCGGCTTTCCGCCGCTCAAGGACGTGAAACCCCTTAGGAGGTAGATACGCATGTCCGTCGCTTTGCAGCTGGCCGGCGGGGTCGGGCTCTTTCTCTACGCAATCAAACTCATGAGCGAAGCCCTCCAGTTCATCGCCGGCGACAGAATGAGACAGCTCGTGGGCACTCTCACCCGCACCCCCATACGCGGGGTCTTCGTCGGCATCGTCGTGACGATCCTGATCCAGAGCAGCAGCGGAACCACCGTCATGACGGTAAGCTTCGTCAACGCAGGGCTCATGACCCTGGGTCAGGCCATCGGCGTCATCATGGGCGCCAACATCGGAACCACCGTCACAGCCCAGATAATCGCCTTCCGAATCGAGAACATGGCCCTGCCATTCATCGCAATCGGCGTCGTCCTATGCCTCTTCGGACGCTCAAAAAGACAGCGCTACGCCGGCAACGGCATCGTCGGCTTCGGCCTGCTCTTCCTCGGCATGGAGACCATGGAGAACGCCACGTCGTTCCTCGCCGCACGACAGGACTTCTTCGCCGCGCTCAGCGGCTTCCCACTCTGGGGGCTCCTCGCCGGCATGGCACTCACCATGGTCGTCCAGTCCAGCGCCGCAACCATCGGCCTCACAATGGCTATGGCCACCAAAGGCCTCCTCACGCTCGACGCCGCCATCCCCATCATCCTCGGCGACAACATCGGCACCACAATCACCG
Source organism: Synergistaceae bacterium (assembly GCA_031272145.1). Classification (GTDB taxonomy): domain Bacteria; phylum Synergistota; class Synergistia; order Synergistales; family Aminobacteriaceae; genus JAISUL01. The sequence continues at coordinate 21,914 of JAISUL010000081.1, forward strand.
CTGTCCTCGCCTCCATCGGCACCAACCGCTCGGCCAAACAGGCCGCCGCCGCACACGTGCTGTTCAACCTCATAGGCAGCGCAATCTTCCTCCTCTTCCTGCCGCAGTACAAGAGCATCGTGCTCGCCACCTCGGACGACATCGCGCGACAGCTGGCCAACGCCCACACCCTGTTCAACGTCGTCAACACCGTCATCTTCCTCCCGTTCACACAGCCCTTCGCCCGCCTCATCCAGAGGCTCATCCCAGCGGAGCCCGTGCGCGTCCCCGAAGGCCCCATCTACCTCGACCCCAAGCTGCTCCACGCCTCGTCCGCCGCCGCCGTCCGAGCCGTCAAGGACGAACTCATGCACATGGGCAGCATAACCCTCCGCATGTCGGCCATAGTGAGGACAAGTTACATGACCGGCACCAAGGGAAACGGCGAGCAGGACGAGGGGACGACATCCCCATTCGACGAGCTCGAGGAGGCCGTGGACGCCATCAACGCCGGCATCTCGCGCTACGCCTCCGAAATATGGCAGAAGGGGCTCTCAGGCGAGGTGTCCACCGTGCTGGGGTGCTACGTCAACGCGTCCGGCGACCTCGAACGCGTGGGAGACCACCTCGAAAACCTGATGGAGCTCTGCGGCGAGGGGGCAAAATCCTTCTCCGACGCCGCCGAGGCCGAGCTCTGGGACATGTACGACACGGTCGAGAAGGCACTCGCCGCCGCCCTAGACTCCGTCGACAAGGAGGACACATCCGAGGCCGACATGGTCATCATAGACCTCGAACAGAAAATCGACTGGCAGGAGAAGACCTACCGCCACAACCACATCGAGCGCCTCAACCGCGGCGAGTGCAACCCAGAGCGCGGGGTGGTGTTCATAGACATCCTGAGCAACCTGGAGCGCATAGGAGACCACAGCAACAACATCGCGGGGGCGGCGAACGACATCGCAGCCCTGTCCATTAGGAGAGCCAGTTCCCCGAGGGGACAGCCGTCCCCGAGGGGGGCAAGTTCCAGGCCGCGAGAGGGGAAGTAGAGTTGGAAATCCGGGGGGCGGAGGAGCGGAGAAGATTCGCGAAAGCCCGCCGGATTTTTTACGAACATAGTTGACTTTCTGGGATCGGCGTGGTAGGATGAAGGATGAGAGGCAGGCGGTATGAGGGCTGCCGAAGTGAGGGCCTGATTCCCCCACCTCGGACTAGAAGCCCTCGGTGAAGGCTATAACTTCAACGCGCGGATGAAGTCCGCAGCCGCGAAAAGAACAGCGGCAATCGCAAAAAGAAGCTGCGTAACGTCTGTCATTGTGCTATCACCTCCTTCCGGGGGTGATCCCCAAGGCAGTTTAGGAGCCCGCAGGCCCCTACGAAGGCCTGCCTCTCACCTTACTTCCATTATACACACAAAACGCCCGGCGTCAAGGGGGTCGAGAGACCCCCAAGCGCGCATCTTTTACGCACGGCCCTGGGGGCGCGGGAAGGACTCGCCTCCGCCCGCGTGGGGCCGGAGAATTCCCACGAGTTTTCCTATCGACCTAGTTGACTTTCTGGGATCGGCGTGGTAGGTTTAGGAGCCCGCAGGCCCCTACAAAGGCCTGCCTCTCACCTTTCTTTATTATAGGAGAAATAAAATGAGACGAGTACTAATCATAATAGGCGCGCTCCTGGCTGCCGTCGAATGGGGCGTCGGAGGGGCGTTCCTGCTCACGCCACCGGCGCCAGACCTCCTGGACTACCCGTCAGGCACCGCTCTGCTCAACTACGACGATGAGAAGTGGAACATGTACTACACCACACTCTCAACCGACGGGGAGTGGCATCTATCCATACCTCTGCACCAAATGGGCTGCCTGCCCGAAGTCGCCGTCGCGGTGGAAGACCGGCGCTTCTACTCGCACCACGGCGTGGACTTCCGCGCCATCGTCCGCGCCGCCGCCCAAAACTTCGCCGCAGGGCACGTCGTGTCGGGCGCGTCTACCATCACGTGCCAAGTGGTGCGCCTGCTTAACGACCGCGCCCATAAAAGGCCACGCACTCTCGCAACCAAGTTCGTCGAGTGCATCCAAGCGATAAAGCTCGAACGCCGCCACTCTAAGGACGAAATCCTTCAGGCCTACCTCAACAACGCCCCGTTCGGCAGCAACATCCGCGGCGGGCTTGCGGCGGCGTACTCCTACTTCGGCAAGCCAGCCGACCGCCTCTCACTCGGCGAGGCGGCGGTGCTGGTGGGCATGCTCAAGGCCCCGTCACTGTACCGCCCAGACCTCCACCCAGAGTCGTCAAGACGGCGCCGCGACGCCGTCCTAACGCGGGTATCTTATTACTCCCGCTCTTACTCTGACGCAGCCGCAGCCGCAGCAGCAGTGCCTGTCGCTCTTCCTCCTAATCGGGGTATGCCGAGGCGGGCGTTCCACTTCGCTGACATGATGATTAAAAACGGGGTGTCGGGGGCAACCACGCTCGACATGGACGCCCAGACCACGCTGGAGGGGCTCCTGTCGCGCGCGGCGGACGCCCTGCCCGAATCGGTCACGGCCGCGGCGGGCGTCATGGAAAACGCCACCGGCGCCCTAATCGCGTGGGTCGGCAACGCCAGATTCGGAACAGGGGCCGCCGCCTCATGGGTGGACTGCGGGCTGGCTCCGCGCTCGCCGGGCTCCTTGCTCAAGCCGTTCTTGTACGGCGCGGCGTTCGAGCGCGGCCTGCTCGCCCCGGGGGAGCTCCTCGCCGACACGCCCGCCGCGTTCTCGGGGCGCGCACCGCGGAACTTCGACTCCACCTACCGAGGCGCCGTGAGCGCCGCCTCCGCCCTGTCGGACTCGCTGAACACCCCAGCCGTCCGCGTGCTCCGCTCCCTCGGAGGCGAGGAGACCCTGCGCACCCTGCGCAGCCTCGGCTTCGACTTGGAGCGCTCGGCGAAGTACTACGGCGACTCGCTGATACTTGGAGGCTGCGAGATAACGCTGCTGCAGGCGCTGCGGGCCTACTCGGCACTGGCCTCCTCCGCAGCCCTCGGCGCCGACGCCCCTCACAGCGCGGCATGCTGGCTGGTCAGCGACATCCTTAGGAAAGAGGGCGGGTATTCGTTGAAGACCGGCACGTCCTACGGCCTGCGCGACGCGTGGGCTGCCGCGTGGGCGAGGGACTTCACCGTGGTGGTCTGGGTGGGAGACCCCGAGGGCGCGCCGCACTCAATGCTGGTGGGAGCTCGCGCCGCCGCCCCGCTCGCCGCCGACGCGCTCAAGGGGATCATAAAAGGGAGAGGAAAAAGAGGGGAACTCGTTTTCCCCGCTCGCCCGCCGGCCGGCAAAAGCGTCGCCCGCCGCCTCGTCTGCTCCCTCTCCGGACGCCCGCCCACGCCCCTCTGCCCGTCCACGCGGATGGACTGGAGCATCACCGGCGTGACCCGAAGCCTGCCCTGCGACCTGCACTCGCGGCGGGGTGACGCTTTTTCGCCTGGCAGGGCCTCCCAGCCGCCGGTCTTTTCCCTAACCCCAAAGCAAACCCCCCATCCGGCGATAAGCATAATCTCGCCCCCCGACGGCGCGACGTATTTTCTTAATCTTAACCCCGGCCTCCACAAGATGCCCCTGAAGGCCGACGCGCCCGCGTGGTGGTACGTCGACGGGGTCTTCGCCGGCAAATCGGAGCCGTACGAGACGCTCTTCGTCAGCACCCCGCCCCCCGGCCGCCACACGGTGACGGCGCTTCTTCTCTCCGCCCCCGAGGGCTTTTACTCGCCCTCGCCTCAGACCCCCTCGGAGGGAAGGGAGGCGACGGCTCGGATAACGATAAGGCGGTAAAAACGTGATACAATCTCACGTCTGACGTGGCATCGTGGCATACGCCGAGTTGAGTACCTTTCGAGTTGTTGGCGAGTTTTGGCATAGACGGGGTGGGGAGGCCGCCCAGCACGTCGGGCGGGCGGTGATAGCCCACTCCGAGATAGGGCTGCTAAAGTCGCGGACGCTGCGCAAGTACACGCGGGAGTTCTTCAGCGCACGCACCGCAGTTTTGGACTTCCTGCGCAAGACGCTCAATCGAGTAAGAGCGCGAGCGCGCGCAAGAGAGAGAGAGAGATAGATAGATAGATAGATAGATAGATAGATTTCTGTGCAGGCGGACTCGATCGACAACCTGCTTGGGGACGAGCCGGTCTCGTTCATCAAGGTGGACATCGAGGGGGCGGAACTAAAGGCGCTCCACGGCGCCGCGCGCACTATCGTCTCGAAGCGCCCCAAGCTCGCCGTCTGCGCCTACCACAGGGCGGAGGACTTGATCACCATTCCACAGTACATACGCACGCTGCTGCCCGACGCTAGGTTTTATTTTAGGTCACACATGTTTGCCGCTAACGAGCCCGTTTTGTACGCGGTTTGCTAGCGTTTAGCGGGTTGAGATGTATATATAGAGACAGTATCTTTTTGATGCATTTTGCTGCCCCCCTGTTCCCCTGTCCCTCACTCTCGCAAACCCGCGCGGTGACTGGGCTGAGGGCAGGGACATGGTGATGTCACTGCCTGTCCCGCTGTGCCCTTTTGCTCGCCTTTCTGGATGGCATCCTCCTCGACGCGGCCATTGAAGACACATCACATGCCTTCTATGAGGAGGTGGCGAAGCACTGCATCTCCTTATATGTCATCTCATGGTCCCGTCTGCGGTCCTTTGAACCAGGGTCCGTCCGACCAGTGTTCTTCTGGTCTTTTCCTGCCTTACGGCCATTCTTATGGAGGAGTGCGTATTTCATGGCCTTCTCATGGCCCTTCCTTCGATGTAATATTCACATTATACACTCGGCATGTTTTGAAGTTAAGCATTTTTTCAGGAAAACACAGAAAAAATATTTTGCGTAAAATGGCACAGAGGGACGGTCAGGAACACCCCCCCCCCATGTCCCTGCCTTCAGCCCAGTCAACGCGTGGGTTTGAGGAGGGTGTGTGACGGTGTTACGGTGTGTGATGCCTAAACGCGTTTTTTGGAGTAAGGCAGTAAGGGGGCGTCGTCCAGGGGAAGCAATAGCTCGGGGTCTGAGACCCCTCGGGGGCTGAGACCCCTCGGGGGCTGAGACATCAAAAGCCGTGGGTCACCCCACGGCTTTTATCGTTTCCTGAGGGCGGGGGGCTACTTACGGACGATCTCCTTGATCTTCATCAGGCGCGACAAGGTCGACCGCTCCTGCTCGTCCAGCTTCATGCTGATGTAGCGGATCGTCTCGGCAAGGTTCGGGATCATAACGTACTCCAGCGCGTTGACCCTGCGCCGAGTCCGCTCGATCTCCACGGCCATCAGGCGTATCGCCTTCTCCTTCGCGGCCAAGTCCAGCAGTCTAAGGATAATGCCGCTGAACTGCGAGAGCGCCACGTCCAAAAGCGGCGGCACCAGCGCGAAGCCGTAGTTCACCGGGCTGCCCTCCTGCTTCACGTCGTACTCAGGCACAAGCACGCTCATGACGTTCTTCCACGTCACAGACAGGCGGCACTTCGCGCCGGGGAACATCAGGGCCTGCTCCAACACCTCAGGCGTGGTTTGGGCGCGCGAAAGCACGAACGTACTGAAACACTCCTTGAGCTCCGCCTCCACGCGCTCACGAAGCGCCTTGCCCTCCTTCGCACGCTCCAAAAACGCCTTTATAAGCGCGTCCTGCTTGTCCTTCAAGAGCTTGTGGCCGCGCTTGGCGACCGCGGCGCGCTTCTTCAGTCGCGACAGCTCCATTCGGTTGGGGTTGACGTTGATTCGCGCCACAGCTTACGCCCCCCTCTTAACCTTTCCCCTTAGCCGCGAGCCGCGGATTCAGGTACTTCTCGATGTAGGCGTCGCGCACTCGCTTGAGCTCCTTTGTCGGGATCATGGTCAGGAGCTCCCAGCCGAGGTCGAGGGTTTCCGTGACGGTGCGGTTCTCGTACTCACCCTGCCTGATGTACTTGTCCTCGAACACGTCGGAGAAGCGCGCGAAGGCCTTGTCCTCCTCGGTCAGGGCGCCTTCGCCGAGGATGACGGCCAGCTCCTTCGCCTCCTTGCCCCGTGCGTAGGCCGCGAAAA
>JAISUL010000001.1 GCA_031272145.1 Synergistaceae bacterium
GCGGCGGGGCTGGCGGCGGCGCGGAGGAAGCGGTAGGCAACGGACTAAGCGGGCAAAAGCAAACGGCGCGGGGAGCGTATCCCGCGCCGTTTCGTTTTTTATCGCCCTTGCGTCCGGCGCACCTGCCGGCGATGAACAAATTGGAAAAGGCACAGCGCACATTAGAAAAATTTCAAGATTGCGGGTACCATTACGCGAAACATATGCTATACTTTCTCTCAACTAATTCGGCACGGAGCCCGGCAGGGTGCACAGCGTCCTCATTGTCCTAAGGAGGTGGCGGGTATGAACGCTCGCTTTATGATAGGTTGGCTTTTACGGATCGTTTTGCTTGCGGCTCTGCTGCCGTTTCCCTTGGCGGATGGATACGCCGCCACACCTCCGCCGTACCCTACAGGATGGGTGAGTGGGGCCGTCGACTGGTCTCACCTCAAGAACGCCGTCTACCGGCGGGATGGCCTTGTGCGCACAGTCGCGCCCGCCGCGTTCGACCTGCGCACCGGCGGTTACGTCTCGGCGGTGACGAACCAGAGCCCGTGGGGCACCTGCTGGGCGTTCGGCACTGTCGCCGCGCTCGAGTCGGCGTGGCTTAAGAGCGGGAACTCCGGCATTGACATCTCAGAGCTTCACCTATCTTGGTTCACGTACAAGGACAGCGTCTACCCGGCCTTTCACGCCTGGGACGGAACCGACCCCGCCAACCCGTTCAACAACGGCGGCAACTACGACATGACCTCCGCCATCCTCACGCGCGGCACAGGGCCGACGTACGAGGTCAACATGCCGTACTCGCAGTCGGGGAACTATACTAGCGGCTTCTCCCCCTCCAACTCCTACCCGCGCGCGATGTGGGTGAAGGACGTGTTGCGGCTTTCGATCAACGACAACCCAGGCACGAACCTCGCGAACCGCACGGAGGTCTACGCGGCGATGAAGGATCTGCTTCAGACCAAGGGCGCCCTCGCCGTCACCTACTACTCTGGCTACAAGGTCTACGAGTACAACAGCGAAATCAATTGGCAGAACCACGCCGTGGCGATCGTGGGCTGGGACGACAACTTCTCAAGCTCCAACTTCAACCCCGCGCCGCCGGGCAACGGCGCATGGATCGTCAAGAACAGCTGGGGGAGCTGGGGACTCGGCGGCTACTTCTATATATCGTACTACGACCACTCGCTGAACTACGTGGCGCTCTTCTCGGGCGTCGCTGCCAGCACATACGACAAAATCTACTTTAACGACCCGATGGGCGCCTCCGGAGGCGTCGTGTGGGGCGCCGGGGGGTATGTCCCTGAGTCCCTGCGCTGGCCTGGGGTGGAATCGCCCTCGTCGGTCTGGGGGGCCAACGTGTTCACGGCTGCCGAGAACATGGAGGTCAAGTCGATCACCTTCTTCGCCCACGACCCCAACGTCACCTACGACGTGAGGGTCTACGCGATAACCAACAACGCCGATCCGTCGAGCGGCCCGATGCTGGCGCGCAAGACCGGCTCCATTACCTACGCCGGGTACAACACCGTCGACCTGACCGAGTCCGTGCCGGTACGGTCGGGCGAGAAGTTCTCCATCGTGGTGAAACAGACCGTCTCGTCTGGGGCCGTCACGTTCCTCGGCGACAGCACATGGTGGGGGGCGGGCAAGAGCTTCATGGCGGTGAACACCACCTCCGACGGCAACCCGTCCGGCTGGGGGGACATGTCGGAGGCTGTCTCGCACATCGTTCCATGCATACGCGCCTTCGTCAAGTTCGGCATACAGCATATGCAGTTCCGCGACGACCCGGCTTACGACATCCCTGAGTCCACGGTCGGGGTCGCCATATCCCCGATCAGCGTCAGCGGCGGCGTCGTAGGGGCGGCGACTCCGTACACGTTCAGCGCCTCCGGGCTTCCCAGCGGGATAGCGATCAACTCGTCCTCCGGCGTAATATCCGGCACTCCGACCGCCACGCGGAACGCCGGAACCGCGACCATCACGGTTGCCAGCTCCTCCGGCACGAAGAGCATCACGATCGCCTTCGGCAAGGTCAACCCGGCCCCGACTTACACCGCCGTGATCAGCCCGACGTCGAAGACCTTCGACACGAAGGCAGTTGGCTACTCGGCTGTCGCGGAGGCCGAGTTCACCGTCATGAACACTGGCAACCAGCAGCTGACGAACGTGTTGGCAGCCCTGAGCGGCACAGGGGCGAGCAGCTACACGATCACAAGCCCGACGTCCAACTTCACCATCGCCGTAAACGGCACGCAGAAGATAAAGGTGAGGCCGAATACCGGCCTGCCGGTCGGGACGTACACGGCGGCCCTGAAAATGACGGGCGGCGGCATGGCATCGCCGCCCAACGCGAGCCTGTCCTTCACCGTGCACTCCTACACCGCACAAGTATCCCCGAAGCAGTTCGACTTCGGATCGCAGCTCGTCGGATACGCCTCGACTGAGAGCAGCACGTTCACCATAACGAACACCGGTACCGACGCTCTGTCGAACGTCGCGGTGAGCGGCGCTTCGGCCTTCGACGTCTCGTCTCCGTCCACCTCGTTGGCAGTCGGCGGCAGCACGACCTTCACGGTTCAGCCAAAAACCGACCTTCAGGCCGGAGTTTACGAGGAGACTTTGACCGTGACCGCCGACAACATCGCGGATTCGCCGAAGGCCGATGTCATCTTCAACGTCACCCAGCCCCCGACTCGTAGGGTCGCGGTGACGGCGAACGGCAGCTACGACGACCTGACCGAGGGATACACCCAGGCTGCGGGAAACACGTTTACGATAAGCAACACCGGCACGGAGAGCGTAAGCGGCGTCTCCGTCACGCTCTCCAATACCACGGCGTTCGAGATGACCGGGCAGGCCTCTTCTCTGAGTCTGGCGCCCGGCGGCGAGAGCAGCGTGACCGTGAGTCCGCGCATAGGCCTTACGGCTGGCATCTACACGGCCGTCCTGACCGCATCGGGCGGGAACCTCGACTCAGACGGGGACGCCAGCGCGTTTATATACTTCAAGGTGCTGGAGCCGGTCTTCGTCCCGACCCACAAGGTCTCGGCGAGCCCGACGAGCTTTACGTTTCCGGCCCTGACTCAGGGGTACTCCAGCGCAGGGCAGAAGGCCTTCGTGTTCAAGAACACCGGCACGGACAGCGTGACCGGCGTCTCCGTCGCGCTCTCCAACTCCTCGGCGTTCGAGATGAGTGAGACTGTATCAACCCTGAGCCTGTCGTCCGGCGGCGAGAGAAGCGTGACCGTTAGGCCGCGCACTGGTTTGGCGCCTGGCACGTACACGGCCGTCCTGAGCGCATCGGGCGGGAACCTCGACTCCGACGGGAGTGCCAGCGCGTCCATGTCCTTCGAGGTGCTGGCGCCCTACGTCGCTCCGACCCACAAGCTCTCGGTGAGCCCGTCAAGCTTTGCGTTCCCGTCTTTGACCAAGGGATACTCCGACGCAGAGCAGAAGACATTCGTGTTTCAGAGCGTCGGCACGGACAGCGTGACCGGCGCCTCCGTTGCGCTCTCCAACTCCTCGGCGTTCGAGATGACCGAGCAGGTCTCATCTCTGAGCCTGTCGTCCGGCGGCGAGAGAAGCGTGACCGTGAGGCCGCGCACTGGCCTCCCGACTGGCGAGTACACGGCCGTCCTGACAGCCTCGGGCGGGAACCTCGACTCAGGCGGGGGCGCAAGCGCGTCCGTGTCCTTCGAGGTGGCGGAGCCCTACGCCGCTCCGCCCCGCAAGCTCTCGGTGAGCCCGTCAAGCTTTGCGTTCACGTCCTTGGCTCAGGGATACTCCGACGCAGAGCAGAATACATTCGTGTTTCAGAACGTCGGAACTGGCAGCGTGACCGGCGTTGCCGTCGCGCTGTCCAACTCCTCGGCGTTCGAGATGACGGAGCAGGTCTCGACTCTGAGCCTGGCGTCCGGCGGCGAGAGCAGCGTGACCGTGAGGCCGCGCACGGGCCTGGCGGCTGGCACGTACACGGCCGTTCTGACAGCTTCGGGTGGGAACCTCGACTCAGACGGGAGCGCCAGCGCGTCCGTGTCCTTCGAGGTGGCGGAGCCCTACGCCGCTCCGATCCGCACTGTTTCGATAACCCCGTCGACGGCTGCCTTCACTGCCCTGAGCGAGGGCTACTCCGCCTCCGAGGCGGGGTGGAAGACCTTCGTGATCAAGAACACCGGCACTGGCAGCTTAACCGCCGCCGTCGCGCTCTCCAGCTCCTCGGCGTTCCAGATGACGGGGCAGTCGTCTCTGAGTCTGGCCCCAGGCGGCGAGAGCAGCGTGACCATAAAACCGCGCACTGGCCTGGCGGCCGGCACGTACACGGCCAGCCTGACCGTTTCGGGCGGGAACCTCGACGCGGACGCCAGCGCGTCTGTGTCTTTAAGGGTGCGGACGCCCGACGCTGACGCCGCTCTGACCCGCGTCGTCTCGATCACTCCATCCGACTTCACCTTCCCGGCCATGTCGGAGGGTTTTCTTAGCTCCGAGGTCGGGTGGAGGGCCTTCCTGCTCAAGAACACCGGCACTGGGGACGTGACGGGCTTCAGCGTCAGCCTGTCCGACTCCTCGGCGTTCGAGATGGTCACGCAGGGCGCGTCGCTGAGCCTAGCCTCCAGCGGGGAGCGCTACGTGACGGTGCGCCCGAAGCTGGGGCTTGCGCCTGGCAAATACACGGCCAAACTGATCGCTTCGGGCGGGAACCTCAACGCAAGCGCCAGCGCGGCCATATCCTTCGAGGTGACCGCCGCGCCAGACGCCGCCGCGGCCCGCATGGTCATGATCACCCCATCCGACTTCACCTTCACGGCGCTCGCCGAGGGTTACTCTTACGCCGGGTGGAAGGCCTTCATGCTCAAGAACACCGGCACCGAGGACGTGACAGGCTTCAGCGTCAGCCTGTCCGACCCCTCGGCGTTCGAGATGGCCACGCAGGCATCGTCGCTGGACATGGCGTCCGGGAGCGAGAGCTACGTGATGGTCAGGCCGCGCGTCGGCCTCTCGTCCGGCACTTACTCGGCCGTTCTGACAGCTTTGGGCGGAGACCTCGACGCGACAGCCAGCGCGTCTATGTCGTTCAGGGTAAACGCCGCGTCTGACGAGCCGGATCAAAACGACGATAACGACAATAGCGGCAGCGACGGCAACAGCGATGACGGCAGCGACGGCCCGGCGGTTCCGTCCGGCGATGGCACCGGAGGAGGTGCTGAGGAGGCCGCTGCGGGCTGCGACGCCGGAGTAGGGGCAATGGCGCTGGTTCTTTTGGCGTATGCGAAAATGAAGCGGCAGGCATAGTCATGAACGCTCGCCCGCACCGGTTCTTACTGATTGTTTTGCTTGCGGCTTTCCTGCCGCTGTCCTTGGGGGATGGGGCTTTCCTTGCCGATGCCGCTACTACTGCTTCTACTACCCCATATCCGACGGGGTGGCTGCGGGGGCCTGTTGACTGGTCTCATCTCGCGAGCGCCTCCTACAGGAAGCCTGGCGTAATGCGCGCCGCCGCCGCGCCGGTCTCGTTCGACCTGCGCAGCGTCGGCGGCGTCTCGCCGGTGAAAGATCAGTCGCCCTACGGCACGTGCTGGGCGTTCGCCACCATCGCCTCGCTCGAATCCACCCGGCTTATGAGCGGGCGCGTGACCCCATTCGACTCAGACCTGTCGGAGCTTCACCTCGCTTGGTTTGCGTTCAATGACGACGTAGCTCCGGCGTTTGATGCTGGGATTCCTAGCAATACGCTCCAGAACGGCGGCAACTTCGATATGTCCACCGCTATTTTGACGCGCGGCACAGGGCCTACGGACGAGGAGTCCATGCCGTACTACGATGCGGTGTTGACATCGGACTGGAAGGATTACCTGCTCTCCTCCGACGCCTATCCGCGCAGGCTGTGGGTGAAGGACGTATGGCGGCTTGCGATCGGGGACGACCCCGGCACAAACCTAGCGAACCGCGCCGAGACATACGCTGTGATGAAGGAATGGATACAGACCAAGGGCGCTGTCGCCATCAGCTATCTCGCAGGTGATTACTACACGTATCATCCCGACTTTGACTGGGCGAACCACGCCGTGGCTGTGGTGGGCTGGGACGACACAGTCCCGGCCGCCAACTTTAATCCCGCACCGCCAGGCGACGGAGCGTGGATCATCAAGAACAGCTGGGGCACATGGTGGGGCTCCGACGGCTACGGCTACATATCATACTACGACCGTACTCTGACCGATGGAGTGGCTCTCTTCATCGGTGGTGATCCGGACGAGTACGACAAGGTCTATTTCTACGACCCGCTGGGCGCATATAGTGGGTATCTATGGTGGCCTGAAATTAACCCTGGTGATCTTAAGTCGATGTGGGCCGCCAACATATTCACGGCGGACCAGGACTCGGAGGTAAAGGCCGTCGCCTTCGACACGCGCGGCGCAAACACCGGCTACGATATAAGGGTTTACGTAAACGTCGACGCCTCCAACCCGTCGAGCGGCGATCTTGCGGCGCGAGTAACCGGCACTCTGCTCTACGCCGGCCACTACACCATCGACTTGACAGAGGCAGTGCCGGTGCTTGAAGGCCAGGACTTTTCCGTAGTGATTAGGCAGACCGTCTCATCGGGTGCCCTCAGTTACCCTGGCGACTTCAAGCAGTGGGAGCCGTACAAGAGTTTTATGGCGGTGGACACCACCCCGGAGGGCGACCCGACCGGCTGGAAAACCATGATGGAGGTTCTGGGAGGTTACGACGCCGACCATTTGCATCTCAGCCCATGCATCCGAGCCCTCGTGACGTTCGGCATACCCCTGAGGTTCCGCGACAGCGCCGCCTACGACATCCCTGAGTCCGCGGTCGGGGTTCCAATAGGCGACATCGACGTCAGCGGCGGCGTCATAGGCGGAGTGTTGCCGTACACGTTCAGCGCCTCGGGGCTGCCAAGCGGGGTGGCGATCGACGCAACCACAGGCGTAATATCCGGCTCGCCGAAGGGCGTGAGGAGCGCTGGGACTGCGACAATCACGGTTACGGACGGCGCCGGGGACTCGGACAGCATAACGATCGCCTTCGGCAGCGTCAATCCTGCCCCGGTTTACACCGCCTCTATAACCCCATCATCGGGGTCATTCGGCACGACGGCGGTAGGCTACTCGACGCTGCCGGAGATGGAGTTCACCGTCACGAACACCGGCAACCAACCGTTGACAGGGCTGTCGGTGCTGTTGAGCGGCGCTCAGTCGGGCAGCTTCACGGTCACAAGTCCGGCGTCCACGTTCGGCATCAGCAAAAACGGAACGCAGAAGATAAAGGCGAGGCCCAAGGCTGGCCTCACAGCCGGAACTTATACTGCGAAACTGAGCGTAACGGGCGGAGGCATGGCTACGTCGCCAAGCGCCAGCTTGTCCTTCACCGTGCAGGAACCCGTTGTTCCCGTTGTTCCCGTTGTTCCCGCTGTTCCAACTCGCAGCGTCTCGCTTGCTCCGACCGACTTTACCTTCGCAGCTCTGACGGAGGGTTATTCTAACGCCGGGTGGAAGGCCTTTGTGCTCAAGAACACCGGCTCGGAGGACTTAACCGTCAGCATAGGGCTGGACTCCTCGGCGTTCGAGGTGGCCACGCAGGCGGCGCTGTCCATAGCGTCCGGCAAGGAGAGCTACGTGACCGTCAGGCCGCGGGCGGGGCTGTCGGCTGGCACTTATACTGCGACTCTGACCGTTTCGGGCGGCGAGCTCAGCGCGGACGTCAGCGCTGCCATGTCGTTCACGGTGAACGCCGCGCCTTCTGCCGAGCAGCCAGAGGACAAGAATAACAACAACGGCGACGACAACAACGGTGATAACGATAACGGCAGCGACGGCACCGCTCCGTCCGGTGCCGAGGAGGGGGCAACGGGCTGCGGCGTCGGGGCAGGGGCGATAGCTCTGGCGCTTCCGGCGTGCGAGGGCGTGCGGAAAAGGAAGCGGCGCTAAATAAATAATAAAATACTCTAGACCTCGGCCAGCGATCGGCCGGTCTTCAGGTCTACCTCCAGCGGGACGGAGAGGCGGGGGAAGTCATCCGACGAGGCGGCGCTTACCATGACGTCGCGCATAGACCGGCCTACCTCCTCGGCTCGGCTCGCCGGGCACTCGCAGACCAGCGAGTCGTGCACCTGCAGTACTAATCTCACAGAGCGGTCTAATGCGAAGCGGTTCCGAAAGTCGATCATGGCCTTCCTCGCTATGTCGGCGGCTGTGCCCTGGATCGGCGTGTTCACGGCCACGCGCTTGAGCCCGCTTTTATCCCTGACCTCGGCTGTCTCGCCCAGCGGCCTGATGCGCCCGAAGAGCGTCCGAGTGAAGCCGCGGGATACGGCCTCGGAGGCGCTCTCCTCAAGATAGCGCCGCACCCCTGGCAGAGCCGCGAAGTAGCGGCTGATGACCCCCTGAGCCTCAGACCTCCCTATGCCCAGCCGCTCCGCCAGGCCGTAGGCGCTCATACCGTAGATCAGGCCGAAGTTTATCATCTTGGCGGTGCGGCGAAGCTCCGGCGTGACGTCCTCAGGGGCCGTGGCGAAGACCCATGCCGCCGTGTCGCGGTGAATGTCCCGCTTGTGCCCGGACTCGGAGAACGCGTCGATAAGCCGCGCCTCGCCAGAGAAGTGCGCCAGCACGCGAAGCTCTATCTGAGAGTAGTCCGCCGAGACGAACACCCGGTCGGGCTCGCTCGGAATAAGCCCCGCCTTCAGACGCTCAGCCCAGTTCCCGAACGTCGGCAGGTTCTGCAGGTTGGGGTCGCGGCTGCTCAAGCGCCCAGTGCCGGTCTTGGCCGCCTCAAACGTCGTCCTCACAAACCCGTCCTCCGCCGCGGCAAGCAGAGGCAGTACAAAGGCCGAGAGCGCCTTGAAGAGCTCCCGATGCTCCAGAAGCATTTGCGGCACATTCGGAGTAGTAGTACTATTACTGCACATCTTGGCTAGACCATCAAGCACCGAGGCGTTGGTGGACAGCGTCTTCCCCTTGGTCTTGGCGCCGCCGGGCAGGCCTAGCCTCTCGAACAGCAGCCACGCCACCTGCTTGGGGGAGTTCAGGTTTATCTTTTCACCCGCCGCCGCGCATATCTCGGCCTCGATGGCGGCGATGCGGCCCTCCAGATCGGGCTTCAGCGCCGCGAAGCTGTCCTTCGACAGGCGTATGCCGCCGCGCTCCATCTCCACCAGCACTGGCAGGAGCGGCAGGTCAACCTTGGTCATCAGGTCGTGCAGCCCGTCGTGAGTCAGTATCTCGGTGGACAACGCGTCAGCCTCGGCCAGAACCGCCTCAGCGCTTTTCTCTCCCTCGGCGTCCGGCTCGCGCTCGCGCCGGTCTGGGTGGAGCAGGTACCGGGCAGTTTTCAAATCCCAGACCTCCCGGCCATCGAAGAGCGCTTCTTTCTCGCCGAACCGCTTCAGCGCGGCCTTGTAGTCGATGAAGACGAGACGCCCGTTATTGTCCGAACCGCTGAAGCGAAGCTCGGAGCCGATTATCGAAACCACCGTTCCCGAGAAGGGGACAGTCGCCCCCGTGGGGACAGTCGCCCCCGTGGGGGGCGTCGCCTTCTGCACAAGCTGGGCGGGCGGCGCAGGCAGATTAAAAATTCCCCGCTCGCTCCGTAATTTTTTCAGCAGCCGAGTCAGGGCCAGCCGTTCGCACAGCTTTATCGCCGCGTCTAAGTCCGGCTCTGGGGGGGCTAGCCACGCCGGGTCGACCGGGATCAGGCGCAGCTTTGTGAGGGAGAGACTCAGGAATGCCGCCTCTTTCCCCTGCTCCAGCTTGGTTCGGACGCTCGGCTTCAGAGAGTTCAGCGCCGCGTAGAGGTTTTCTAGGCTCTTGGCCTCGCCTATGAGCGCTGCGGCGGTCTTCTCGCCTATGCCCGGCACGCCCGGCACGTTGTCGGACGAGTCCCCGACGAGCGCAAGGTAGTCTGCCATCGAAGCGGGAGGGAAGCCGAACTCCTCCGCGAAGGCCGCCTCGTCGTACTCCTTCTGGGTCATTATGTTTCGGAGCGGGCGGAGCATGCGGATTCCTGGCGCTATGGCCTGAAACAGGTCCTTGTCTGATGACACGATCACGGCGTCCTTCAGGCTCGCGGCTATGGAGGCTATGGTGTCGTCGGCCTCGAGACCCTGAGGGGACATGACAACCGGGTAGCCCATCAGGGTGAGGAGTGAGCGCAGAAGCGGCACCTGAACCTTGACCTCCTCCGGGGCCGGGGCGCGGTTGGCCTTGTACTCGGGGTACACCTCGTGCCGGAAGGTCGGCCCAGGCGAGTCGAATACCACGAGCACGCGCTCTCCGGCTTTTTCAATCTTGGCCAGCATATTCATAAACCCGAGGATGAGGTTGGTCGGAGTGCCGTCCGGCGCGTTCAGTATTTCGAGCGCGTGAAACGCCCTGAAGGCCAGGCCGTGTCCGTCGATCAAGAACATCTTTTTTTATGCCCTAGTCGTCGCTTTCGGCTGCGCGGTCATGCTCGGACTTGAGCGACGGGAACATGGCGGCGACCTCGGGCAGGTTCTCGAGGTAATCGAGGCCGAGGTCGACCATGTAGCCGGAGACGACCGCGCCGGCGACTGCGTCCTCGTATGCATCGGCGTTGCCGGCAGCCGCGGCCTTGAGGGCGTTCGCGAAGTCCTCGTTGAACCGCGTGTTCGCAAAGCGGAGGCAGACGGCAGCGTCGCGCCTCTTGTCCCAGTCCTCGCCGCTGCGGAGCATATGGCTGCCGTCGGGCGTGCGCATCGAAATGCGGCTGCGGATTACGGCGTCCCGCAACTTCTCCTCGAACCCGTCGTCGTCTATGTGGTCGAGTATCTCGGAGTGCGTGAGGATGCCCCTAAGCTCGATCAATTTTCGGAGCCTCCTTCCTCGTCCTCGTCATCGTCGCGCGGTTCCCTGCGGAAGGCGCGGAACGGCCACTCGTCGAGGTCAACCATCCAGAGGTGGAGCATGTGTTCGATGTGCTCAAGCCCTCTGGCTGCCTGCTCGCGCTCCGGCCCGGTCATGGTCTGCATGGCGGCCTCAAGGCGCTTCATCAGGCGGTACTCGATGATGATCCTGAGGATGTGCCTCCGCAGCTTCGGCCCAGGCCCCTCAACGTCCCAGAGTATGTCCTTTATGAGGATCGCCAGGTGCTTGTCGCGCTCCTCCGCCGGCATGTCCCTCAGCGCCGTCTCCATGTGTCCGTCCATGCCGCCCGCGCCGTTTCGTCCGCCTATTTCTATGGTGGTAACCGACACCACGCAAGAGTCCAAAGCGGCGTTGACCACTCGCTCCATTATCATGCGGCGCAGATGTGCCTCATCGCGCACGGACGCGACGTCGAAGCTGTTCCAGCGCTCCCACACGGAGAACGCCTCCTCTACCATTTCCATGTCCATGTCCATGTCATTATTCCTTTCGCGCGAGAAGTATTCGCGGGTGATGGGGGCCTTAGACCCCATTCGTCGATTATAATCGAGATGAGGGGAGAAGTTTCCCCTAAAAGCCGCATCTAAAGGAGTGACTCGAAGGTGTCGGAGATTTTGACGGAGCTTGGGGCTTTCACGGAGGGCATTCGTCTGGCGCGCCTGTACATCAAGTGGCGCCCGGAGCCCGTGGCGCTCGTGGGGGACGGTTACGCCGAGGTGCTCGACAACCACATGAAGCTCACGGGGCAGAGGGGAAGGATCGGCAAGTCGAGGTTCATGCTCCCGGTCTCGCCCTCGAACGTCTGGTGCGTCGGCCTGAACTACAGGGCTCACGCCGCGGAGACAAACGAGAAGGTGCCGGATGAACCCTGCGTGTTCATGAAGCCGCGCACATGCCTGATCCCGCACGAGGGCGAGATAAAGGCGCCACTCTGGGCCGGACGGGTGGACTACGAGGGCGAGCTTGCCGTGGTGATCGGAAGCACGTGCAAGAACGTCGACGCGGAGCACGCGCTGGACTACGTGCTGGGGTACTCGTGCTTCAACGACGTCACGGCCCGCGACCTGCAGCGCAAGGACGGCCAGTGGACGAGGGCAAAGAGCTTCGACACGTTCGGCGCGCTAGGCCCCGCCGTGCTGGTGGGCCGGAGCATCTCGCCCGACACCGTCCTGACGACGAGGCTGAACGGCAAAACCGTCCAGAGTTCGCCGCTGAGTGACATGATTTTCTCCGTCCCCGAAATAGTGTCGCACATCAGCCGCTTCACAACCCTGCACCCCGGCGACGTCATAGCGACCGGCACGCCGTGCGGCATAGGCCCGGTAAAGCCCGGCGACGTGGTCGAGGTCGAGGTCGAGGGCATAGGGGTACTGAGGAACTCCGTGGTCGAGGGATGACCACGGCGGGGGTTATTTTTATGATGGAGGTACATCATGGCGAGTGAGAAACGGGAACTGGTTATCATTGGGGCTGGGCCGGCTGGTATGACGGCGGCTATCTATGGGCGGCGCGCCGGGCTCGACGTGCTCCTTCTGGAGAAGGGCGCTACGGGCGGGCAGATCAACATGACCAGCGAGGTCGAAAACTGGCCGGGCGTCCAGAGCGCAACGGGGCCGGAGCTCGGAAACATGTTCCGCGAGCACGCCTTGAAATTCAAGGCCGATATTCGCATAGCCGACGTTAAAAAGGTGGAGGCCCGCGAGGGGTCCAGGGTGGTGGCCACCGACAAGGGCGACATTGAGGCGGACGCCGTCATCGTCGCAACCGGTGCGTACTTCCGCCGTCTGGGCTGCGAGGGCGAGGCCGAGCACATCGGGCAGGGCGTCAGCTACTGCGCCGTGTGCGACGGGGCGTTCTTCGAGGGCGAGGAAATAGCCGTCGTCGGCGGAGGCAACACAGCCGTCGAGGAGGGCACTTACCTGACCAACTTCGCCTCAAAGGTCTACATCATCCACCGCCGGGACGAGTTCCGCGCCGACAGAGCAGCAGTCGAACGCGCCCTCGCCAACCCGAAGATCGTGCCGGTGTGGAACAGCGTGGTGGAGAAGATCGAGGGCGACGGCCTGGTCGAAAACGTCGTCGTCAAGAACGTCAAGACGAACGCGCTCTCCGATCTGAAGGTCTCCGGCGTGTTCATGTTCGTGGGGCAGCTGCCCTACGACGACTGCGTCAGAGGCCTGGTCAACGCGACTAAGGACGGGTGGGTAATCACCGACGAGCACATGGCGACCTCCGTTGAGGGCATCTACGCCGCCGGCGACGTCAGGGACAAGCCGCTGAGGCAGGTCGTCACGGCAGCGTCCGACGGGGCAGTGGCCGCCATGTCCGCAAGCGCGTTCATAGGCCGCATCCGTCACGCAAGGGCGTAACGCGGGTAAATTTAGACCAGTGGCCCCGGTCTGTACCTGGGGCCGCTAAATATTGGGAGCGTGAAAGAAATGGCCGAAGACGCGCAGTTCGCGTATCAAGCGAATCAGATAGCCACGGCGACCAAGGAGCAGCTTCTTTTGATCGTCTACGACATTGCCCTGCGCTCGTGCCGCATGGCAGAGAACGCTTTGTCGAAGGAGAAACCCTGTCTGGAGGACAAGGAACTGGCGCACAAGGAGATAGTGCGCGCCCAGAACGCCATACGCGAGCTCATGGTCACACTGAACGTCGAAAAGGGCGGCAAGATGGCCGAGGCCCTGATGGGGCTCTACGATTATATGCTGCGCCTGCTTATCGAGGCGAACCTGCGGAAGGACGCGAAGAACCTCCCGACGGTCATCTCCATGCTCGAAGAACTCAAGGAAACATGGGAGTCAGCCCTCGTAAAGCTCCTAGAGGAGTACCGCGCAGCCCACCCGGACGACGAGGACTTCAAGGCGATCAAGGACATCCGAAAGTCCCTCACTCAGGGCTTGGCCGACCCCAAGGCAAGCCAGCCGGCAGCGCAGCAGGCAGCGGCGAGCGCGAGCACGAGCCAGGGCAAACCGGCTGCTGCTTCGGCTCCTGCTCCTGCTCCGAAATCGGGGGGGCTGAACATTGCCGGATGATCAGGCGTTCATCAGGGTCAGAGAGCTGCTCTCGATGGAGATCGAGATGTACGCGGTCCTCAGGAAAATGACCAAGATGGAGATGGAGGCGATCATGCTCCGCGGCGACATGGACGCGCTGCTGAGCATCCTGCGCGAGAAGGGGGGTGTGATTTCGAGGCTCCAGCTCCTGGCCGACGCCTGGCAGGACGCGGTAGCAAAGCCCGATGGGGCAGAGGCCGGCTTCTCGCGCTCCCGCCTGCCTGACATGTTCTCCGAACCCCACGCGTCCGAGGTGCGGCGCCTTATAGCCGAAGCCGACACCGCGGCCTCCGAACTCATGGCCGCCGAGGACGAGGTCAAAGCGGAGCTCCAAAAGTACTCGGATGGCATCCGCGAAAAAATACTGAGCGTAAAACGGGGACGCACCGCCGTCGTAGGATACGCCAGAATGGGCGGGTACGTGAATGCGCGCGATTTCTAGGGCAGCGCTCTGCTTGCTCCTGCTCTGCGCCGTCTTTTTTACTGCGGCTGCCAGCGACGAATTGCTGGAGAAGGATCGGGCCGAGGGGCGCAAGGTCGTCGAGCTAATAGAGAAGAACTACGAGCTCGTGGCCGACCCGGCGGTGCTGGCGCGGCTCTCCATGATAGCCGACGCGCTTGCGCCCCACATGCCGCGCGACATGACCTACGAGGTGCGCGTGATTCGCATGAAGGCCCCGAATGCCTTTTGCCTGCCGGGGGGGTTCATATTCTTCACGACGGGCATTCTCGACCGCCTGCGCTCCGACGCCGAGGTCGCGGCGGTGATGGCTCACGAGATGATTCACGCGGCGCGCAGGCACTCCGCGCTGATGTCCGCTAAGGCGTCGAAGAACTCGCTCGTCATGCTGGCCGGTCTCGCTGCGAGCGTGGCAACGGGTGGGGTTGCCGCTCCCCTCGTCGCAGGGCAGCTCGGCTGGATAGCCATGAACAGCGCCTACACCGTGGAACTAGAGGAAGAGGCCGACAGCATGGGATTGGACGCCCTCATCGCCGCTGGATACCCACCCTCCGCTATGGTCACCGTAATGGAGGGCTTTCTCGACGAGGAGACGAAACAGCCCATGGTTGACTACGGCATATACGCCGACCACCCCGAATCACAGCAGCGCGTCGCGGCGATGAGCGCCAAGCTAAAGCGCATGCGCATCAAACTGGAAAGGAAGTACCCGCTGAATCTCCTAAGAACCGCCATAGACGAGGGCGGCGGCAGAGTTCGCCTGACCATCGACGGAGCCGAGGTCTGGGGCGGCCGCGCTACGCCCGAGGCAAGAACCGCCATTGCGCGCGCGCGCGACACCCTCGACCGCGACTTCCAGATGGAGCTGGCTCCCTACGACCTGAGGCTGGATGGGGACGTCCTGTACCTGCGGAACGAGGTGCTTGCCGCGCCGCCATTTCAGGACGACATGAGCGATATGCCCATGTTCAGGAAGAGGCTCCTAGCCGCGCTGTCGCACGCGCGAAGCCTGCGCCCGGTGACGCGCTATTTCCATGGGTCTTAAATAATAATGAGGCTGGATAAATTCCTGAAGCTGTCGCGCCTGGTCAAGCGCCGGAGCGCCGCTCAGGAGATGATCGAGATCGGAGCGGTGCGTCTTCTCCGCGTAGCGGGAGTGGGCGGCTTGGGGTTGACTAACCCCGTGGCGCGAAAGTCGTCGCTCGAGGTCTCAGAGGGCAGCGAGATAGAGATAGCCTACACCGCTAAGGTGGTGAAGGTGAGGGTGCTGTGCGCCGACGAGGCCGCGCTAAGGCGTGGGAGGGCGGCATACGAGCTTTTGGAGGAGCGGAGCGTGCCGCCGAATGAGAGGCCGTGGTGATATAATTTAAGGCACGATGTGTTATACTCCAAGAAGGAGGTGACCAGCGATGGACGAACAGCAGCGGGACGATCGGCTGTACGACGAGAAGCTAGGGCGTGTCGAAGACCGCCTGGGAGCGCAAATCCGTGAGGGCGACAACAAGCTCGCGGCGCAGATCAACGCCGTGGACGTTAAGCTCACGGCGCGCATCGACACCCTGGACAATACCGTAAGGGAGATGAAGGGCGAGATCAAAGACCTCAGGGGTGAGATCAAGGACATTCGGGGCGAAATTAATGACCTCCGGGGCGAGATGAAGGAGATGGGCTCCAGCATCATGACCGAGGTCAAGGCGATGCACGCCTCCTACATGACCGAGGCCAAGGCGACGCGCGACTCCTTCCGCACTCACGTGGTCGCCGTCGTGGTGCTGGTTGCCACGATCATATTCGGGGCGTTCAGCATGACGTACACGATGTTCCAGCACGGCGAGCCGCGTT
>JAISUL010000003.1 GCA_031272145.1 Synergistaceae bacterium
CGCGTAAAGGGGGTTTGGAACATGAGGATGGTGCCGATCAGCGAGGTGCAGAATGAAATCTGGGCCGAAATGGCGAGGGAGGAGACCCTGAAGATAGGCCGGCGGGAGGGCCGGCAAGAGGGCCGACTCGAAACTGCCCATAACATGCTTAAGGGCGGCATGCCACTCGACGACGTGCTCCGCTTCACCGGCCTCTCTCGCGAGCAGATCGCCGAAGTCTAGCGCGAGGAGGCAAGTGATGCCGCTGACGTGGGGTGAGAGCAGGGCGCTCGCTCTGACGTTCCTGAAGCGTCATGCGAACGACGCGAAGGGCGGGGCTCAAGCCTTCCTCGCTGACTTCTTCCGCTTGTTCGGGGCGAGCACCGCCGGCGCCATGGACGCTGCCGCACGCCGCGAGAGGGGCGCGCACTACACCAGCGAGGAGAACATCCTGGCGCTCATCAATCCCCTGTTCATGGACTCACTGCGGGAGGAGTTTTCTGAAGTGAAGCACGCCCCCAATGCCCTCCGCTCCTTCCACGACCGCGTGGCCTCGCTGCGTTTTCTCGACCCGGCCTGCGGCTGCGGGAATTTCCTTATCATCGCTTACCGGGAGCTCAGGCAGCTGGAGGCCGAGATCGTAAAGGCTCTGTACGGTTCGGAGCCCGATCTGACTCCGCTGCTGAAGGTCAACGCCGGCCAGTTTTACGGGATAGAGATCGACGCCCTCCCCTGCCATGTAGCCGAGGCCGGCATGTGGATCATAGAGCACTTGATGAACATCGAGGCAGCGAAACTGTTCGGCCAGCACCGAGTGGCTTTCCCTTCGGAACGCGGGGCGAAGATCGTTCAAGCCAACGCGCTCAGGATGGACTGGGGTGAGGTTATTCCGAAGGCCGAGCTGAACTACATCATAGGCAACCCCCCGTTCGGCGGCGCTCGTGTTATGACTGCGTCTCAGAAGGCCGACATGCTGGCAGTTTGGGGCGACGTGAGGGGAGTGGGGAACCTCGACTACGTGACCGGCTGGTATCGCAAGGCCGCCGAGATGATGTCCGGCACGAAGATACGGACGGCGTTCGTCTCCACCAACTCCGTTTCGCAGGGCGAGCAGCCGGCAATAATATGGAGGCCGCTGTTCGAGCGCGGAGTAGAGATAGACTTTGCGAGGCGCTCGTTCAAATGGAGCAACGAGGCCAAGGGCAGCGCGGCTGTGCACTGCGTGATCATCGGCTTCAGCGCAGCGGAAGGGTTTCCCAAGCCGAAGGCGATATACGACGGCGAGATCATGACCGCAGCGCGGAACATTAACCCCTACCTGGTGGACGCGCCAAATGTTCTCATCGAGAGCAGGACGAAGCCATTATGCGACGTGCCGGAGATGGGGATGGGCAACCAGCCGATCGACGACGGGAACTACCTCTTCACCAAGGACGAGATGGAGGAGTTCATACGGGTCGAGCCGAGATCGGAGCGGTGGTTCAGGCCGTGGCTCGGAGCCGACGAGTTCATCAACGGCTACAGACGGTACTGCCTCTGGCTGGGGGACTGCCCGCCGAGCGAGCTTAAGGAGATGCCGGAGGTCATGAAGCGCGTTGACGCGGTGCGAGCATTCCGGCTGGCCAGCAGGCGGGCGTCGACCCGCAAGCTCGCCGACACTCCCACGCGCTTCCAAACCGAGAACATGCCCGGTACTAACTACCTGCTCATCCCGTGCACGTCGTCGGATAGGCGTGCATATATTCCGATAGGCTTTGTCCCGCCGGAGGTCATGGCCAGCAACGCAACACTTATAATCCCCGGCGCCACGCTGTACCACTTCGGCGTCCTCGCGTCGAGCGTGCACATGGCTTGGGTGAGGGCTGTGTGCGGGCGGCTTGGGATGGGGTACAGATACTCCAAGGACATCGTGTACAACAACTTTCCCTGGCCCTGGCCCTGGCCCTGGCCCTGGCCGGCACCGAATCAGAAGAGCAAGGCGAATATCGAGAGGCTGGCGCAGCAGGTGCTGGACGCCCGCGCTTCCCCAGCGCAGTTGGAGCAGGAGCACATGGCTCACGAAAAACTCGACGCCGAGGTTGCGGCGGCTTACGGGATTGGGGGCGAGGCAGAAGCAAAGGTCGTGGCGCGGCTTATGGAGATGTACGCGAGTTACATTTCCACGAAGCCGGCGAAGTACTCTATATAGGGTATCAGCATCCCGCACCAGGTCTCGAATATCTTTGCCCCGGCCAGCTGCGCCACGGTGAAGTAGTCGTCCTCGTACGAGCCGCACGTCGTGTCGTCCACTCTGGCGGCCTCGTAAGCGGCCTTGGGCAGCGCGTATATGATCTCCTGCTTCTCGTGGGATTTCTGCGGCGGCTCCGCGTAGTACATGCCTCCGCCCGAGTGTGACGTCTTCAGCCTCGGCTTGCACGCGAAGGCCATCATTCCGTCGTCCCTCTCGAAGAACGTCACCGACGTCTCCACCCGCCCCAAAAGCCCGGCGGGGAAGTTGACCAGCCTCTTCTTGGCGTAGCCGGCGTCGCCAAGCTCCTTGTAGCTGTCGAACGACGACCACGCCGAGAGCGCCTTCATCACGCCAAGATGCCTGACGTAGCCCACGAGCTTCCGGTCCATCCCGCGCAGCCTGGCGTCGCCCAGCTTGAAGCTTAATGGCTTGTCGAAGTTGCCGGCGCGCCAGAGCTCGTCGCTGAACCTGTCCCCGTCTTCGCCGCAAAAGGAGAAGTTCAGCAGCATCGCCGCAGCCGCCACCCTCATCGGGCTGTGCCACCGCCTGATGCCCGTGCCGTTCAGCCTGCGTATCGCGCCGGTCTTGAACAGGTCGTCGACTCCGCAGCGGCTCTCCTCGAAGAATATCCCCCCGTCCGGCACTGCGCGCCGCTCGTCCTCGGAGCGGGGAAAGAACGGGCGGAAAAATCCCTCCCCCTTCCCCTCGCCCGTGAGGTCAGCCACCCAGAGGCGCGAGCGCTTCTCCTCCGAGAGGGTCGCGAACTCACTCTTGTCGAACACTATCGCCGGAGCGTGAACCACCCTCTCGAACGTCAGCGAAAAACGCCACAGGTGCGACCGAAAGTTCGTGTACACCGCGTACTCCGACAGGATGCGGCTCATCGTTGGCACGAGGTCTGCGAGCGGGTAGCTGAACTCGACGCCGCGCTTCTTCCCCTTTATGGTCAGCCTGCGCCCGACGTCCTCGAACCAGCTCAGCTTCACGAACTTCTTCTTGCCGGCGTTCTTGTTGAAGATCACCACGCGCGGCGACAGGCCCTTGGTCCACATCTGGAGCGCGAGGTTCTCGTCGACGTCGCAGGAGCTTATGATCTCGCCCTTGTCGTCCATTTTGGGGCCTGAGGTCTCCTCGGAGCCTGAGGCCCCCAGCCCTAAAAATACCACCTGTACAGGACGAGGGCGGCGAGGGACAGGAAGGCCGCTCCGAGAATGAGCGCTATCCTCTCGAGGCGCGCCAGCTTCCGCTCAAGGTTCTGCTCGGTCTTTTTGAGCATAAGCCGCCACTCGGCGTCGCGCGAGGTCTCGTGCTCGACCGCCTCCCGCACGAGCGCGGTGACGCTGCCCTTCATGTCCTTGATCACCTCGGACATCTCGGCGGAGAACTCGGAGAGCTCCCGCGTGTGGGCCCGCCCGTCGGCCTTGAGAACCCCCTCCCACTCGGTTATGGACTGCTTCAAGCCAGCCGTCAAAGGCAGTAGGATTGAGACGAGATCAGAGTGGGATTCCCCAATCCCTTGGGGCGTCCCAATCCCATTTTCTACTTGATGCGTTTCTGTCATTGCGACAACTCCTCCTTGGTGTTTACGTCGCCGTCGCCGTCGCCGGGCTCGAACGCCGCGTCCCTCGGCAGCAGCACCAGCCTCGCCAGGCCGCGCGGAACCGGAGCAGTGGCCTCGCTGCTCGGAATTTTGGTCAGGCGCTTCCCGTCGGCTCCTAACGACACCAGCGCGGAGTACAGGGCGGAGATGCGGTCGCGCATCAGAGTCCTCTGAGCCGAGGGCTTCCTGTCGGTGTCCGTGAAGGTCTCGATTCGGAAGCGCATCGACGGGTCCTTCTTCATCATCATGGCGAATTTTTTGAAATCGGCCTCGTAGCCAGGCCCGAGCCTGTCGCTGCCGCGGGCGAACGTCACGTGGAAGTCAATCCCCCCGTCCCGCTCGACTATGCGGAGCATGTCAAGAGACAGCGCCTCGGCCTCGTACTCCGACTCCGGCGGCACGGGGCGGGGTATCCTGGGGACGCGCATGGCCGGGACGTCCACTATCGTAAGCTTGTACCCCCGCGGCGGGGTGACCTCCTGCTCGACCCAGACGTCCCGCCCGTCCCTGGGCAGCCTGCCGACGGCGCGAAGGCCCCCGAGGGCCGGGTTCTCGCTGAACACCACCTCGCCCCCGGCGCGCCCGACGGCGTCCAGGAAGCGGCGCATGAGCACGGGCGAGCCGCTCGGACGAGCCCGCTTCGTGGCGTAGCGTATCTCCGTGACGCGCCCGGCCAGCGGCAGCTCTCCGTCCGCCAGGTGCATGACCGCCGCGCTGTTGGCCGACTCGTACTCCGTTATCGAGTACCCGGCCGGCCTGGGAAACAAAGGATGGTCAGCTGCCGCGCACGGGGTGGCCGCCAAAAGCAAAAGAAGCGGCGTTATTAAGAAAAGCCTCAGCAATGGAACTCCTCCCTCCCTTTGTGGGCTGCGTTTGATTTTAGCACTTCTATCGCCAGAGGCAGCGCGTCCGCGAGCTCGGAGGCCAGCATGCCGTCTAGGCCGCGGCGCTCCCTCACGAGGCGTCCCGCGATGCCGTGGAGCGTCCCGCCGAGGCACGCCGCGTCGAACGGCGAGAGCCCCTGAGCCATGAAGCACCCCACGCACCCGGCGAGCACGTCCCCAGACCCGGGCACGGAGAGCTCCGGTTCCCCCTCCATCAGGGAGGTCAGGGGGGTTAGGGGGGTTAGGAAAACCCCTCGTCCATACAAATCGGGCTCCCTCGCGGCTACGATCGTGCCGCTGCCCTTCAGCATCGCGCAGCCCCAGCGATCAGCGAGGCTTCGGGCAGCGCCCAGGCGATCGCGTCTCACGTCCTCCGGGGAGCAGGACAGGAGGCGCGCGGCCTCCCTCTCGTGAGGGGTGATGACCGCGTTCGCCCTAGGGGGCAGGGAGTCACGCTCGGGCGACGCGGCCAGGGCGTAGAGTGCGTCCGCGTCCATCACCAATGGGCTTTTACTGCCCCAAGCGCGCCACATTTCGACGGCGAAGGACATGGCAGGCCGCTCCCTCCCGAGCCCGGGGCCGACGACCGCAGCAGTAGGATGAGCACCAGTATGGGCACCCGCGGCGAGCGCCGCTTCAAGCCAGTCGCCTGAGTCCTTCACGATCTGCGTCGCCTCGGGCAGGCGCGAGGCGCAGGCCGCGCAGACGCTGGGGATGGAGAGCAGGGTCACGACGCCCCCGCCCGACCGAAGAGCGGCGAGGCACGCGAGGATCGGGGCGCCGGGGTAGTTCACCGACCCGCCGCCCACGATGACCCGGCCCCTGTCGGTCTTGTCCATGTCGAGCGGACGCGCGGGAAGCAGACGGGCCGCGTCCGCCGCGCCAAAGCGCTCCATGCCGGCTTCCCCCTCTCTAAAATTTTTCTAAACGGGATATATGGTCGGGACGAGAGGATTCGAACCTCCGACCCCCTGCACCCCATGCAGATGCGCTAGCCAGACTGCGCTACGTCCCGACTCGTTTATTTTACATGATTTTTGGGAGAGGTCAAGATTCATCGGGGGTGTTTTGTGGTATTCTGGCTCGTATGTTCGTTAAGTGGAAAAGCTGTATAGGAGGCTTGTTGTATGAGTATGGAAAAAGAGTTTTCGGTTCTCGTGGGTGAGTCCCCGTTGACGTTCAGCACGGGGAAGGTGGCCAAGCAGGCCAATGGTGCGGTCATGGCTACGCAGGGTGAGACGATGATCCTGGCGACGGCCTGCATGACCGATGCGGTGCGGACGGGAATAGACTTCTTTCCCCTGCTGGTTGATTTTGAGGAGCGCTATTACGCGGCGGGCAAAATTCCGGGCGGCTTCATCAAGCGCGAGGGACGCCCAACCGAGTCGGCCATCCTGAGCGCGCGGGTCGTGGACAGGTCGATACGTTCCCTCTTCAACGACGACATGAGGAACGACGTCCACGTCGTCGCCACAGTGATGTCGGTCGACCAGATCTACCCCCCGAACGTGCTGGCCATCAACAGCGCCTCCGCGGCGCTGGCGATCTCGGGCATACCGTGGGGCGGCCCCGTGGGTGCGGTGAGGATCGGGCTTATCGACGGGAGGCTCGTCATAAACCCGACGGAGTACCAGATGCCCGACTCCCTGCTCGACCTTTTGGTGGCCGGGCACGACGGCGGCATAACGATGGTGGAGTCCGGCTCGCGCGAGGTGTCGGAGGACGTTCTCGTGGACGCGCTGGAGCTGGCTCAGGGCGAGATTAAGAAGATCATCGCGACCCTGCGCAGGATGAAGAAGGAGGTCGGAGTGCCGCAGCTCAGCTTCTCGCCCGCGGAGCAGTGCCCTGAGATAGACGACTGGATCGACGCTCAGGGAAACCTCGACGAGGACATCGACGCCGCCGTGCGAATTCTGGAGAAGAAGGCAAGGATCGACCGCATTCGCGAGATCACGAAGCGCGCGGTCGAATATTTCACGCCGACGCACCCAGGTAAGGGCGAGTACATCGCCTCAAGCGTGGAGAAGCGCGTCAGAAGGATAATGCGGTCGATTATCGTGAACGAGGGCGTCAGAGTTGACGGACGCAAGATGAACGAGCTTCGGCGCATAGACTGCGAGTTGGGGATTTTGCCGCGCGTCCACGGGTCCGCTCTGTTCACAAGGGGCGAGACTCAGGCCCTCGCCGTGACGACGCTCGGCATGATAGGCGAGGACGATCAGGTTCTTGACGGCATAAAGCTGGACGAGGGGGCCAAGCGCTTCATTCTCCACTACAACTTCCCGCCCTACAGCGTCGGCGAGGTGCGCCCGATGCGCGGCCCAGGGCGCCGCGAGATCGGACACGGGGCACTGGCCGAGCGCGCCCTGCGCCCAATCATTCCGCCGGAGAGCGAGTTCCCCTACGTCATCCGCGTGGTCTCCGACATACTTGAGTCGAACGGCTCAAGCTCTCAGGCCAGCGTGTGCGGAGGCAGCCTCTCCATGATGCAGGCCGGCGTGCCGCTGCGCAAACACGTCGCCGGCGTCGCTATGGGCCTCATAAACGAGGAGGGCAGGATACAAGTCCTGACCGACATCCAAGGGCTCGAAGACCACTACGGCGACATGGACTTCAAGGTCGCTGGCACGAGGGACGGCGTGACCGCGCTCCAGATGGACAACAAGGCCGGCGGCATAACGCGCGACGTCCTGCGCAAAGCCCTCTCTCAGGCGCGGGAGGCGAGGTTCCGCATCCTCGACAAGATGGAGGCCTGCATCTCCACGCCCATGCCCATGTCGGACAGCGCGCCGCGCATCGTGAAGATATTCATCGACCAGGACAAGATACGCGACGTGATCGGCCCCGGCGGCAAGACCATCCGCAGCATCACTCAGAGAACCGGCGTCAAGATCAACGTGGACGACTCCGGCGAGGTCAGCATCGCAGGCCCGACTCAGGAGCGCGTGGACGAGGCCCTGGCCATAGTGAGGGGCCTCACGAGGAACCTCCGCATAGGGGAGATATACCACGGCACGGTCACGAGGCTGATGGCGTTCGGCGCATTCGTCGAGTGTCTGCCCGGCAAGGAAGGCCTGCTCCACGTGGGCGAGATCAGCTTCCGCCGCATCCCCAAGGTCGAGGACGTGTTCAAGCCCGGCGACAAGGTGCTGGTCATGGTCAAGGAGATCGACGACATGGGCCGCGTGAACCTGAGCCGCCGCAGGGTCATAGCCGACGAGTCGAAGGTCGTTCAGGCCGGACTGGCGGCGTTTTTGCCCGACGAGCGCGAGCGCGAGAACCTGATCGAGAGCATCTCCGAGACCTCCGGCCCGTTCAGGGGCGACAGGGGGGCGAGCGCCCCGAGCCGAGATCGAGACCGCTTCGGCCCGTCAAGGGGCGGCAGCGGCCCCCGAGGTGGTGGCTACAGGTCTGGGAATTCGTTCTCGTCGGGAAACGAGTTCTCCAACGAGGAAGGCTACCGCAACGAGCCGGGTAGCTCGTTCCCGCCCGGAAGAGAGGGAGGCTACCGCGGAGGCTACCGCGACACCCCGCCGCGCACAGGCGGCTACACCAGCAGGCCTCCGCGAAGAACGTATTAGATTAGGGAGAGCGAGTGCGGGGCGCGTTTTGCTAGCCCCCCGCCCGCTCCCTAGTTGATTTTTTGAAATCGGTGTGGTAGAATCAGAAAAGAGAGGCAGGCGGTCTGCCGAAGCGGGGTTGGTGGCCCCACTCCGGCGGTTAAAAACGCCTTCGAGCGAGGCAATTACTCACGAGCTACGGCGCTGATGATTTCAGCAATCGCGGTGCAAATAGCCGCTAGCGCCCGGAAGATGTGGATTGCTGTTTTCATTGTATTCACCTCCTTTTGGGGAGGCGTCCCCAAAGCAGATTGGAGGAGGGGTCGGAAGAGACCCCCTGCAGGCCTGCCTCTTGCCTCTATTATACACCACAAAGAAGTCCGGGGAGACGAAAAAATCCCCGGGCTTCTTTCATGGCATCCTTCGGCGCGGCGTCGGAGCATACAGCTGCGGCCCCTTAGGGGGGCGCTTACCCCTATCTTCCCTCAACTACGTCCCGAACGTGCTCGGCTTCGTCTTGCGAGAGCACCCCGCGCTGAACTAGAAGGAACGCTATTTCGGATATGCCGCGTGCGACGTGGGCGATGTCGTTCATTTTGAGCTCGGCAATGCGTTTTTCCATGTCGGCTATCTTGGCGTTGAGGCGAGCCTCCATGTCGGCTAACTTTTTCTCGAACTTCGCCTCCATAAGTTCCATCCGGTGGTTAATGTCTCGCACGGCGAGCTCAATCTTATGCTCGAGCTTCATGATCTCCGCTCGGCTCTCCGCCCTGTAGTCCGCCAGATCGCGCCCAAGCGCGTCGATCTTGCCGTTCAAGGACATGCCCATAGACAGTAAGTATCCCGCGCACAGCACCACCGCAAGCGCCTGCCCCGGCGTAAAGCCTAGGCGCTCGCAAAGCCCCTTGAACCACCCCAAAGCGCTAGGAACAATGCTCATACGAATCACCTCCCTAAGATCACTGTATCACACGCCACGCGGCTCTGTCAAGGGATCGCGGAGGCCGACGCAGACCCGGCCTGCCTCTTGCCTCTATCTTCCTCCCATCATCGCGTTCGGCACCCACGTCGACAGGCTGGGGAAAAATATCACGGCCAGCAGCACCAGCGTCATTATCCCCAAAAACGGGAATATGTACCGGAACGACGACGCGTAGGGCACGTCCGCTATCTTGCACGCGGTCATCAGGTCGACGCCGAGCGGCGGGGAGTTCGCGCCTATCGCGAGGTTCACGGCTATCATCACGCCGAGGTGTATCGGGTCGACGCCGAGCCTCGTCATCATCGGCATAAAAACCGGCACGGTTATAATTACTATCGCTATCGACTCCATAAACGTCCCCAGCACCAGCAGCATCAGGTTGAACAGCAGCAGCACCGTCCAATAGGGGTTAGCAAGGCCCTCCGTCGCGGACAGCACCCCCTCGGCGACCCTGCGCGGAACCTCCTCCAGCGCGAGTATCCAGCCGAAAAGCGACGCCGCGGCTATTATCAGCAGCACGGACGCGCTGGTCAGAGCCGTCTCGTAGCATACGTCGAGAAAGTCCCGAAGCGAGATCTTCCGGTACACGAAGGCCGCCAGCAGAAGCGCGTAAAGCGCGGCCACAGCGCCCGTCTCCGTGGCAGTGAAGACCCCGCCCCTGAAGCCAACCACTATGATTAGCGGAGCCCCCATCGGAAGCACCGCCTCGCGCAGCGCCGCCCACACCTCAGGGGCTCTGAGGCGCGACCCGCGCGGGTAGTTCTCGCGCCGCGCCACGAACCACGACCCGACCATCAGGCCGGCACCCAGCAGCAGCCCCGGCACTATCCCAGCCAAAAACAGCCGGCCTATCGACACTCCCATCGTCACGCCCAAGACAACCATCACTATGCTCGGGGGAATGATGGTCCCAAGCGACCCAGCGCACCCCAGTAGCGACGCCGTGAAGGGCATGCTGTACTTTTGCTCCCTCATCATCGGGACGACTATTGACCCGATCGCCGCAACGTCGGCTATTCCCGACCCAGATATGGCCCCGAACAGCATGCACGACACGACAAGCACGCAGGCCAGCCCTCCGTGCAGCCGCCCTACCAAAAGCGACGCCAGGCGCATTATCTTGGGCGTTATGTCACCCCGCGCCATCAAAGTCCCAGCCAGCACGAAAAGCGGGATGGCCAGCAGGGTGAACGAGTCCACTCCGACGACCATCCGCTGCGCTATGGCCGCCACAGGCACGGACTCGAAAAACAGCAAAAACGCCGCGCCCGACACCCCGATGCTCAGAGCAACCGGCACGCCGGCCAGCATCAGGGCGAACATCACTATTAGAAGCGCTGTCATCGCTCTGCACGCTCCGTGCTGAACAGCATACGCAGCGCGTAAAGCGCCGTCAGTGCGAAGCCGACCGGCAGGGCTAGGTACATCACGCCAGCCGGAATCTGCAGCGCCGCCGTGGTGGTCTTCCAAGTGCGCATGGTCACTGCCACGCCGCTCCATATGCCGACGGCGAGAAACGCGGCTATTACTGCGAGGCAGGCGCGGTTTAGAACGGCCTGAGCGCGTTTCGGCAGGCGCTCTGCGAACATATCTATGCCGATGTGCCCGCGCCTGTTGAACACAACCGCCGAGCCGACGAAGGTCAGCCAGACAAGCAGGGTCTGACTGACCTCCGCGCCCCAGGGCAGCGGATAGTGGAATATGAAGCGCGACGCCACCTCCGCAACGACCTCGACGAACATCAGTATCGCGGCGGCGGTGAGAAAGCAGCGCAGGAGCGCTTCAAGTTTACTTTTGCGCTGCACGGAGGAGCTCCATTAGTTCCGCTCCGAACACCGGCTCGAACTCCTTCCAAACCGGCTGCACCGCGTCCCTGAACGGCTTCTTGTCGACCTCGCTCACAGTTACGCCCGACGCGCGGATGGTGGCGACCAGATTCGCGTCCGCGTCGCGTATCATCTTGCGCTCGGCGTCGCGCCACTTAGCCGCGAGCGTCAGAAACGCCTCCTTGTCGGAGTTGGATACCTTAGCCCAGACGTCCGAGTTCACGCACAGCACGGCCGACGTCCATATGTGCCCGGTCAGGGAGAGGTACTTCTGAACCTCGCCGAACGCGTTCGACACGAATATCGCGAGCGGGTTTTCCTGAGCGTCGACCACGCCCTGCTGCAGCGCCGAGTAGAGCTCGCCGAAGGGGATGGGCATGGGAGATGCTCCGAGCGCCGTGAACGTGTCGAGGCGCATCTTCTGCGGCGTCACGCGGATTTTTATCCCAACGAGGTCGGCCGGCTTCTCGATGGGGTGCTTGTTGTTGGAGATGTGCCGGAAGCCGTTCTCCCACCACGACAGCCCCACAACGCCCTTGTCGGCGAGGATGGCGAAGAGCGCGGCGCCGAGAGGCCCGTCGAAGGCCTTGTACGCCTCCTCGTTCGTCGCGAAGGCGTAGGGGAGCTCCTCGATGCCGAACTTCGGGTCAAGCGCCTGAAACGACGACCCCCCGACGAGCGCCCCGTCGATCGTGCCCATGGTGAGCCCCTCGATGAGGTCCTTCTCGTTGCCGAGCTGGGAGCTGTGGAATATCTTGAGCTCCACGCGCCCGTCCGTCGCCTTGGAGAGGTCGTCCGCGAGCCCGACCAGCGCGACGTTCCAAGGGTGGTCGGGGTTGAGCACATGCCCAACGCGAATGACCGCAGCGTCCGCCGCACCGACGAGGGCGGCGAGCAGGAGCAGAGCCAGAGGGTAGTAAAAGAGCTTCTTCATAACTATAACCTCCAAAAATAGTCTGATACCCCGAGGGGTCTGAGGCGAGTAAAAGCCCGAGGGGTCTGAGACCCCGAGGGGCCTGAGACCCCGAGATATGCTCGACGCCCGTCGGGTGCCGAAGCAACGGCATTATAGCAGGGATTTTGAACTTGTGTTGAATTTGCGGTTGGAAAATAAACGAATATTTCTAGGAAATTTCCTAAAAAGAAGGTTGCCCAGAATCCTGGACAACCATCTTTTCTTCGTTGCTGAAAGCCTTAATCCGGCTTTTAGCTCGCTAGGAGCGTAAGTCCCGGCTGGGCTGTAACTCGGCCGGGCAGCCCATACCACGCGACGCCTGTACGACATCCGCGAGCGCACCCTGCTGGACTAGAACGGCGCGAACGGGAAAGATTAAAATTCGCGACGCAGATCGGCGAGCAGATCGGCCTCCAGAGGGGGCGTCTCGAAACAGCCCGCAGGATGTGGGCATCCCATTAGGCATTACACCGCGCGCTGCCGAATCTTTTACTCCTTGGCCAAATGCGGCAGGATGAACAGCAGCCACAGCGACGATACCTGCGCCCGAAACGTGAATGTGCTGTGCACGTAGGAGTGATTGGCCACGACGAAGTACCATACGTACGGCACCAAAAACAGGAGCGCCAAGGCAGCCCAGCCCCACGCACCCAGCGCGCGCCGTTTTACTCGGCCTGTGAGCAGCGGCGCGACGGTGAAGGCGTAAGCTAGCAGCGCCGCCGCCAAGGTCAGGAAGCCGGCGGCTACGGAGAACGGGTGCGCTTCGTATATGCCCCGCACTGATGCCGCTAGCTTGCCGAACATGGAGAGGTTCATCTGCATGGCGTTCGCTAGAATCTGATGAAGCGCCTCTCTGGCGGCGTAGCCATCTGGTATTGAGGAAAACGGCATAGCGACGTAGACGTTCTTCACGATAGCCATCAGACGGTAGAACAGCGACACCCCGTCGGTGCCGCCCGACCGGTAAAGAACCTGATTGACGCCGTTCATGACGACGTTGTCATCGAGTATCAGGCTGGCCAGAGCCCATTTGGCCGCCCAGGTCAAGACATACCCAGCCGACCAAGCCGCGCCGAGCAGGACTATTCTCCCAAAATATCGCCCCTTCGCACGGAACTCATGATCTAGCAGGTCGGGCAGGACGACAGATAGCATCGGCAGGGTGAACGTCACCACCGGCGCGCTCAGCACGCCGAAGCCAATGAACACCGTGAAAGAGCCTAGGAACAGGAAGAGCCGAACGAACCCCTCGTCGCTGCGTACCCGGCGGCGAAGGCAAACGCCGTCACCCCGTCGGTCCTGCGGTGCAGAAGTAGCAGAGCCCCGATGAAAATCAGCGTTGACGCGAAAAACATGAGCTTCCGCACGTCCGCGTAGCTCATAAATGACAGAAGCGGGCGGAGAAGCACAACGTACCCGTGCCAGTAGCGCGAGTAGGGCGATTTCGCATCGGCCCTGCCAGCCGTGAAGTTCTCGAAGTCGTGCAGCGGGCTCCCGCCCGTCCTGTCGCCGGACGCGAAGGACACGTCCATGCGCATGGCCGAGCGGAGCGGGTCGTCGGGGTCAAGGCTGCCCGTTATGTTAAGCGCGATGGAGTCTGTGAAGTTGTTCGCGAGAGGCATCTGCCCGAAGGGGCGCCAGTACTGACCCTCCTTGGTGAACAGACGGCAGGCCTCCCTGAGGTGCAGGGCGAGCCTGCCCTTAGGGAAAAGCGGCGCCGCGGAGACGAGCGCCCAGTACGCAAATATCAGCGCACACAAAAACGCCGCGGAGCGGAGCCATCCCCCGCGGTTATCCCCTACACCTGCGACATGATCTCCCATACCATCTCCGCCCGCCTTTCTATGTCGGAGCATACCTTCGCCATTGCGCCATGCTTAGCGGCGCCGCGCAGAGACGTCACGGTCTTGACCCCCTGGGGTCGACTGACCCCTTGGGGTCGACCGACCCCTCCCCTCCTTGCGCTGATGACCTCCCGCCCACGCTCGCTAAATCCAAGCACGCGGACGTACGGAGGGTCGGAGCGGGCTAGGGCTGAGGCCGTCCACCGGTCTAATCCCACCAGCACCCTCGCGGCCTGCCTCTGAAGCCGTCCCCTCGTGTAGCGCGCGCAGACGCGGCGGCCTATGAAGTCCTCGAACGAGGCCGATCTCTCCCATCCCTTCAGAAAAAGGCGGTCAAGCCCCTCGTCCATGCCGGCTATTCCCCTCAGGTCAGTCCCTCCGCGGGCTAGCGCGGCGCTCAGCAGAGCCCAGATGGCCTTAGTTCCGAGGACTAGGCGGCCTCTCTCCCTCTCAAGGATTTCCAGCGAGGACGCGGGCATGAGGTCGTTGACGCAGCTTGGGAGTGTCTGGGCGAACTCCTTTGCCGCGGCGAGCGCCGCTCGAATCATCGATGCGCTCTCGTCGTGGGCTGCGCCGGCGCGCCTCACTGGCAGCGGCACGAGGGGGAGTTTCCGCTCTTTGATGCAGGCCATGTAGGAGAGGGCGAGGGTGTTGTTCGGGGACGAGAACACCCTCGCGCTGCCGGGCACCTCGCGTTCGAGCGCTGCCGCCACGGCTTTGGGGTAAGACCATCCGGCGCCGAGATTTTCTCTCAGGTTCAGCTTGAAAGAAGGTGGCTCGCGGGTTAGAATATCCGTGATTTTGTCGGCTGTTTCGGCGTCGAAGGTGTCCTCAACGCCGAAGGATATGTGAGTGGCGAAGCGCGACAGGAGCGCGACCGTCCCTCGTGCGAACTCGGCGCCGCCGTTGCAGGAGTAGGCGAACGGGAGCTCCAGCACGAGGTCTGCTCCGCCGGCGAGTGCCATAGCCGTGCGGGCGGCCTTGCTGGCGACCGCGGGCAGTCCGCGCTGGGTGAACGACGACGACAGGGCGATCACAACCGGGGGCGTGTCCGTTGCGGCTAGGGGCGTGTCCGTTGCGGCGGGGGGCGTGGCTGGCGAAGCGCCGTGGCCAGCCGGTCCCGCGCCGAGTGCTTTGCGGGCGCTGGCGATGTGGAAGGCGTGGCCGTTGTGAAATGGGTTGTACTCGGCTGCGATTCCTATGGCGTTCATGGCGGCAGTGTACCAAAAAGGGAGGTATTCGGGTGAAAATTCTCGTCATAAACTGCGGTAGCTCCTCGCTGAAATACCAGCTTTTCGATATGGACAAGGAGTATGCCCTGGCCAAGGGGCTGGTGGAGCGCATAGGCATAGCCGGCTCGCGCATCAAGCACACCAAGGCCGGTGAAAGCCCCGTCACGGTGGAGACGCCCCTGCCTGACCACAAGGCCGCGATCAGGCTGGTGATCGACGCCCTGCTCGGCAGGAATGGCGCGCCCCCCGCTCTGGCGTCGCTGGAGGAGCTCGCCGCCGTCGGGCACAGGGTGGTTCACGCCGGCGAGAAGTTCGCGACGTCGGTCAGGCTGGACGACAAGGTTATGGTTGCCCTCAGGGAGTGCATCCCCTTGGCGCCCCTGCACAACCCCGCCAACATAATGGGCATCGAGGCTGTGATGGACGTCCTGCCGCGCGTGCCGCAGGTCGGGGTGTTCGACACGGCGTTTCACCAGACAATGCCGGAGAGGGCGTTCATATACGGCCTTCCGTACGGCTACTACGAGAAGTACGGGGTGAGGCGCTACGGCTTCCACGGGACGAGCCACTATTACGTTTCGCACAGGGCTGCGGAGATACTGGGTGTGCCGGTGGAGAGGCTGTCGATTGTGACATGCCACCTCGGCAACGGCAGTTCGATAGCGGCGGTGCAGGGCGGCAGGTCGATCGACACGTCGATGGGCTTCACTCCGCTTGCCGGCGTGATGATGGGGACTCGGTGCGGCGATATCGACCCTGCTCTGCCGGTCTTCATATCCAAGGCCGAGAGGCTGCCTGCGGCTGACGTCGACCTGATTTTGAACAAGAAGAGCGGCCTTCTTGGCATCTCCGGCGTGAGCAGCGACCTGCGCGACGTCGAGGAGGGGGCTGACCGCGGCGAGTCGCGCGCCAAGCTGGCAGTGGACGTCCTGACCTACGGGATAAAGAAGTACATAGGCGCCTACGCCGCGGCGATGAACGGGCTTGACGCCGTCGTCTTCACGGCCGGCATAGGCGAGAACAGCCCTCCCACGCGCGCCAAGGTCTGCGAGGGGATGGAGTTCCTCGGCATCGAGCTCGACCCCGCCAAGAACGGGGTTCGCGGCAAGGAGGCCATCATCAGCAAGGACACCTCGCGCGTGAAGGTCATGGTTATCCCGACGGACGAGGAGCTCGTGATCGCGCGCGACACGAAGCGCCTGCTGGGGTGAGTGGTGTCTCCCAAGCCGGCTGACTCTGCGGCGCCCTGTGGCGCGTGTTGCCCGCCTTCGTGGGTATGCTCCGTGCCTCTGCCCCGTGCGCGCGATTATGAGACGGTCGTCGACGCGGCGTGGGACTTGCCGCTGCCGGGCTTGACGTTCGACGGGCAGAGGTTTGCATGCCCGAGGGGTGTTTCCGCCGAGGCGTCCGCCAAGTGGCTTGCCCCTGGGGTGGGTGGGGACTCGCTCCTGTCGGTCAGGCTGTCGGTGGGGACGTTCGTCGTCGGCGAGTGCTCGCGCTGTCTATGCGAGGCTTCGCTTGAAATCTCCGACGAGCTGATGTATCTTTACTATTTGGGCTCAACCGACCTCGCGGAGTGCGATTTCTCGCGCCTTGAGGACTTTATGCCAGTCGAGGTGGACGGCTGGGGCACGACTTTGAACGTAGCGGATCAGGTTTGGGAGACGCTTTTGCTGCTTTTGCCGAAGCGTCTTTTGTGCAGAGAGGACTGCAATGGGCTTTGCCCGAACTGCGGGACTAACTTGAACGAGAGCCGGTGTTCATGCTCGGCGGAGGGCAGTTTCGGCACCCTTCTGAGCATGGCCGGTTTGCAAATGGAGGTTAAATGAATGGCAACGCCTAAAAGGAAGACTTCACACGCGCGGACGGCGCAGAGGAAGGCGCAGTGGCTTGGAGCGCTGAGTGCCCCGTCGTCCTGTGCCTGCCCGAAGTGCGGCGAGCCCGCCGTGAGCTATCGCGCCTGCCCTGCCTGCGGGCATTACAGGGGCCGCAAGGTGATCGAGGGCACAGCGGACTCGAACTAGCGCGCATGGCGTGAACGGGCTTTTCGGGACGAGTCACGCGCTCGACGCCTCGGTCAGCTACCCTGCGACGGAGACGATTTCGCATGGTTTGCGGCAGCTTGTCTCTGACGTGCTTGTCCTCATAGGAGGGAGCTGCTTTTACCACATAGAGGCCGAGATGCGCTACGGCAAGGAACTCGTTATCCGCGTTTTTGAATACGACGTGGCTGACGCGATTCAGCGCAGGGTGTTCAGGGACGGCAAGATGCACCTGAAGTTCCCGCAGACGAGGATAATCTGCTGGGAGGCGAGGAGCAGCACGCCGGACAGGGCTGTTATGTCAATCGAGTTTCCGGACGGTGGGACGTATGACTACTCCGTTGAGATATTCAAGTTCACCGACTACGACGTGGGCGAGCTTGAGGCGCGGCGGATGATACTTCTTCTGCCGTTCTGTCTGCTGAGGCTGCG
>JAISUL010000004.1 GCA_031272145.1 Synergistaceae bacterium
CGCGTAAAGGGGGTTTGGAACATGAGGATGGTGCCGATCAGCGAGGTGCAGAATGAAATCTGGGCCGAAATGGCGAGGGAGGAGACCCTGAAGATAGGCCGGCGGGAGGGCCGGCAAGAAGGCCGGCGGGACGGCGAACGCACGGGCATCCAGAAGGGTATCCAGAATGGCCGACTCGAAACGGCCCGCAACATGCTTAAGAACGGCATGTCACTCGACGACGTGCTCCGCTTCACCGGCCTCTCCCGCGAGCAGATCGCCGAAACCTAGCGCGAGGAGGCAAGCGATGCCGCTGACATGGGATGAGATCGAGGCTCGCGCCCTGGAGTTCTCGAAGCGCCACGAGGACGACGCCAGGGAGGAGGCCGAGGCTCAGGGCTTCCTCCTTGACTTCTTTAGCGTGTTCGGAGTGAACGCCGCCGAGGTCGGGAGCTTCGAGTACAAGGTGCCCGTGGACTTCCTCCAGAGCGGCTACATCGATTATCTCTGGAAACAGACGATCGCCGTCGAGATGAAGTCCAAAGGGAAGGATTTGGACGCCGCTTACGGGCAGCTGAAGGAGTACGTCCTCCACCTGCCTGCCGAGGACGCGCCGAAGCTCCTGATGGTCTGCGACTTCGAGAACGTCGACCTGCGCCGCCCCGTCAGCGGGGAACGCGTGCTGTTCAAGACCAGAGACCTTTATAAAAACGTCCGGCGCTTCGCCGAGGTCGCGGGTTACGAGCGGGTTAATGCCGCCAAGGCCGAGCTCGAGCTTAACGTCCGTGCTGCCGAGAAGATGGGCAAGCTCTACGACGCGCTCAAAACCTGCGGCTACGACGACGCATTCGTCGGGATATACCTCGTGCGGCTGCTGTTCTGCCTCTTCGCCGACGACACCGGAATATTCCCTAGGGACTCGTTCCTGAACTACGTCGAGAACTCGCAGTGGGACGGCAGCGACCTGTCGTCTCGGCTGGCCAGGGTCTTCGAGGTCATGAACATGCCGGAGGACGTCCGGACAAAGAGGACGCTGCTCTCGGCCGACCTCCGGCAGTTTCGCTACGTTGACGGCAGCCTGTTCAAAGACCCCCTGCCGACCGCCGACTTCGACGCATCCATGCGCGCCTACCTGAGGGACTGCTGTCTCTTCGACTGGAGCGGCATCTCGCCGGCTATCTTCGGCTCGCTGTTTCAGAGCGTGATGGACACAGCCGCCCGCCGGGAGTTAGGCGCGCACTACACCAGCGAGGAGAACATCCTGGCGCTGATCGACCCCCTGTTCATGGACTCGCTCTGGGATGAGTTCGAGCAGGTGAAGCACGACCCCAATGCCCTCCGCTCCTTCCACGACCGCGTGGCCTCGCTGCGTTTTCTCGACCCGGCCTGCGGCTGCGGGAATTTTCTTATCATTGCTTACCGGGAGCTCAGGCGGCTTGAAACCGAAATCATAAAGACTCTGGTTGGCTCGCAGCGGGAGTTCGACATAGCGCCACTGCTGAAGGTCAACGTCGGGCAGTTCTACGGGATAGAGATAGAAGACTTCCCCTGCCGCATAGCCGAGACCGGCATGTGGCTGATGGATCACCTGATGAACATCGAGGTGTCGGAGCTGTTCGGCCAGTACCTGGTGCATTTTCCTTTGGAGCGCGGGGCGAAGATCGTCCAGGCCAACGCGCTCAGGATGGACTGGGAGGAGGTCGTGCCCAAGGCCGAGCTGAACTACATCATGGGCAATCCGCCGTTCGGCGGCGGGCGGACTATGAGCGCGAAGCAGAAGGCGGACATGCTTGCCGTTTGGGGCGACGTAAAGAGTGTCGGGAACCTGGACTACGTGACCGGCTGGTATCGCAAGGCTGCCGAGATGATGAGCGGCACGAGGATACGGACGGCGTTTGTCTCGACGAACTCGGTGTCACAGGGTGAGCAGCCGGCAATAATGTGGGGGCCGCTGTTCGAGCGCGGAGTAGAGATAGACTTTGCGCGGCGGTCGTTCAAGTGGAGCAACGAGGCCAAGGGCAACGCGGCGGTGCACTGCGTGATCATCGGCTTCAGCGCGGCGGGCGGGTTTCCTAAGCCGAAAGCGATATACGACGGCGAGGCGGTGACCGCGGCGCGAAATATAAATCCCTACCTGGTGGACGCGCCGAACGTGCTCATCGAGAGCAGAACGAAGCCCTTGTGCGACGTGCCGGAAATGAGTATGGGCAGCAAACCGATCGACAACGGCAAATACCTATTTACCGAGGACGAAATGGCGGAGTTCATACGGGTCGAGCCGAGGTCTGAGCGGTGGTTCAGGCCGTGGCTCGGGGCCGATGAGTTTATCAACGGCTACAGGCGGTACTGTTTATGGCTGGGCGACTGTCCGCCGAGCGAGCTCCGGAAGATGCCTGAGGTTATGAAGCGCGTGGACGCGGTGCGAAAGTTCCGGCTGGCAAGCAAGAGCGCAGGAACAAGGAAGATAGCCGACACGCCGCTGAGGTTCCATATCGAGAACATGCCCTGCACGGACTATTTGCTCATTCCGCGCATATCATCGGAGAAGCGGGTGTACATTCCGATAGGCTTTATTTCGCCGGAGGTTATGCCTAGCGACGCCACCCCTATAATCCCTGACGCCACGCTATACCACTTCGGCGTTCTCACGTCGAGCGTTCATATGGCGTGGACGCGGGCTGTGTGCGGGCGGCTTGAAATGCGATACCGCTACTCCAAAGACATCGTCTACAACAATTTTCTCTGGCCCGACCCCAACGAAAAGCGAAGGGCTCGGATCGAGAAGCGGGCACAGGGAGTGCTGGACGCGCGTGCTGCTGCCTCCTCCGTCTTTCAACAGAGCTTGGCTGACCTGTACGATCCCCTGACCATGCCGCAGGAGCTTCTGAAGGCACACAGGGCGCTCGACGCCGAGGTGATGACGGCGTATGGCTTCGGCCGGCACGATGACGAGGCAAAGATCGTGGCGCAGCTCATGGAGATGTACGTGGCGAACGACGCCGCGGACGCAAAGCGAGCTCGAGCTTAACGTCCGGACGGCCTAGGCCTAAGAAAGATCGTTAACCTCGGAACGAAAGGGCGTCAAACGTCGAGACGGTCAGGGATTTCTCGCATCAAAGCGCCTTCCGACCCAAACGACGTCCCGATCGATCAGTGCGTGGCGGCGCATTGCCTCGCAGCCTAGAGAAGCTGCCTCGAACGGCTCTACACAAAAACCCGCGGCTTCCAGCCTATCCCGAAAGTCGGCACCGTAAAGCCGCACGTGGTCTTTCTGCCCAAAGCGAAGCCGACGCTGTAACGGCGACGCGGACGGGTCCTCGTCGGTGCGGTCTCTTTGGGGGTCAAGACGTCCGCACGCCCCTTCGTGGCGTCGGCGGTAACATAAGCAGCCGATGGGAACATGCCTTGAATCACGTCGCTCAGACATTCTTCAGGCGCGAAGTGCAGAACGTCCCGAACGTGCGGCGGCAAAAACGACGGTGACGTCAGAGCAAAGTAAATAAGCCTGTGCCGTTCGAGCGATCGGCAGCGCGGACACATGGAGTTCGCGCAAAGCCCTGCCCCTATACCCTTTCCTTCAATGACGCCTCCGTAGTGAAACCTCTTAGCCTGAAAGCCACATATCGGACACACCAGAAGCTCGCCAGAATTTCCCTGATTCCCCACGGCCTCATACTTGGCCGGAAAGACGAAGTGAAGGACGCTCTTGACCGCCTGAAGGCCTGGGCGCAGGACAAAGCGCCTGAGAGGAGAAACGCCTGAGCGAGGCCGAAACGCAGGTAGAAAGGCTCTCTCTCTCCGTACTTCTCGCGGATGATCCGCTCGGTGCC
The DNA here is from genome assembly GCA_031272145.1 of Synergistaceae bacterium. Classification (GTDB taxonomy): domain Bacteria; phylum Synergistota; class Synergistia; order Synergistales; family Aminobacteriaceae; genus JAISUL01. Next base: position 3,810 of record JAISUL010000004.1, read on the forward strand.
GCGCAGCACCCTTTCGGGCACTTCGTAGCCCCATGGGAAAAAGAGGCTCCTGAACACGTCCGTGATGTACCGATGGGTGTCCTCGTTCACCTGGAACGCCCCGATGTTCGGGTGGGCGTATCCGCCTATGAACTCCGACAAGGTTATCTTGTC
>JAISUL010000059.1 GCA_031272145.1 Synergistaceae bacterium
TGAAGAAGCTAGTCATCGAGTTCAAGGACGAGCTCGACGCCCTAGGCGTGAAGGTAGACCAGCTGGACAAGAGGGTCGCCGTCATCGAGAACCGCCTCGGCGGCTGGAAGCTGAGCGGCGTCCTCTGGCAGACGTTTGACTACGTGAATACGGGCACTGGCCATGAATTTGCTACCGGTGACAATCCCGCCCAGCAGAGCGAATCATTCGGGCGCGGCAGCGTGAGCAGGGCGCGTATCTATTTCGACCGCTGGTTCGGCGAGGACGAGAGCATCCACTTCTTCGCCCGTTTGAACGGTGGTCACTCCGGTGCGAGCACTACAGCATCTACTAACTTCGACCGTTTCTGGGCCACTACCCCCGCTTGGTTCGGCACTACGCTTCGCGTTGGCCGTTTCTGGGGCGGATTTATTGAGCAGCCGTACTACCTCGACAGTGGCCCGTTGGAGATGCTGAATTTCTACTCAGTCATCAACACCCGTAGGCTGGACATGATCGCCCTCAGCAAAGCTTTTGGTCTGGGCGAGGTAACCGCTTACCTAGCAAGGCCAACCTTTAGTAAGTTTACTGCTCCCTTGGGCGCCGAGGGAGAGGTTGAGACCTTTAGTGATAACGTGGCGAATGCATGGGAGCTCGCGTTGATGGGCAAGTTCCAGCTTAACGAGCAGTTTGGACTTGACCTCGGCGTCAACGCCATCCTCGGCGACGACGGGACAACGAACACGGGCGCGGGGAAGCTTGATACTGCGAATTACAAGCTTGACAACATATGGACGGTTTACGGCGGTCTCCGCTTCGAGTTTACTCCTTCCATCGGACTTAGGGGTATGTACTACTACCAGTCGCCGAGCGGTAAGTATACTGATAACAGCGTGACTGGGCCGTGGAATGATTCTAACCTCGACAGCGCCAGTGCTTACACGGGCATCATCGACGTGAAGCAGGACTTGCTGAAGTTCACGAGCCTGTGGCTGCAGTACCAGAAGTTCGAGAAGGGCTTCACTCTGCTTACTGGTCTTAGCGACGTAGTTGAGGGTGGTATCACCGATTGGGGTGCCAGTGAGCTTAGCGATATACAGTTCCTCGCTAACGACTGGACGATCATACGTGCAATCGCCCAACAGCAGTGGAACAACAAGTGGAAGACTTACGAGTTCTACAGCCAGCACAAGCTGTCGGACGTCGACGCTAATGGCGACGGGACGGTCAACAGCTGGGGTCTTGGTGTTGAGTACAGGCTGAATCCGTCGGTTGTCACCGGCCTTGGCTATTACAACTACAGCTACGCTGATGCGTATGACGGCAGGGACAGCGACAGCGTCATCCGTTGGAGGACAGCCGTAGCGTTCTAGTCCATCTGACTCCACCTCGTCTTACGGTTTACGAGAAAGGGGGCCCGTGAGGGCCCCCTTTTTTTGGCCTGGCCTGGCCCCGCCGCCGCCTCACGCCCCGCCGGGCGCCTCTTCCCGCTCGGCCCTGCCCTCGACCGCCACGTACCTCTCGCCAACGTCCCCCGACATGATCATGAGCGTCTCATAAGCCGCGTCGACGCTCGAACTATGCCGCACGGCCTGAGCCGCCATGAGCATGAGCGCCTTGAACTGAAAGTCCGTCCCCCCGTCCGCCTCCAAGCCGAATCACCCCCTAGGTCTATCCATGCCCCCGCGGGCGTGGAAGCCCCCCGTGGGCATGGGGGGGAAATTATCGCACGATATGGTCGGGTTGGGGGTTGCATTTTTGGAGGAGGTGGTGTATGATGATGCCGCCCCGGAGAAGTAGAGGGCGGCGTAGTACGGACTGCCCGATGAGGGTCTAGCTAACCCCCATCAGGACTTACGTCCGCGATGAAGGTTGATCACATGAATAGCCGGATCAGTTCGGCGATGGCGAGCGCTAGTTTTAGGAAGGCTAGCGCTCGTTTTGCAAACGTCGCAAGTTTCTTCATGCTCTCACCCCCTTTCGGGGGGCCTTGCCCCCGGGTCAGTCTCACCCCTCACCCATATGGCATATAGGATCGGGGCGCCTCTCCGTGAGGAGAAGTATAGCACGTTTGGAGGGGGAGGTCAAGCTGTCCGCGAGGGTACGATGAGGGGGGGGCCTCGCGCGCCATGGCGTCGTCCCATGCCCATGCCCGGCCATGTGCCCTTGCTCTCGCCTCGGCCCGGTCTACCCGGACGGGCGCGCGAACATCGGGGTGGATTTATCGCAGATGGTCGAGTTTGGGGGTTGCATTTTTGGAGGGGCTGATGTATGATGATGCCGCCCCGGAGAAGTAGAGGGCGGCGAAGAAAACGGACTGCCCGATGAGGGTTGGTCGCCCTCATCAGGACTTGCGTCCGTCATGAAGGACTAAAACATTTTGACGAGCCGAATCAGTTCGGCCAGGACTAGCGCTAACCTAAGAAGGGTTAGCGCTAGTTTTGCAAGCTTCGCAAATTTTTTCATGCTCTCACCCCCTTTCGGGGGGGGGGGCGTTGTCCCCGGGTCAGTCTCACTCCTCACCATGGAACCTGTAGGATAGGGGCGCCTCTTCTGGTTCGATAGCGGCACGCCGAACCTTTTCCGCGCTTCATCATGAAGTACATGAATGACAGGCATCTCACGGCGGAGCGGTTTAGGAGTATGAGGGCATGACTTACGGCAAGTGGCTTTATAGATCCGCTGCTGCTACGGTACGCTGCCTCGTCTAAGCCGCCGTGATCGTAAGGGTGACTCCTAATATATAGATGCTGTTTTGTTTATGATTTCATCAAGCGTCTCCAAGTCCTTGGCGAGCCCTTCGGCGTCTGGGAACAGTTCGTGCAGCGACCCAAGGAGCATCCTCGACAAGAAGGCGTTCCTATATCTGTTGCACATGTCTACACCAATAGATCGCACAAGCCTGAATATCTGCGAATCCATAGTGTAGTCCCTGCCAGCCGCCTTAGCGTGAAGCTCTATAGGTCGGGCTACGTACTTCCAGTTCCTTACGACGCGAAAAAGTTCGTTGATATGCGGTATGATGTCGTTATTGGATTGTTTCCATTTTGCTTTATTCTGTATTTGCTCTGCAATCTTTATGGCGTATTTCATCTCCCTGTCAAAAAACGTCTGCGCCTTTGCCTCGTAGAGATCCACCAGGTCGGAGATAACGTAGGGGCAAATGTCCGTTCCGTCGTTCGTGGCGGACTTCACAATCGACGTCAATGCCGCGACCAGCTCCTCCGTCGGGAGGGTGTCGAGTGCCGACTTGATCGTGTCGAGATAATAACGACGACGTTCGCGAATCTCCGACTCCACGGCTGACAGGTCTGGCACTTCGGGAAATTCCGCCTCTGCTCTGTCGTCGTTGATGACATATGCAATATCCTCGGCATCGATCTCATCAAAGGCTACCGCTAAGTCGCGTATCGAACGCGACAGTTCTTCTGGCGATGCGTAACACGCGTGCCTGATTTCAGCGGCAAAAACGTTAGCCTGCGCGATAGGCGTCATGTTGGAATCCAAATAGAGCGCGTAACTGCCTGTGAAGCGTCTGCCGTTGATGCCTGACGTTTTGTCGAACCACGACGCCAGAGCCGCCGCACGCCCAGGGTCGACGCCAGGCAGCCACGACATTTCCGCTGCTAGGCGCTTGCGCGGGTTCGTCAAAACAGAACGGGCTTCCGCGCATTCATCAGGGTCACGAGAGAGAGCGGCTTCTTCGGCGAGCTCCATGATCCTTCGGCGGTCATCGTGAGGCGTGGCCCCCAGAATCCTAAAAGGGTTATCCAAAATATCCATGGTGTCCTCCCAGTGCGGCGAGCTCCTTAAAAGCCGACGGGACGCTTTTTCTTTTCGTCGGGTATATTTTTCATAGCAGCCTCAACGCTGCCCATATCTACGCTCGACTTTCCGGCGCGCGCTGCAAGTCTCGCGGCCTCCCTCGCGAAAAACGCCGCGTCGGAGAGCGCTCTGCCTGTCAAAACGTCTGTGGCTACGCTTAAGTCAAAATCTTCATCTTTAGGCACTCCGTCAAAAAGCGCACTCAGCAGCGACGTTACCTCCTCTCTAGACGGCATCTCTACCTCGACAACATGGTCGAATCGCCCGCGGCGCAGCACTGCAGGGTCAATGGCATCGATCATGTTGGTCATTCCGATCACGAGAACGCCGTTATTACTGGCTTCCGGTATGCGTCGAAGGAACTCCGCTACCTCCTCCACGTGGTACTGCCCCGCCTTGTCTCCTCTGTTAGACAAAAACGATTCCATCTCATCGATAATCAAAACGGACGGCGCGTCATTCAATGCCATATCGAAAACCTTCGAGATTTTTCTGGCTGTGTCGTGGATATACGGACTGCCGACTGTGCTCGAGTCTATCGAGTACTCCGACCAGCCCAGAAACTCTACGAGCTGCCGGACGGCAAAGGTCTTGCCGCAGCCTGGCGGCCCGTAAAGCACTATAGCGGACGGGAAACCGATCCCAAGCGCTTTGTACTTTTCCGCGTTGAGCACGATGTCCACAACGTGCTCGTTGAAAAAACCTTCCAGCTTCGAGCGTCCCGGAAGCCTAAAAACCTTTTGCCTTGAAGGGCGATCGGAGGCCGCGGTTTCGGGAAGAACGGCGGCCTGCGTTTCGGCGGTGGCGGCTTTGCGCTTGATAAACGCCTCGGCTTCCGCTGGAACTTGCAGGCCCGCCGCCTCTATTATCTCCACCAGATCGGATACTGGTATAAATCCTGCCAAACGCGCCAGCTTCTCAAAGGAGTTTATCGATACTGCCACGCCGCCTGTAAGGTACATCCCAAGTATCACGCCGTCATAGACCGGCGGCCTATTCAATGGCGTCAACGACGGCAGCAGCCGTGAAAACCGCTCGACGTAAACGGCGTCGTGAAAAGAAGCTAGGGGCGCGATCCTACGCGACTCTCGAAGCGCAACTGCAAAAGCCAAGGCGTCCGCTTTGTCGCGAGGCGCCAGCGGCTCACGCTGATCCGCGACCGGCGAAAGGACGTAATTTTTCCGGCTGAACAGCAACCGAAACGACGGAGCAGGCAAAGCCCCACTGCACGCAAGATCGCGGAAAACAGCCTCGTCTATAAGACCGGCCTCGTTCCACTCCCGTGCCATGTCCGGTAAAACGACCAAAACTGAGCCAGCGCCGTTAGTGTCAAAAATCCGCCACCTTTCCCCAGCGTACAGGAGAGAGCGGATTTTTAGACCGGCGGAGCGCGGGGTGAATTCCCACTCGTCGGGCAGTTCGTGATCCTTTGTTGGCCATGCGTCGTTCGGAATCAAGGTTCTACCCCCTGATGATGTTGATCGCTTCGCGCATCTCGCCTTCGTCAATTGGCGCAATACGTATGGCGAAAAGCTGCCCGATTATCGACCGCAACTCGTCTATGTCGCCTGACCGCATGCACTGCGCGCCCAACTGGGCAAGCTCGTTGAAGCGCGCCTTGTTCGTGTACATGGCCGACGAGCGGATCAGATACTTGAACTGCGACACGGCAAACCAGTCCTGACGGGCCAGTATCTCAAAGCTCTTCTTCTTGAGGGCGTCAAGGTGGTCATCGAAATCCCCGTCGTTTCTGTCGATGGAGCGCTGGGCTGCTTTTGTCAGGCGCTCGATCGACGACGTCTCCGACGGACGCGCATGCTCGCGAAGGTGGCTGTCGAAAAATCCAACGGCGTCGTCAAGCTCCACCTGCCGGATTTCCTTTCGGTGCGCTTCGCCAACGCGGGCCAAAAGTTTCCTAGCCGCCTGTATCTCGTCGTTGGCCTTCTGCCTGTCCTCGGTAGTGGACTCGTCATCAAGCGACATGGCCATGTTCAGCTTTTGCCGCGCCTTCTCCAAATCCGGGTCGTCAACGACTTCGCTCAATTTATCCAGGCGGTGCATGAGAACCTCCGCCTCGTCAGCGATCACCTGCGACATGCTCTCGTCGCTGTAATCGATCGCTGCACCCTCTCCCTTTCCATCGTAAAAGTTTCTGCTGGAATGGAACGTCTCGCCTATGCTCGGCACTGATACCGCGACGTGAATGTCGCCGCCATCACGGAAGTCGAACTCGCACTCCATTTCGGCGCCAGCCGCGATTACGCCGTCATCGAAGTCAGAGCCGGAGACATTGAAGACGCCAATGAAGCGGTTGTCGTGCACGGGGTTCTCGATCTCGCCCTGCCACAGCCTGAACTTCAGCGAGTCGGCGCTGCCGGCCTTAATCGTCTCTCCGGCGACGACTGTAACCGTTACTTTCTTGGGAAGCGAATCTCCATCACGAAGCAAATGCTGAAGTACCGGACGTCCGCCTAGTTTTTCGAGCACCTCCAGCGCAACCGGGTGCGACGCCGGAATCGCGTCGATAGTGGCAGCGGTTCTGGTTATAACGATCCTGTCCGCGCTGAACACTATGGGCGCGCCGAATGAATCGAACACCAAAACCTTGAAAGTGTTGTCGCCCATCTTGCTGAGACTCAGCGTGACGACTGTCCCGTTTGCGAGCGGAAGCCGCCCGGACGACCAGCCAGTGTCGAAACTGTCAATTTGGAACTCGAACCCCGCTGTGTCTTGGCCAGCCAGTTTCGCCGTGACTTTCGCTTTGTCGTTAGGGGTTCGAGCAATGTAGTCGAAGGATATGGACAGTTTATCAAGTGAAACCCGTCCCTTGGCGCTTTTGCGCGTCCGGCTTTCGGCGCTCCAGTCTATGGCCTCGGCGAACACGCAGGCACCCTCGGCTACAGCCGTCATAGGGTTGACGTCCAAGCCTCCCTCCAGACCGAGCTCAAACAGTACCCTATCCCGCAGCGGCTTGTAGTTCGTAGGCCCTCCGACGAAAACGAGACGCCTGATGTCGTTCGGCGTCATACCTGCCTTCCCGATGGTCTCGCGCGCGGCGTCGATGGACTCGGAGACCTTGTCGGCTATGAGCTTGTCGTATACGGCGCGGGTCAGCGGCACTTCCAGATAAATGTCGTTGCCAGCCAAATCTCGTACCCTCGTCTCCGCCTCCGATAGGACAATGGTCACATCTTCCCGCGTTGAGAGCTCGATCTTCGCGCGTTCGGTGGCCCATACCGCTACGCTGGCAAGCGTCTTGAAGGCGGGGTTGACTCTCACGTCGTCGGGCAAGCTGAAGTTCTCCTTGAGCCATGGGAACACCACGCTGTCAACCAAAGCGCGGTCGAAATCGCGTCCGCCGCACATGGCTACACCCCCGTGAGCCAAGAGGTTCACGTGTCCTCCTATGTTTTCGGCTATGGCTGCGTCGAACGTGCCGCCGCCCATGTCGTATATAAGGAATACGCCGTCGGCACCGCGCTCGGGTAGTTTACTCCACGCTCGCACAACGGCCATAACCGCCGCGACTGGCTCCTGCATCAGCGCAACCTTGCCTATGCCGGCCATCTCCGCAGCCTGGATCGTGGCGTCCTTTTGCATCTGGTTGAACGCCGCCGGAACTGTGATGACAGTGCCGGTTTCCGGAGCGTTTCTGATCTCCTCCGGCAGGTAGCCGAACAAAGCCTTCAGCACCTCTGCCGAGCACTCTTCCGGCGTCTTCGTGAGGTTCACGGCGGGCATTTTCATCGGCGTGCCGGTTCCCATAAAGCGCTTGAACAGCATGGCCGAGTTGTCCGGATAGAACGGCGCCATATCGTACGCGCGTTTGCCGACGTATTTGCCGCCGCGCTTGTCCCAGTAAATGGCCGAGGGAGTGACGTCGTTCTGCTCCGGGCTTTTCCAGACGCGCGGCTCTGACGCGCCGTCGTAAGACGATATGGCGCTGTTCGTTGTTCCGAGGTCTATGCCTATGAAGTGTTTCATCTACTACTCGCCCTCCTAAGGGTAACCGTTCCCATCCTGAACAGGCCGTTTTCGCCCATAATGACCGGTTCCAACATCTGCTCGACCACCAGGGAAGGCTCGTCTTCACGGGCGAAATCTTCAAGGTTCAAAGGCGTTGCGGCCATACCAGGCTCGAAGGGCTGTCCCTCGAGATCGACGAGCCGCAGCCCGGCGCAATTAAGCGCCTCGTCGATTTTTTCGCCGAAGCGGCGGAGCTGGTTCGCGCACCGCTTCCCATCGGCCTCGCTAAGCTTAGTCAAGACGCGATCGAAGGCTTTGCGGAAGCGCCAAGCCTCTACGGCCACACTCGCCAGCGATCCAAGCACGTCTCGACCGCCTGACCTGCCATGCCCTCTGGGGCGCAGCGGCAGAGTTATGTACCTCTTACGCCTCAGGAACGGAAGGCGCGAGAGCTCCCGCGACAGACCACGCCGGAAGCGCCTCCACTCAGCTTTGATGCTAGGCAAAACGTTCATGGACATCATCTCCATTGCATAGCTTCACGAACTGCGGCAGCCTCGAACTCGGCGCGCCTAAGCTCGACGTCGCGTTTGGCCGCGTTCATATCACGCTCGTAGTAGCGGAAACTTCCCGCACGAACATTGAAGTCATCGACCATTCTATTGAATTTGGATATAGCCGAGTTTGAGGTGACAACCCCCCTCATGGCATTGATGCGTATCTCCTCCCGAAGAACCCACCGAATCTGAGACAGCGTCAGCAGGTTGTCCTTGCCCACCGGCGGCTTATCGTACTCGAACATTTCGTTGGGTACTTTGAAGTCGGGATCGGGGAGCGCTTTGTCGAGAGCGTCGCGGAACGATGTGGTGACTTGCGGGCTATATGACGGTGCCGGGGATGCCGTTTGGGGTCCATGGGGAACGTCCTGCCGTGTGGCTTCTCCGAAAAATAAGACCACCATGGAGATGATAACGAGAATGAACATGGCTCTGCCGATCCACTGTTGTTTCGGGACACGGTTCTGTGGCGTTGGCGGCACCGGTGCGGCAGGGGACGGCGGTTTTTTCTCGGGCGTGACGACAAAATCAACGTCCGACGCCATGTCGGCGAGACCAGCGAATCCCATTCTCGTGCGTGCCTCAGTGCCCTTGCTTATGACACTATCCTCCAGTCCTGCGGAATAACGGGGGAAGAAAATGGCTCGGGCGAAGCTCTCTGGATGCCCTCTGAGCTCCCTGGATGCCCTATTTCAGTGGTGGGTGGTAGAGGAATCGAACCTCTGACCTCTTCCGCGTCAAGGAAGCATTCTGCCTCTGAACTAACCACCCCACGTATATCCTAGCATGCCCAAACCTCTTTGTCAATACTCACGCGGCGGCATTTACATTTATGATTTCTCCAGCGCCCTCCTCCACGCCTCCGCCTTCTCGGCAGGCCACTTGCCCGCGAAGTCCATGCGCGCCGCGCCGACGTCCCGCTCTATCTGGCGCTTCAGGGCTTCGGGGCCGTCGAAGCGCGTCTGGCCGCGCAGGCGCGACAGCAGGAAGACCGTCAGGGTCGTGCCGTAGAGGTCGCCGCTGAAGTCCAGCAGGAAGGCCTCCGCCCTCACCTCAGCGCCGGCGAACGTCGGGTTGCGGCCGACCGAAAGGGCACCGGCCACCCACCCCGTACACCCAGTACACTCGCTCGACACCGCGGCGGCGGCGGAGTAGACTCCCTCCGCGGGGAGCAGCTTGGCGTCGTGCCCGCCCGGCCTCAGGCCGCCCGGCCTCACGTTCAGGTTCGCCGTGGGGAAGCCCAGCGACCTGCCGCGCTCGTCGCCGTGAACCACCTCCGCGCTTATAAAGTACGGGTACCCTAGCAGCGCCGCCGCGTCCTCGCACCGCCCGGCGCTCACGCAGCCCCTTATGGCAGTGCTGGAGATCTTTTCCTCTTCGTCCCCGGCCACCAGGTCGCACACCTCGCAGGGCAGGGCGCTGGCCCGGCAGAAGGCCTCCATCAGGGCGGCGTCACCGGTGCGGCCAAAGCCGAAGCGGAAGTCACGGCCTATTACCACTCCGTCTATCTCTGCGTGTGAGCGCAAAAACGCCCAGAACTCGGAGGGCGAAAGCCGTGCCATGGCGTCGTCGAAACGAAGCAGCACGGTTCGCGGCACGCCCAAGGCCGCGCGTATCGTCCGCGACTCCTGCGCGGTGAACAGCACCGCGTCCATCGTGCCAAGGAACACGCCGGGGTGCGGGTCGAACGTCACTATGCCCCAGTCGTCCGAGAGGGAGGCGGCGCGCCTCAAGAGCACAGCGTGCCCCCTGTGGATTCCGTCGAACGCCCCCAAGACGGCGATCATGTGGCTATCTCTATGTTCGCGGCGGGCCTTATGAAAAGCCTGCCGTCCCCGTCGCCCGCGCTGCCGTCCCCGCGGAAAACCTCGGCGAACCCGAACAGCCTGGCGCCGTCAATGCACAGCCCGTGCCGGAGCTCCATCGAACCAGGGACGTACCGCCCCGCCCCTCGGAGCGGAACGCTCATCCCGCCGATGAGCCGCCTCTCGGTCTCCTCGGTCGGGGTTAGCCGCTGGAACATCTCCCCCGCCTCGCGCGTCGGCTTTACTAATCCGGCATCGGAGACGCTGAAGCGCCCGACCGAGAGGCGGCGCAGCGACTCCACGTGGGCGCCGCAGCCGAGAATGACTCCGATGTCGCGGGCTATCGCCCTGATATAGGTGCCCTTGCCGCAGGTCACCGAGATGCGCACGCGGCCGTCGGCGATCAAGCCGCGCCTGACTATGGAGTACACGCAGACCGGACGCGGATTTATGGCCGGAACTTTATCTGCCGCGGCGCGCGCTATCTTGTGAAGTGGTACGCCGCCCAGCTTGAGCGCGGATATTTCGGGAGGGGTCTGGTCTCGGACGCCCAAGAACGAGAACAGGACGCGGTCAAAGACGGCCTCGGTTACGCGTCCAGCGTCTCCCTCAAAGACCGTCTCGCCGGACGCGTCGCACGTGTCGGTGGAGCGCCCAAGCCTCACCTCCGCCTCGTAGACCTTGGGGAGCTTCATTATATAATCCGAAAGCCGCGTCGCTGTCCCGGCCAAAATTATCAGGAGTCCCGACGCAGTGGAGTCGAGCGTCCCGGCGTGGCCGACGCGGATCTTTTTTCCCCCGTTTTCGGCGCACAAACGGCGCTTGGCCTCGGCGACGGCCTCGGAGCTTCGGACGCCGACGGGCTTGTCGGTCAGGATGATCAAAGCCGCCCCTGCTCCGTCCACTCGGCGTAGAGCCTGTCCACCGTCTCGCGGACGGTGCGAATGGCGTCCTCCATCGGCATGTGCATCAGGGTGCCGGACGCGCAGGGGTGGCCGCCTCCGCCGAGCTCGCGCGCAACGGGGGCGCAGGGGAACGAGCCGCTGCGCGAGCGCAGGCTGACCCTGATCTCGTGGCCGCCGTTGTCTGGGCTGCCGTCTCCGCCCTCGGAGAGCAGGACGGCGAACGTGACGCCGCGTATCATTAGCAGCTGGTTGACCAGCGAATCGGTGTCGTGCGCCTCTGCGCCCCTCTCCTTGAAGTCCTCCCGCGTCAGCCACGACATGGCGAATGGGGCGGTGCGGCCATCGCCGCAGGGCATAGTGCTGCTTCCCCACGTAACGACGCGCGACATGGCGGCGCCCCAGAGCCTCGTCCCGGCCAGGGTGCGGTTCTGCTTGAGCGCCGCGTCTATCTCGGCAGGCTTGGCCCCTTTTTCTATCAGGTCGGCGGCGGCCAGGTGGGTCGTAACGCCGGTGTTCGAGAACGCGAAGCCGCCCGTGTCCGCCGTGATGCCGGTGTAGAGGCTTCGGGCCGCCTCGGGCGTCAGCAGCTCAGGCGACGCAGACAGGACGCGCCAAACTATCTCCGACGTGGACGACGCCGACGGCACGACGCAGTTCATGGTTCCGTAAAGGGTGTTGTCCTCGTGATGGTCGATGTTCAAGGCGAACGCGCCTCCCTCTGCCGGAGGGAAGCCGACCACGCTGCGGCGCTCGTTTGCGCAGTCGACGAAGACGCAAAGGCCGTCAAGAAAGCTGTACTCCTTGACGGTCTCGTAGGCGCCCGTGTGCGACAGGAACAGATAGGCCGGAGGCAGGCTGTCCGGCCCGATCCAGCGCGGCTTCCTGCCAGACTTCACCCCAGCCTCAAACAGCGCGGACGCCGCTCCTATGGTGTCTCCGTCCGGCTTCATGTGGGAGAGGAGCGTCCACGACGGGAACCGCATCAGGGTTTCGAGCACGCGGCTGCAAATATCACTGTCGTTCAATCCGAGCCTCCGCCTGAAGTTTGTCCAGAATGCCGTCTATGCGCTCGCCGTAGTCGATCGAGGCGTCTATCACGAAGTCGAGGGCCGGGACTCGGCGAAGCGTCAGGACTTGCCCGAGCATCGTGCGCATCGCGCCCTTTATCGCGCGGAGCGCCTCCAGCACCGGGTCGCGGAGGCTGCGGTCGAGTGTCGTGAAGTACACGCGGGCGGTCTCAAGGTCGCGCGAGCAGTTGACGCCGGTGATTATCGCGTTTTTCGCGACGTTGTTCTTGATCCGCCGTTCAAGCAGCAGCGAGATCTCGCGCTGGAGCTGTCTGTCGATCTTCGCCATGCGATACATAGCGCATCACCCCAGAGTTCTTTTTTCCTCTACGACCTCGTAGGCCTCCAGCACGTCGCCCGTTTCAAAGTCCTGAAAGCCGGCCAGAGCTATTCCGCAGTCGAAGCCGGCCTTGACCTCGCGGGCCTCGTCCTTGAAGTGCTTCAGGGTCGCTACCCCGCCGTCCCACTTGACTACCCCGTCGCGAACCACGCGCACCTTGGAGTCGCGCCTCACGGCACCCTGAGTCACGTGGCAGCCAGCTATGTTCCCGACCTTCGGCACGCGGAAAATCTCGCGCACCTCTGCCTCGCCGACGGAGCGCTCCTTCAGGTTCGGCGCAAGGAGGCCCTCCATAGCCGAGCGCACGTCGTTTATGACGTCGTAGATTATGTTGTACAGGCGTATCTCTATCCCCTCGGCCTCGGCGATCTTTTTCGCGTTGGCGTCGGGGCGCACGTTGAAGCCGAGTATGACCGCGCCCGACGCGGAGGCGAGGGTGACGTCGGACTCCGCTATGCGCCCTGCCCCTCTGTGGATTATCGACACCCCGACCTCGTCCGTGGCTATCTTCTCCAGGGAGGAGCAGAGGGCCTCGACCGAGCCCTGGACGTCGCACTTGACCAGAAGGTTGAGCTCCGGCTTCTGCCCAGCCTGCATCTTGGAGTAGAGGTCTTCGAGCGAGGCCTTGCGGACGGGCGCGTCGCGCGTCTGCTTGAGGGGCACTGCGGACATGGCGTCCCTGGCTGCCCGCTCGGACGGCGCTACTTTGAACGTCTCGCCTGGCTTCGGGACGTCGCTCAGGCCCAGTATCTCGACGGCGGAGCTTGGGCCTGCCTCGGAGACGTTATTGCCCGTCGTGTCGAGCATGGCCCGCACCTTGCCCCATGACGTGCCGAAAAGTATTATGTCGCCGCGCCTGAGTGTGCCGTCGCGCACTATGACCGTCGCGACAGGGCCCTTGCCCTTGTCCAGCTCCGCCTCTATGACGACGCCGGAGGGGGAGGCGTTGGCGTTGCCCGTGAGCTCCTGCATCTCGGCCACGAGCAGCACCATCTCGAGCAGCTTGTCTATGCCCTCGCCGGACTTGGCCGAGATGTCCACCATGATGACGTCCCCGCCCCACTCCTCAGGCACGAGGCCTATGTCGGCCAGCTGCCTGCGCACGCGCTCGGGCTGGGCGCCTGGCTTGTCCACCTTGTTCACCGCGACGACTATGGGGGCCTTCGCGGCCCTCACGTGGTCTATGGCCTCGCGCGTCTGGGGCATGACTCCGTCGTCCGCTGCCACGACCAGAATGACTATGTCGGTGACCTCCGCGCCCCTGGCCCTCATGGCAGTGAACGCCTCGTGCCCCGGCGTGTCCAAAAACACTATCGCCCCGCCGCTCCGCTCCACGGTGTAGGCGCCTATGTGCTGCGTGATCCCGCCTGCCTCGCGTGCCGTGACGTTGGTGTGGCGTATGGTGTCGAGAAGGGTGGTCTTGCCGTGGTCGACGTGCCCCATAACGGTCACGATGGGAGGGCGCGGCGCAAGGAGCGGCGGTTTTTCTCCGCCTGCCTTGGGCTTGTGCCCCTTATGCCCCTTCACCCCTGGCTGGACGGCGGCCTTCGGGACAAACGCGAACTCGACGCCGAAGGCTCGGCTCAGGATCGCCACGGCTTTGTCGTTCAGCGCAGAGCCAGCCGCGAGCATGACGCCGCCGGACATCAGCGCCTTGACGACCTCGGCGTTCGATACACCGAGCTTCTCGGCGGCTGACCTCACGGCGGCGCCCTCCTCCAATTCGATTTTTTTCTTCTTGGATGGGCGCGGCTCCGGCGGCTCGGCGGGGCTGTCTTCCTTGCCTTGCGCTTCGTCTGGCCGCACGGCCTTCTCGACCATGCGCGCCACGTCGTCGTTGATGGCGGTCAGAGGATTATTGGTTTTGATATTCGCGATCTCCTCCAGCATCTTCATAACGTCCTTGTTGCTCTTGCCAAGCATTCTGGCAATTTCGTACACTCTAAGTTTGCTCAAATGCGGCTCTCCCTTCGGACAAAATAGAGACCAGCGTCCTGATCCTCTCGGACAGCCCCCCACGCAGCGGAAGGGCTATCACCTGAACTCCTTCGGCACCCAGAGTAGCCGAAAGCTCCACGACGGAAAGGGGCAGACATGCCCGTTCGTTTCCGCCCGCATCCATCTTCTCCGCTATGCCGCGAACCGATTCCGAGCTGTCGGACGCGGTCAGGATCAGCATCGGCCCGTTTTTGGCGTTTTTGCGCCTGACTCCCTTTGATTGTACACCATCGCTTCCTATGCGCACCAAACCCGCGCGGCGTGCGAGCGACAAAACTGAGCGAAGCTCCCTCTCGGCGCCCAGCAGAGTCGAAGGGGAGGGAAGGCCGCCGGCCTCGACGCGGGCCGCTAGCTGGTCGTAGAAGCAGTCGGGGACTTTGGTCTTCAGGACGCGTGAGAGGGCGCCGCTCTTCCGCGCCTTTTCGACGCACTCCTTCTTTGGGCAGAGGTACGCGCCGCGCCCCGGCAGCTTGCCTCGCTCGTCCAAGAACACCGCGCCCTCCGGCGAACGGACGACCCTGAGCAGCACTGCCCCGACCGCCGGCTCGCGGCACGCGGCGCATGTGCGCGGCCTGCGCCTGGGCGGCTCTGCCATTAGCCGTCCTTCTTCCTAGCTCGCGTCTTTTTCTTCGGAGGGGCGTCCGTGAAGATGTCCGACGCGGTGACGGCAGGGGCGGCGGCCTCCACCGGGAAGTCGTGGAAGATGTCCGACAGGGTGGGCATGCGCTCGGCCTCGACCGTCGTTATGTCTATCTTCCATCCCGTGAGGCGCGACGAGAGCCTGACGTTCTGGCCCAGCTTGCCTATGGCCAGGGACAGCTGGCCGGGGTAGACGTAGGCGTGGACGGCGCGCTCCTGCTCCGGCATGGGCTCGATCTTTGCGACCTTGGCCGGGGAGAGGGCGTTGCGCACGTAGGTTATGGGGTCCTCGCTCCACAGCACGGCGTCGATCTTCTCCCCGCAGAGCTCGCCGCTTATGTACTTCACCCTGTCGCCGGCGCTGCCGACGCAGGCCCCCACTGGGTCGACGTTGGGGTCTCTGCTGATCACGGCGACCTTGGCCCTGACCCCTCCCTCTCTGGCTATGCTCTTTATCTCGACGATTCCCTCGCGTATCTCCGGAACCTCGAGCTCCAGCAGCTTGCGGAGCAGGCCGGGGTGCGTGCGCGAGACGACTATGCGCGGCCCTCGCGCGGTCTGTCTGACCTCCAGGACGTAGAACTTCATCTGATCGCCCAGGCGGTACTTCTCGCCGGAGATGCGCTCCTCGCGGGGGAAGATCGCGTCCGTGCGCTCGTTCAGCCTGACGATGATCTGCTCGCTTCGGAACTCGGCGATGATGCCGTTCATCATCTCGCCGATCTTGTCCGCGAACTCGTCGTAGACGACCTTTCTCTCGGCGTCCTTCAGCTTCTGCATGATGACCTGACGGGCGGTCTGAGCGGCTATGCGCCCGAACTCCTCGGGGTTCTGCTTTATGCGCAGCAGGTCCCCGACCTTCGGCTTGATGAAACCGTCCTTGCGGGCGTCAAGCGGCGTTATCTGGGTGTCGGGGTCTGAGACCTCCTTCACCACCTCGCGGAGCTCGCTGACCGTTATCTCGCCGCTCTCGAAGTCGAGGTTGACCTCGGCCTCCTGATTGCCGCCCCTGTACTTCCTGTAGGCCGACTGCATGGCTGCCTTGAGGCTGTCGGCGATCAGGTCGGACGAAAGCGACCGGTCGCTGGTGATCTGCTTCAACGCGCCCAAAAAATCCTTGCTCAACCGCATAAATCAAAGCCCTCCAAACAACCCAGCCTCACCTGAACACAAGCGAGGCGCCGGTCACGTCGGCGAAGGGAATCTCGACCGCTCCGTGCTCCGTTTCGAGGAACACCCGCATCTCGTCGGAGTCCTTTATGACGCCGACGTGGGTCTTTCGCCCGTCGATGAGCGAGCCGGTGCGCACCCGCGCCTCCCTGCCCCTGAAGCGCCCGTAGTCCGCCGGCTTCAGCAGGGGGCGCTCCAGCCCTGGCGACCCGACCTCCAGGTAGTACCTGCCGCTCAGGAGCGGCCCGTCCCTCTCGTCGAGCCACCTGTTCACGGCCTTCGAGACGATCTCGCAGTCGGACGTCCCGATGCCCCCGAGCGAGTCTATGAGCACCCGGACGATCTTGCGCCCCGACTCCGTGACGAGCGAAGCCAGCACGCACTCGTAGCCGAGCTTGTTAACGATCTCCTCGATGCCGCGCACGAGTTCCTCCTTGGCCGAAATGTCCCCTCACCTCGAAGCGTAAAATAACAAAAAAGAGTGAAGGCTCCTCCCTCACTCTCAAGGTCGTAGTTTGATGATGCAATCATATCAGAAAAGTTCCCGAAGGGAGTAGGAAAAAAACAAAAAAGCGCGGGCATTACTCCTCGTAGTGTCCTTTGTGGGTCATCTCCCACGCTTCTAGTTCTTCCATGGTGACGGTGACGCCACGGCCATCGTCGAGGTCTCGCACGGCCTTCTCGACCTTGGCTATGTACTCGGCGTTGCGCAGGGCTTTAAGCGAAACGGGCGCTTCCGCGTTGCGGGGGGCTAGTGCCGCTACTGTCATGGGGCATTCTCCTTTCTCACGTCTTGTACTTGTTCGCCGAGTCCGCTCGGACTCCCCCGACCAGGGCCAGGGCTATCGTGATGGATATTATGGAGCTTCCCCCGTAGCTCAGGAAGGGCAGGGGCACGCCGGTCACGGGCATCAGGCCCATGCTCATGCCTATGCCCTCGAAGGCCTGGAACCATATCCAGGCGGTCACCCCGGCCGTCAGGATCTTGGCTCGGATGTCCCTGCTCCTCAGGCCTATGGCGGCGACGCGCGAGAAGAGCAGGCAGAACAGCAGCAGGAGGGTGGCTGAGCCGATGAAGCCGAACTCCTCGGCGTAGACGCTGAATATGAAGTCCGTGTGGGGTTCGGGCAGGAAGCGCAGCTTGCTCTGGAGGCCGCCCAAGAAGCCCTTGCCCCAGAAGCTGCCGGACCCAACGGCTATGCGCGACTGGATCACGTTGTACCCGGCGCCGAGCGGGTCGCGCGTCGGGTCGAGGAAGATGAGCAGCCTCATCTTCTGGTACTCGCGCAGGCACGCCCAAGCGGACGGAAGCGACGCTACTCCGGCCCCGAAGAGCGTGAGGAGGTACTTCATCGGCGTCCCGGCGACGAAGAGGCAGGCCGCTATGATCACGACGTAGACCAGCGCGCTCCCAAGGTCGGGCTGGACTAAGACCATCAGGACGGCAGGCGCGCCCACGGTGAGCCCTATAAGGAACGGCCTCATCGAGGTGGGCGGGTACCGGCTGAGCACCTTCGACAGCACAAGCACCAGGGAAATTTTCGCGAACTCGGACGGCTGGACTCGGATGAAGCCGAGGGAGATCATGCGCTGGGCGCCCTTGACCTCCGGCGAGGCGAACATCGTAAGGCACAGCAGGACGAGCGCTGCGCAGTAGAGGGGATACGCGGCGTCAAGGAACCTCTGGTAGCCCACGGAGACGACGACGGCGTATGCCAGTCCGGCGAGGGCGCACCATGTTGTCTGCCTGAGGGCGTAAACCCACCCCTGCCCGGCTGTGCCGGAGCCTGCGCTGTATATGCATGCTATGCCAGCCGCCGCTAAGACTAGGACGCCGCCCAAAAGCGCCCTGTCCGGCGACGCGAGGTCTCTAAACAGGGCGAAGGGCGAACGGCGCAACGGTTACTTGTGGCGTGGATGCGCGGGCCGTGCGGCAGGGCCTGGCGACAGGACGTCCTCGGCTGTGGCGCCGCGCTTTATGCGAAGCACAGGGATGTTGGCGACGAAGGCCACCGAGTGCTTCTCGCGCCCGAGGTCCATTTGGATCTTCGTCTCGTCTATCTCCATGTATTTCTTGAGGACGGCGATCATATCCACGCGCAGGCTCTCCAGAAGCTGTGGCGAGATGTCGCTGCGGTCGTGAATGAGAACGAGCCTCAGCCGTTCCCTCGCGTCCTCCGCGCTCCCGCCGCCGCCGAATAACTTTCTCAAGAACTCCAACCCTATCTCTCCTTACGAGCGCGGTTACGCTCCGAAGCCCAGAAAAGCCTTGAGGGCGTCAATGAATCCACGCCCGCTGCGCACGTCCATCGAAAGCATAGGCACGTCCTCGCCGAGTATTCTGGCCGCTATGTTCGAGTACGCCTCGCCGGCGGGCGAGTCGCGCTTGAACGTCAGCGGCTCGCCTCTGTTGGACGCCTTGATCACGCTGTCGTCCTCCGGCACTATGCCTATTAGCTTCACGGCCAGCAGGTCAAGTATGTCGTCGGGCGACAGCATCTCGCCGCCCTGAACCATCGCGGGGCGGTATCGGTTGATTATAAGCTGCGTCGGGGACTTGCCCATCGAGTCGAGCATGCCGATGATGCGGTCGGCGTCGCGCACTGCCGGTATTTCAGGCGTCGTGACGACAAGCGCCTCGTCCGCTCCGGCCGCCGCGTTCTTGAAGCCGCCCTCTATACCCGCAGGGCAGTCGAGCAGGATGAAGTCGAACTGCTCCCTCATCTGGTCGCATAGCTCCCTCATCTGCTCGGGCGTCACCGCGTCCTTGGTGCGGGTCTGCGCCGTCGGCATAAGGTAGAGATGGTCCCTCATCCTCTTGTCGTGAACCAGCGCCTGACCAAGCTTGCACCGCTTCTCAATCACGTCTATGAAATTGTACACGACCCTGCTCTCAAGCCCCATGACCAGATCGAGATTCCGCAGGCCGATGTCCGCATCGACGGCGACGACCTTGTTTCCCCTCTGCGCCAGGGCGACGGCGAGATTCGCCGTGGTCGTAGTCTTGCCGACTCCGCCCTTGCCGGCCGTTACCACAATCGCTCGCGCGCTCAAAAGAACGACCCCCCATCTGAAAAAGAAGACGAACGAACCCTAACGGCCCTCGCTCTCAGGCATAATGATAACAGCTTTTCGCCGGAGTTTCACGTTTTCTTACTCATCCACCGGGTGGCTTAAAAGATAGGCCAAGATTTCGCCCACGATGGGGGACGCCACGCTGCTCCCGTGCTCCCCCGCCTCGACCATAGCGACCGCGGCGTACTGAGGGGCGCTTGCCGGAGCGTAGCCGGCGAACAGGGCGTGGTCAACCCCGTGGGCGTTCTGGGCAGTCCCGGTCTTGCCCGCCACGGCCACGCCGAAGCCGCCCGCCCTCGAGCCGGTCCCGCGGCTGACAACGTAGTTCAGCCCCCTCTGAACCGCCGAGAGCTTCTCCGGCGCAACGCCCAGGCTGACCGGCTCGCGGAAGCCCAAGTCCGACACGTGTGGCGTGACCAGCCAGCCCCCGTTGGCCAAGGCCGCGTACGCCCTGGCCAGCTGCAGCGGCGTCAGCAGCAGGAAGCCCTGGCCGATAGAGTAGTTTATCGTGTCCCCCCTGTACCAGTTCTCGTGGAAGCGCTCCCTCTTCCACTCAGGCCCCGCTATGACTCCCCCAGCCTCGGCTGGCAGGTCTATGCCGGTCGGCTCGCCAAGGCCGAACTTCCGCACCCACTTGAGCAGCCTCTCTATGCCGAGCTTCATGCCCACCTGGTAGAAGTACACGTCGCACGAGTTCTGGAGGGCGCTCGTGAGGTTCACGTATCCGTGCCCGGCCCTGTTCCAGCAGCGGAACGTGCGGGTCGGGAGCTCCAGATAGCCAGGGCAGTGGTAGACGGTGCTGGGCGTGATGGCGTCCTCCTCCAGGGCGGCCAGGGCGACGATGGCCTTGAACGTCGAGGCCGGCGGGTAGACGCCTGAGATGGCTCGGTCGAGCATGGGCTTGTTCGCGTCCGAGGTGATGGCGCGCCACTCCCTCGCGGACATGCCCCAGGCCAGCGGGTTGTTGTCGTAGGTCGGGGACGAGACAAGCACGAGCACAGCGCCGGTCTTCACGTTCATGGCGACGACTGCGCCTTTGTACCCTGCCATGAGCTCCGCCGCGCGCTTCTGCGCACCGAGGTCTATGGTCAGGCGGATGCTCTCGCCCCTCTCCGAGCCGCGCGTGTCCAGGTCTCTGACCTTGCGCCCTCTAGCGTCGACCTCGATGGACTCCTCGCCGGCCACGCCGCGGAGCTGCTCCTCGTACAGCCTTTCGATGCCGCCCTTGCCGATTATGTCGCCGCCCATGTACTCGCCGCCGGGCGCGCTCTTGAGCTCGCTCTCGGATATTTCCCCGACGTAGCCGGTTATGTTCGAGGCTATCGCGCCGGACGGGTATATCCTGCGCCACACCGGCAGCGGAAAGAGCTGCGCCGGAAACGCCGGGTCGGCGAATATCTCGGCCATCTGCGCCATCGTGAGGTTGTGCACCAGGCGTATCACGCGGTAGGGGGCTATGGTCTGCCTCCTTATGGTCTTCTCCATGTCTGAGACTGAGAGTGGTATGCCGTGCTCGGCCAAGACCTTCTCGACGCGCGGCAGCATGTCGGGCTTGTTCAAGTCCATCGGGTAGCCCATGATGCTGAACGTCGTCTCGTTGACCGCGAGTGGGGCGCCGTTGCGGTCGTATATGTCGCCGCGCGGCGGCGGGGCAAAGCGGATTATCCTGAGGCGGTTGCCGTAGGCCAGGCGAACGTAGCGGTCGGAGTGCTCTATCTGAAAAAAGTAGAGCCCGATCAGCAGTACCCCAAGCGTGGCGAAGACCCAGTAGAGCAGAAACTTCAGGCGGGCGTCCAAAACGTCCCTGACGTCGGCTGGCATCGGTTACCTCTCTTCCTATTTATATATGCTTAAATACCCTCACTCGTTCGCGCCGTTTTTCGAGCGGGCGAAGCAGAACGCGAGCAGGCACGCCAGGGAGACGGCGCATATCTGCTGCATCTCGAACAGGCGGGCTCCGTTCACCGCGCGGACAAACAGGGCGAAGTACATGGCCGACGGGATCAGCTGGGACATCCAGAACACGAAGAACACCACGAAGGCGGTGCGTCCGGACGACGGCAGGGCGTTCCAGAACATTATGACGCCCGTGACCACGCACACGTTGGCGAGGGCGAAGAAGCCCGGCATTCCGACCCACCGCAGGTCCCAAAGAAGTCCGCCGAAGAACGCGCCCCATATGGCCCCTATGCCGTCGCGCATCTTGTCGGTCAGGAGGCCGTAGACTATGCTGAGCAGGAACAGCTCCGGTATCTGCATTATCCCGTCCGTCAGAACCGTGAGCAGGTCCTGCGCGAGCCAGCAGACGGCGTATATCATCGCGTGCGCGGCGTCAGGATCGACACGGAGTAGAGCCTTGAGAAGTCGGCGCCCGGCCTGATCCTGTACGTGACGTAGCCGCTCGACAGCGCCGCAGCCTCGTGTTTTTCCTCCACTTTCTCTATCTCCCCTATGGGTATTCCCGGGGGGAGAAATTCGTTCACCAGAGCCGTGCTGACCTTCATGCCTGGCTCGACGCCGCGTCCCTCCGGTATGTAGGCGAGGAGCACGGTTCCGTTGCCTCCGCCCACCACGACGCCAATGTCCCTCGTCTCCTCTATAACGGCGGGGATCATAAGGGACTGCGACGTCAGCAGGTCGATCCACGATGACATCTCGCCCACGCTGTTCACGCGGCCAACTAGGAAGCCGTTCTGAAACACAGGAAGGCCGACCGCCATGCTGTCCCCGCGCCCTCGGTTCACCCGCGCCTCGTTCCACCAGCCCTGGGGCTCGCGCAGCGTGATGCGTGCCTCCTTGGTGCGGGAGTTGAGATCGGCAACTATTATCTCGGCGAAGTGCGCCGACTCCGCGAGCCTCAGCGCGGCGTTCTCGCTGCGCAGCGCGTCGATCTGGCGCTTGAGTTCCTCCTTCTCCCATGCCCAGACGTACACCTCGCGGCAAAAACTCCTAAGCAGCAGAATCGGGTACTCCGGCACGGACAGGACGCTGCCGCAGAGGTCGACGGCGTTCCTCACGACCGGCAGGCCGGGCGACGTGCCGAGCAGGAGCATCCCTAGCACGGCGGCGCTCACCCCGTGAACCCACTCCTGCGTCATGCGCTTGTCGAACACGTCTCAGCGAGCCCCCCGCTCCACCGATGTCAGCACGCGCTTCATCGCGGCCAGGTTGTCGAGCACCTTGCCCACTCCCATAGCCACCGAGAACAGTGGGTCCTCGGCCACGACCACCGGCGTGTTGACCGCGCGGGACAGCCTCTCGGCGAAGCCCTTCAGAAGCGCGACCCCGCCTGTGAGGACTATGCCCTGGTCGACTATGTCCTTCGCCAGCTCGGGGGGGGTCTTCTCCAGAGCGACCTTCAGCATGTCCTCTATGCGCATGAATATGGGCTCAAGCGCCTCGCGCACCTCGATCGACGACACAGTGTCTATCTTGGGAAGCCCGTCGGACAGGTCGCGTCCCTTGACCGCCATCTCAAGTTCGGGCGACATGGGGAGGGCCGAGCCTATGGTGTTCTTGACCTCCTCGGCAGTGATCTCCCCTATGAACAGCGCGTACCTTTGGCGCAGCATGGCGATTATGGCGTTGTCCATCTCCTTGCCAGCCGCGCGGACGGAGCTCGGCACCACTATGTCGCCCAAGGATATGACGGAGACCTCGCTCGTGCCGCCGCCTATGTCGATGATCATGCTGCCGCGCGCCTCGCTTATGGGCAGGCCGACGCCTATCGCGGCGGCAAGGGGCTCGGCCACGACGTAGGCCTCGCTGGCGCCTGCACCGAGCGTCGCGTCTATGACTGCCTTCTTCTCCACCTCGGTGACCTCGGCCGGCACCGCTATCACGACGCGCGGATGGGCCATAAACGACTTGCTCCCGTTCGCCCTCCTGAGGCAGTAGCGGATGAGCTCCTCCGTCATGTCGAAGTTGGCTATGACCCCATCCTGAAGCGGCCATATCGCCTCGACTCCGGCGGGGGTCTTGCCGATCATGGCCTTGGCGTCGCGCCCGACTGCTATGATCTCCATCCCGCCGCCCCTCGGCAGCTTCCTCATGGCCACGGTCGAGGGCTCGCTTATGACTATGCCCTCGTTCCGAACGTACACGACGATGTTGGCCGTGCCGAGGTCTATCCCGACGTCAAGCCCCAGTATCCCCGAAAGATATTTGAACACGGCATCACCGCTTAACGCATAAATCCGCAGCCGGCGGGCCAAAACGGGTTGTGCCCGCGCTCGTGGCCTATGGTCGTCATAGGGCCGTGGCCAGGGAATACCTCGGTGTCGTCGGGCAGCGCGGCCAGCTTCTTGAGGGACTCCACAAGCTGCCCCCAGTCGCCGCCAGGCAGGTCGGTTCTCCCGACGCTATCCGCGAACAAAGTGTCCCCCGACACAAGAATGTTTTCTTCTATTAGATAGCACACGCTGCCAGGGGTATGCCCAGGCGTGGCTATGACCTTCACAGAGAACGGGCCGATAGTTATTGCGTCCCCGTCCGCGACCGTCTTGAACTTCTCCACGCCGCCGCACTCCACGCCTATCGCCCGCATCATGGCCTCGGGCGGGTGGCGCAGGAGCTCCGCGTCCCCCTCGGCGATGTAGATGTTGTCCCCCACGATCGGGACGAAGTCCTCTATGCCGGCGATGTGGTCTATGTGCCCGTGGGTCAGCAGCACCGCCCTCAGGTCAAGCCCATTGGCCTTCGCGAAGCTCAGCACCTCCGAGGCGTCTCCGCCTGGGTCGATGAAGAACGCCGGCTTCTCATTCTCCTCCGCCCAGAATAGGTATCCGTTTGCCCAAAGGGCGCCGAGCGGGAAGCGCTCGAATAACGTTTTCATGTGTTCACAACTCTTTCGTGTCCAGAATCAGGGTCACAGGCCCGTCGTTGTCTATGCTGACGAGCATGTGCGTCTGGAAGACGCCCGTCGCCGTGGAGACGCCCAGCGCCGCCACGCTTCGGACGAAGCGCTCGTAAAGCCGCGCTCCCTCGTCGCTTCGCGCCGCCCCGATGAAGGACGGGCGCCTGCCCCCGCGGCAGTCCCCGTAAAGGGTGAACTGCGAGACTATCAGGGCTGCGCCTCCGACGTCTAAAAGGGAGCGATTCATTTTACCCTCATCGTCGTCGAATATCCTCAGGTTCACGACCTTGTTTGCGAGTTTGTCCGCGTCCGCGTCCGCGTCGTTCACGCCCACGCCGAGCAGGACGCAGACGCCCCTGCCGATTGTCCCGTGCGCGTCCGCCTCCCCGGCTACGCGGACCGAGGCGCGCGACACGCGCTGAACCACCGCCCTCATCTCACGACCTCCAGGGCGCGGCGCTCCCATGGTGTTAGGCACTCGGCGCCGTTCGCCGTTATCAGGTAGTCGTCCTCCAGCCTCATTCCGCCCCATCCTTCTATATATATTCCCGGCTCGACCGTGACCACGTCGCCCTCCGCCAGCACGTCGCCGCTCAAATTGGAGAGGCGTGGCGCCTCGTGAACCTCCAGGCCTATCCCGTGCCCAAGCCCGTGGACGAAGTACGCGCCGTACCCGGCGTCGGCTATGGCCTGCCGGGCTATCGCGTCCGCGTCCTTGCCGGAGAGCCCTGGGCGCAGGGCCGCGGCGGCTAGGTCGTGGGCGCTGCGCAGAACCCCGTCTATCTCGATGGCACGGGCGTCGGCCCGTCCGACCGCGAAGTTCCTCGTGACGTCGCTGACGTATCCGCCGACCGTCGCGCCGAAGTCCACTGTGACGACGTCGCCCGGTTCGAAGGCCTTCTCCGTAGCCCTCCCGTGGCACATGACGCCCCTTAGCCCCGATGCCACCACGAAGTCGTCTCTAGGCCAGCCCTTCTCGCCGCCCATGGCCCGTACCTCGAAGAGCAGCCGGTTGCCGAACTCCGCCTCGGTCATGCCGGGCCGAACTTCCGCGAGCACCGCCTCGTAGGCCGACCTAGCCACGGCGCCGGCGCGGCGTATAGCCTCCGCCTCCGACGCGTCCTTGCACCGCCGGAGCTTCGGGAGCAGCGCGGAGGCGTCCTTCCATTTTATTCCCGGCCCTGCCAGCTGCTTGAGCGTCTCGAACGCTCCGTGGAACATCCTGTCCGACTCGAAGCCGACGGTTTTGCGCCCAGGCCTGGACTTGAGAAAAACCTCGGCGACAGCTTTAATAAGGTAGGTGCCACTCTGAATCCGGACGGCGAACGGCGACTCCGCCCCTGCCTGCGCAGAGTAGCGCCCGTCGGTGAACAGGGTCTCCGCATCGTCCACAATTATTGCCGCGCTGCTGCCGGAGAACCCCGATATGTAGCGGCAGCCCTCCGAGTTAAGCCCCTCGAACACGAACAGCACAAAAGCGTCAAGCCCCTCGGCGCGCATGAGGGCGCGGAGCTTGGCGACGCGTTCTGAAATTTTCAAAGCGGTTTGGGGTCTTTCGACCCCACTCCTTTCTTGACGGTGTCGACGACGACCGGCAGCAGATCCGCGTCCTCGAGGGCGAGGGCGACGTTGGCCGCGAGCCAGCCCTTCTGGGTTCCGCAGTCGAAGCGCCGCCCTTTGTACTCGACGCCCCAGACCGGCTCGCTTCCTATGAGTCGCCTGATGGAGTCCGTGAGCTGAATCTCGCCGCCCACGCTCGGCCGTTCCCTGGCCAGCAGGGGGAAGATCGATGGGGAGAGGACGTAGCGCCCCATGATGGCCAGGGCGTCCTCGGTCACGGCGGAGGGCTTCTCGACCATGTCGATGATTCTATGCACCCCGTCCCCGACAGCCTCGGACTGGATCACGCCGTAGCGGGAGGCCTCGGAGGGCGGCACCCGTTCCAGCGCAACGACCGTGCCGCCGAGCTTGTCGTGCGTGTCGATGAGCTGGGCTAGCACCGGCTGAACGCCGTCCTCGGTTATGAACACGTCGTCCGGCAGGATGACGCCGAAGTACTCGCCGCGGCAAAAGGGCTCGCCCTTGGCTATGGCGTGGCCGAGGCCGAGCGGCTCGCTCTGGCGGACGTACAGCACGTTGGCCATGCTCGAGATCTTGTGGATTTTCTCGTAGAGGTCTATCTTTTGCCGCGTCTTGAGGAGCGTTTCGAGCTCGAACGAGCTGTCGAAGTAGTCCTCGATGGAGCGCTTTGTGCGTCCGGTGATCATGATTATGTCAGGGCAGCCGGACTCGATGGCCTCCTCGACTCCGTACGAGATGACCGGTCGGTTGACGAGAGGGAGCATCTCCTTGGCGATCTCCTTGGTGACGGGCAGGAAGCGCGTCCCCAGCCCCGCCACCGGGAACAGGCATTTCGTAACGCGCGCGCAGGCGTAATCTGGGACGGGAGCGGAAGCGGAAGAAAAGCCTGGCGCAGGCGACATAGAAGTCATTCGACACTCTCCTTGGGGGGCTGCTAAATAAAACCCCTTTTTGCGTATAGGGCGCTCTTCAAAGGAGGGACACCATCCGAACGCCCGGACTGCTCTCGCTGAATTGTACACCCCATTGACAAACTCCTCGCAAAGTTATACACTAGATTTCGTGATGGCTGTGCCGTCGCGTGCACCACATTTTCACGGAGGTGAAAAGCATGATTTCTACTAAGACGGCTTTTGACGCAGGGCCGCAAGGGCATGTACAGCATGGCGCATGCCGTGACTATGGTGCTGTGCTCTTTTTACTTTTAATTTTCTTTTTCTTTGCTTTTCCTCTGGCCGCCTCGGCTGAGGAGTACGCCGAGGGCGAGGTGCTGGTTTTGCTGCGAGGCGAGGCCGGCATAAGCGGTGCCGCTACGGGTGCCTCTCTTTCTTCCGCCGCGGTGATGACCGCCTGCGCTGAGAACGTCGCCATGGCCGCCGGGTCTAAGGCCGCCGCGGTATACACCTCTCTGTCCGCCGCGTCCGGCGGCAAGGAGGTCTTTGCGCTCCTGAAGTCCGACTCCAAGACCACCAAGGAGATAATCGACGAGCTGAGCGCGAACCCCGACGTGATCGCCGTCTCCCCGAACTACATCAAGCACTCAGCCGTCTGGCCTAACGACCCGCGGTGCAGCGAGCTCTGGGGCATGACCGCGATCAAAGCCCCTGAGGCTTG
Organism: Synergistaceae bacterium; assembly: GCA_031272145.1. Classification (GTDB taxonomy): domain Bacteria; phylum Synergistota; class Synergistia; order Synergistales; family Aminobacteriaceae; genus JAISUL01. The sequence continues at coordinate 27,377 of JAISUL010000059.1, forward strand.
GGACATCACGACCGGCTCCGAGACCGAGTACATCGCCGTGGCAGACAGCGGCATCGACGCGACCCATCCCGACCTCGCGGCCAACATAGACCTCGATCTGAGCCGCAACTGCATCAAGGACGCTAGCGACACGTCCTTGACCGATAACGTCGGCCACGGCACTCACGTCAGCGGCACCATCGCCGCAGTCGGCAACAACGGCCTGGGAGTCGCCGGCGTGAACTGGCGGACGAAGCTGATAGTGCTGAAGACCATGGAGAAGAGCGGCAATGGCGCAATAGGCCGCAACTCGGACTTCGCTAGCGCGATCAACTACCTGATAGAGCTGATCGGCCAGGGCAAGCGCATCTCGGCGCTCAACCTGTCGATCAGCGGCTTCGAGCCCGGGGCGCCGGAAAAACACACAACAAACGACGTTCTTTGGAGGGCGTTCAAGAAGCTGAGCGACATGAACACGACGGTCATCGTCGTGGCGGCGGGCAACGATAAGGTGGAGGTCGGCATGCCGGTGCAGGTAGACGACGACGATCCCCAGTACGCCTATCCCGCTTCGTACGTCGACATCAGCAACATGGTCGTGGTCGGGGCGCTGGATGGAAGCAGCGCCGCGTCGTACTCGAACTACAGCGCTACACTGGTCGACGTAGCCGCCCCCGGGTCGCGCATATTGAGCACCATACCCGGCGGCGGGTACGACATTATGTATGGGACGTCGATGGCCACTCCCCACGTCGCCGGAGTAATCGGCCTGATGGCATCCGTTGCGCCGGGTGCAACGGCGTCCGAGCTCAAGTTCGTCCTGCTGGACAACACCGACTACAAAACCAACCCGATCCACGGGAGCGGCAACAAGAAGCTGTCCTGCTACGGGCTGATCGACGCGGCGGCGGCGGTCGATGCCGCCGTGGCCGAGCTTGGGGAGTCTACGCCTCCGTCGTTCGACAAATACACTGTGTCCACGCAGCTGGACACATACAACGCTCCTCCGGTCACGAGCACCGTGACGATCCCCATCGACTGGCGCGACAAAGAACGCCTGCCAGACGGAAAGTGGTTCTACTACTGGTTCATACCGTCCGGCGCGAGCAGCGCGGAGTTCCGTTACGCCGCAGCCGCATCCAGGGGTTACGGCCCCTACGAAGCTCAGCTTGAAGACGGCGCGATAGAGGTCGACGTGAGCAAGCACGCAGCTGTTAAGGCAGGCGAGTACCGGATACTCTTTTACGACGCCACGCAGGAGTACGTCGGCACCACGGATCCCATGGCCATCGATCCTGCCACTAACCCCGACGATGGCGGCTACGCCCCCCCCAGCGGTGGGGGCAGCAGCTCTAACAGCTGGTGGGAGAGGTGGGGCTGCGACTCCGGAGTTTTCTCTATCGCTACCGTCGCGGCTCTGGCTCTGGGGTGTTTACTTCTCGCCGCCCGGCGGCGCTGACATGCGCTTGTGGTACGTCGCCGCCGCGGCCAGGTGCGAGACCTCGTCTACCAGGCGCAGCATGTCCTCCTTGACGTAGCGCGGCGCGACGTCGCTGAAGAAACTCCCCCGCGAGCTACGCGCGGACTCGACAGCCACTCTGGCGGCCTGCTCCCTTCCGATCCGGCAGGCCGCCAGTTCTTTTTCGGACGCCCCGGCCTTAGTTAGCGCCGCCTCAAGAGCGCCCCAGTCCGTCTCGCGGCAAAGGTCGTGCGCGGCGAGCATCTCGGCCATCTCACGGTAGAAGCGCACTTTCTCCCGCTCTCCTATCCCGAACACGCCTATCTGCGTCCGCTCAAACCGCTCCATGAGCGCCACGGCCTCGGTGAACCTTCCCGATCCCGCAAGAACCCGTGCCGCCCGCCAGTCGGCGTTCTCCACCTCGTCGCCCCAGAAGCCCCACCACTTATGATCCGCCCTGGCCAAAAGGTTGTCCAATAAGAAAGAAGAGCCCTCGCGGAGGGCGTCTTTTAGGCCATCGATCCTGACGGCGGCCCGAAACTCGCCGTCAAGCGGTGCGCTCACGGCCTGGCAGAAGGGGAGGGGCGACAAAACGTCATCGGCGTTTTCTATCTGGCTCGCCATCGCTGTGACAGCTCCGGCCGCTGCGCGCAGCTGCCCCTCCATGAAGCGCAGGGCTGTGCGGTACGAGCTGATCAGACCGTCCAGGGCCTCCCTCCACGCCTTGACAGTCGGGACGTCGTTCAATCTCCTGTTTCTCAAGATCGCCGCGGCGCTCGTGCCTCCGACGCTCTGGCCTATCACGTCCATCACGGGGAAGCCCTCGTGGAACGCGTCGAGCGCGGCGTAAACCTCGTCCGCGAGGGAGCGCCTCCGCGCCTCAGTTATGGCCGGGGCAGCGACGCGGGAGACGCAGTGAGCAAGGGCATCTAGTGCAATTTCGGCGTTTGTAAGCGATTTTAATGCCGCCTTTGCCCGAAGCGCGACCTCTTCGGCGCGACCCTTGGCGTCCACGGCGCCTACGCGCAGAACGGCCTCAGCGGGCGAGAGATCGAACGGCGCTATATTCAAATGCTCCTTCATCCATATTTCTAATGGCATGACGATAGTGCCGCGTATCAGCGCCCCTCCCTCCGTGCAGTCGAACACCGGGCGGCGCAGCATCGGGATGTGCTCCTCCATCATGCTGAGGAAGAGCCTCCATATCCCGTGGGTCTCGACCACGCCGCCGAGGGCGCCCGGCACTAATACCGCCCCCTCTGCTGCGTGGCTTTTCTCGATGCGGGCGGCGGAGGCGTTGACTGTGCCTGACGCGTGGCTTTCCCCGTCGGGCGCGTAGGCCAAGTCCTGCCCGACCAGGGCTATAGACGAAGCTCCGAGCGACGCGGCGAGCCAGATGCCCATGTGGGCGACGGACAGGCCCGAAACCAGCAGGCTTCCCCCAAGCACCGCCCCGACCGCCCAGCTGTCCAGGGCGAGCTCGGCCTTCCCCACGACGACGACAGGGCCTGGCCACTTGCCTGCGACCTCCGGCGCGCAGACCGCCTGAGACACCAGAAGTATCTTCTTGGCCTCGTCTGGAAAGCGGACGCATAGCCGTTCGAGATACTGCCTCACTGCCCCGCCTCTCTCCAGCGCGACGACGGCGTGGGGCATTATCCCATCGCTGAGCAGCTTGGACGCGGCCGTGTCCGCGCAGACTATGACGGCGCGGTCTCGGTTGTCCTTCAGCAGCCGGAAGTTCTTTTCGAGCGACGGGCCAGACGCGACCCATATGAACGGCCGCCCCGCGTACACAGAGCCGATGTCAGATAGACTGTGGCCTAACGCTATCCACGGTGCGTTGAGGGCTATTTGCCTCATGCCGAGGAGGGTGTCCTCCATTGAGTTGCCCAGCCTGTAAAGGCGGATGATTATTTGGGAGCGTATTTCCTCGTCCAGCTCCGAGAACTCGCGTTCCCGCGCGGCGGTCTCGCCAGGGTGGCAGTAGACTCCGAGCCGCGCGGCGACGTAAGTCCCGACGCCCATCACCGCGTACTCCATCGCCTCGAGGACGTCCTGGCGCGAGGAGACGAACGCGAGCCGGCAGCTCGGCCGAACGAGCCCGTAAATGTCCCCCGAGGCCCCGCCCCCGACCGAGTGAAGCGCGCAGGCCAGCAGGTCGAGAGACGGCTCGATCACGACGACGGACGCGACAGCCTCCGGCAGCGACCGCAGGACTGTGTGAAGCCAAGGGGCAACCCCGGTCCCATAGATAAACAGAACAGACCCCGCGGCCTCGTCGGCGTTCCGCCACGGCAGCGGAGGAAATGCGGTGGATTGAAAAAACGGACTATACCCTTCGCCGGCGACCCAAACGCCGCGCTTCAGGGGGGGCAAGGGGGGGATGTGCCCCCCCTGAGGGGACAACGACGTCCCCGTTACTGTGACTTCGCTCTCGTCGTACTCTTTGTACTCGAAGGCGTGGCTGCGCTGCTCGGCCAGGGCCTCTAGCCTTGCGCTGAGCGCTGGCTGGACGCTGCGCAGCCGCCGGATGTTCGCGTTCCATAGGTTGATGGAGCGCGGATCAATAACGAGCCTTCTAGGCAAAGATTAAAAAAACTAACTAGCCGAGGCCGCCGAGTAGGTCGTCACCCCATCGATCTGCTTGAGCGGGATGTCGCCGTAGGTGGCCGTTTCGAGCATCACTCCGTCCGTGCTGTCGAACCACACCGCGACCACCACGTCAGCAACGGGCGTCACCGTGCCCTCGGAGTCCGTGTAGTCGAACGCGACCATCTTGCCGACGTAGCTCACGGCGGAGTAGTTCTCCATGCTGGCCATGTCCTCCAGCGCCTTGGTCATGTTGGTCATCTGCTCCAGGGTGCTGAACTGCGCCATCTGGGCGATGAACTCGCGGTCATCCATGGGGTTCAGCGGGTCCTGGTTGGACAGCTCCGCGATAAGGAGCTTGAGGAACGCGTCCTTGTCCAGCTCGCTCGTGACGGCCTGCGTTACTTCGCTGCTAGCGGCTGTGGAATACGCGCTTACGCTGCTTACGGCCATTACAAAACACCTCCCTAACTAGCCACTCACTAAGCCACCCAGTAGAGCAGCCCTTGATTCAGGTCCACGCGGAAGGTCTTCTCGGCCTCATCGCCTTCGTCTTCCGCGTCATTGCCGACGGTGCTGCCCTTGGATGGCTTGCGTCCGTCGCGGTTCGCGTCACGGCGGTCGTCCTGCTGCACGTCCACTGAGAAGTGTGTCAGTTCAACCCCCTGCTGGGCAAGGGACATCTTGAGCTGCGCCAGCTGGTCTTGGATAAGCTGCCTTACCTGCTCGCTCGTGACCTTTATCGACGCCTCGAGGCCGGTGGCGCTCTGGGTGAGCTCGACCGAAACGCGCCCCAGCGCCGGCGGGTCCACTATGACCGTAGCCCTCTGCTCGCCGCCCACGTTCACAAAGCGCACCACGTTGTCGATACCCTCGCGCAGCGTCTCGGCCTGGCTCTGCTGTCCCAAGGCACTGCCCAGGTCCAGGGGGGCGGCGTCGACGCTGCGCGTCTGCACCGCGTTCAGGAACTGCGAAAACTGCGAGAACTGAGAATGCTGCGACTGCTGCGTTCCCTCGCCGCTCCGCACGGTCTGGTGGGAGTCGGATTTGGCCGCCGCGTCAGCACGAGCGTCCGAGTGTTTGTTCTTCGCGGCCTCGGCCTGAGGCTTGTCAGAGCGGGCCTCGCGTTCGCCGTTCTGTGACGAATCGCCGGATTTCTGCTCGCCGCCCTTCTCGGCGGCTGGCGCAGGGGCGGCGGCAACTTCCGCCTGATGCTTTCCCTCGCCTTCGCTCGTCGTGGCCGCGTCGTCGGCCTCAGACTCGAGCCGCGCCGCGAAGGCGCCCTCGCCGTCGTCCTCGGCCTGAAGCACAGCGATCTCCGTGTCCGCTACGGCGTCAGCGCCTTCGTCATCAGCGGCATCCGCGCCGCCTTTGAGTGCATTGCTATCGGGAGCAAGCGCGTCAGCGTCCTGTCCCGCAGCCAGCGACGCCAGAACATTTTTCTTAGCCTGAGCCTGAGCCTTAGCCTGAGCCTGAGCGTTGGGCACGGCGTCGGCCTCCGACGCGGAGGGCGCGCTGAACGTCTCGCCGGTCAGCAGATCCAGCACGGGCCCGGGCAGAAACACGGTGGCGCGTTCGTGCGGCGCCGCTGCCTCCTCCGCCAGACGGCTGCCGTCTTCTGAGGGAAGACCGTCCTCCAGGGAAAGATCGGCCTCTTCGCCAGCGGCTGGCACCTGATCGGCCAACGCCGCGGCGGTTTCGCCCTGCACGGCTTGCTCGCCTATGACGCCGGCCAGCACGGCCTCGAACAGGCCGGCTTTCTCCGACTCTGACGAATCGATCTGCGCGGGCTCGCTGGCCGCGCTTGTCTTGCGGAACGAGCCGGTTTCGCCGGAGGCGTCCGCCCGCTGCCCCAGCGCGGGCTGCCCGCCGGACTGTCCCTTTGTGCTCGACTGTCCTCTGGTGTTATTGCTGGCTGCGCGTGAGAAAGCGTTCTTGTCTTTTGCTGCACCGCTCTGCGCGGTGCTTTGGCCCGGGGCGGAGGGCAATGGTAGAGACACCGTATTTTGCACTGCCGTCATCTCCTCAGCGGCCCGACGCCATGAGCTCGGTGATACGGGCGGCTTTTTTGGGGGTCATCTTGCCGAGAATCGAAGCCCGAACGTCGTTCGGCAGCTTCTGCACCAGCTTAACGGCCAGCGAGTCGGATAGCTCCTCGACTATCTGAGCGGCGCTGCGCGCGGACATATCCTGGTACGTGCGCACCACCTGATTCATAAGCTGCTCCTCGCGGCTGTCCGTATTGGGCGGCTCCGGCTTCGGAGTGGGTGCGGAGGGCGCCGGCTGCTCGTCCTGCGCTTTCTCGCCCGCGTCCCTGCCCAGCTCGGCCTCCCGCTTCGCCAGGCGATCCTCCCATTCCCTGAGCTCCATCTCGCGCCGCTCCGCGGCCGTCAGAGTGAACTCCTTCGGAACCCTGAAGAACTCCGCCAGGGTGTCGCCGACGTAGGGTATATTGGGCGTGATAGTCCAGAGCAGAGGCCGCGCATCCCACAGCCCGCTGAAGTGCAGACCCGTGGCGGCGCCGACCGCAAGCAGGAAGATGGCGAAAAGCAGGCTTCCCTTGCCGCGCTTCTTCTTTACGACGTTTACGACAGGCTGCTGCGGCGCCTCGTCTGCTGCCGCGCGCAGGCCATCATCCCGTGCATCCGCCATCAATTCCCCTCCCGCTCACGATAACGATGGTACAGACCCATCACGTTGCGGACGTATCTCTCGGTCTCCTTGAACGGGACTCCCCCCGCCGCGTCGACCCTCGAAGGCCCCGCGTGATAAGCCGCGAGCGCAAGCTCGACATCCCCTTGGTATTTATCGGTAAGCATCGAAAGGTATTTAACACCGCCGTCTATGTTCTGGGCGGGGTCGAAGACGTCGTCGACGCCCAGCATGGCCGCCGTGCCAGGCATGAGCTGCATGAGGCCGGACGCACCCTTGGGCGATATGGCGTCCGCGTTCCACCCTGACTCCACCTCTATGACGGCCCGGATAAGCTCCTCGTCAATGGCGCTGTCCTCGGCGCGCTGCGAGACGAGCCTTCTGAGCTCGTCCACTCCCTTGGAGCCGGAGTATTTAGAAACGGAGGGCTTGGAGCCGGAGGCCGAAGCGCCAGAGGCCTGTTCTGGCCGCACCCTGCGCGCCTCAGAATCCAGAACCTCGGAGAAGCGCCTAACTGGCGCCGGAGTCTGGAACGTCTGAGTGCTGCACATGCGGACGATCTGGTCGATCCGGTCTAGAACCTTGCTCACGCCGGTTAAGTTGGGGCCCATTTGCCTCGCTCCTTATGGCTTTATTGCCGCGTCACGCGCGGAGGTAGCGCAGCATGGACATGTCGTCCAGCTCGTCCTGCTCGGCGTCGAAAAACGCCTTGGCCGCGTCGGTCTTCAGGTGGTCGACGTAGCCCTCCATCATCCGCACGTCGCGGTGCCGCTCGATCAGGCGCTCCTCGGTCTGCTCGATTCGGCGCTGCGCGTCGGCGAACAGCGCCTTGCCCTTGTCGATGTACTTGTCGATGACGTCTATGGTTTGCCGCTGAAGCCATATATCCTGACACGACACCGTCTTCTCGGCTCCGTCCCTCCGGAAGCTGTCTATTGCCTCCAGCTTCTCCTTGCCCAGTGTCTCCAGCTTGCTCGCTATGGCGTCCTGCTCGCGGCGCTCCTCCGCGAGGCGAACCTGCTCGGCCTGCCTGTCGTTCTCGCGAAGCTTCAGAATCCGATTGAACCTCTGAATGCGCTCAAGCATCTTTTGTTAAGCCCCTCCTCAGGGTGTGATGATTATTATTCGAGTATTTTGTCCATCCCAAACCCAAAAAGCAATAGAAAAACATGGATATAAAAAGCAGGCATTTAAGAATCCTCCGGGGCCAGAGCCTCCAGCCTCGTTATGGTCTCCTCCAAGGACGACGACTCGTGCACCTTCTGGAGCATGAACGACCTCACCGACTCCAGATGCCGCAGCGCCCAGTCGACCCGCGGGTTCGCCCCGGACTTGTACGCCCCGATGTTTATCAGGTCCTCGGACTCCGCGAAGGTCGCCAGGAGGTCGCGCACCCGCCCGGCGGCGGCCATGTGCTCCGGCGACACCACGGCTGGCATGACGCGGCTCACGCTCTCCAAGACGCTCACCGAGGGGTAGAAGTTCCGCGCGGCGATCTTGCGCGACAGGACGATGTGCCCGTCGAGGATGCCGCGCACCGTGTCGGCCACCGGCTCGTTCATGTCGTCGCCCTCGACCAGCACGGTGTATATGCCGGTTATGCTGCCCCTCTCCCCGGCCCCGGCTCGCTCAAGCAGCTGCGGCAGCATCTCGAACACGGACGGGGTGTACCCGCGCGTGGCAGGGGGCTCTCCCACGGCAAGCCCGACCTCCCGCTGGGCACGGGCAACCCGCGTCACCGAGTCCATCATAAGAAGGACGTTCTTGCCCTCGTCGCGGAAGAACTCGGCCACGGCAGTCGCGGTCTGGGCAGCCTTCAATCTTATAAGAGGGGGCTGGTCGGACGTGGCTATCACGAGAACCGAGCGCTTCAGTCCGTCCTCGCCGAGGTCGCGCTCGATGAACTCCCTCACCTCGCGCCCGCGCTCGCCTACTAGGGATATGACGTTAACGTCCGCCGTGGTGTAGCGCGCCATCATGCCGAGCAGGGTGCTCTTCCCCACGCCCGAGCCTGCGAATATCCCGATCCTTTGCCCCGTGCCGAGCGTGAGCAGGCCGTCTATGACCCGCACCCCGACCGAAAGGGGGGTGTCGACCATCTGGCGGCGCAGAGGGTGAGGTGGCTCGGCGTGCAGCGGGTAGAAGCCCGTCGCGGCGAGCGGCCCCTTGTCGTCGATGGGCTCGCCCAGCCCGTCGAGAATTCGCCCAAGCAGACCCTCCCCAACTGCGACGCCGAGAGGCCGGTCGGTCGAGACCACGTCGCTGCCAGGCCCGACCTCCCGCAGGTCGCCCAACGGCATCAGAAGGACGCGCTCGCCCCTGAACCCCACCACCTCCGCGTCGAGGTCGTGAAGCCCGTCGCGGAAGCATATCCGGCATAGGTCGCCCACGCGGACGTCAGGCCCTTGGGACTCAGCGACGAGCCCCACGACCTGCACGATCCGCCCGTTTATCTTAACGAGTGGAAGCTTCAGGAGGTCAGCTTCGAGGACAGAAAGGATGTCAGCGTCAGGCATTTGAGTTAGTGACGCCGGGGGTGTCCGCGGCGCCTGAGGCGCTTGCGGGCGCCGGAGACGTCGTGGGTGCCGGCGGCTCAGGGGACGCCGACGGTGCAGGAGAGGCAATGGACGCCGACGGCACCTGCTGCGTCTCTCTGCCCCTTCCTCGCTGCTTCGGCTGCATCTCTATGGGCTTGCCGAGCTTTTGGAGGATTGACTCCACTGCTCCGTCCACCTGCTCTAGCTGGGTGCGCCACCTTGCGTCGTAGACTCCGAGGTCGGTCTCGACTATGCAGCTTCCCCTGTCCACCCGCGTGTCGGACTTGAGCTCGAGGTGTTTGACGCCGCGCAGGATTTCCTGAAACTCGCCGCGCAGAGCGTCTCTGACCATGTTCATGTCTTGAGGGGATACGTATATGAGGATTCTGTTCTTGTCGCTGAGCCGCGACAGGACGTCGGAGAGCACGTCCAGCACGACGTCGGGCATGAGCGTCAGCTCGCGGCGCAGCATCCGTCCCAGCATGTCGCGCCACAGACGTAGCATGCGCGGCTGGTTGAGGTCGACCAGGCCGGAGAAGTTCTCCTCCAGCCCCTTGGAGACCCCCTCCAGAAGCTTTACCAGCGCGTCGAACTCGGCGCTGTACTGCCCGCTGACCTCGGCCTTGGCCTTCTCCAGACCGGCAGTGTAGCCCCTCTTCTCGCCCTCGGCCTGCCCTTTGGCCAGCCCCTCAGCTCTGGCCTTCTCCGTCTCCGCTGCGAGTGACGCGGTGATCTCGGCCTCGCGCCGAGCAGCGGATGACCGGACGGAGTTTAACTCCGCCTCTGCTCGGTCTACGTCGGCGGCGCGCTTGGACAGGCGCGCGTTCTCGCCCTCAAGGGACTCGACGCGCGCCTGAAGCTCCGCCACGCGCTCGTGCAGCCTCCTCAGGTCATCGGCGACATCAGCTGCCTCGTCCTCCTCGCCATCGGTGAGGTCAGGCGGCTCCTCCTCGGGCTCGTTGCCGCCGATCTTGACGGCGTCCGGCAAAAGGCGGACTGCGCGCAAAATCCCCTTGCTGTACAGGCTAGGCAATAAATTCGCCCCTTCCTTTCAGCGCCGCCATTAAAGCACGAGCTCGTCCTCGCCGCCGGTGGCGATGATGATCTCCCCTGCCTCCTCCAGAGCGCGGACGTTGTTGACGATCTTCTGCTGCGCCTCCTCCACGTCCTTGACGCGCACGGGGCCCATGAACTCCATGTCCTCCTGCAGCATCTCGGACGCGCGCTTGGACATGTTCTTGAAGAACTTGGAGCGCAGGTCCTCCGTGGCGCCCTTCAGGGCGAGGCCCAGCTCCTTCATGTCCACCTCGCGCAGCACGCGCTGGAGCGAGCGGTCGTCCAGGCGCATGATGTCCTCGAACACGAAGAGCTTCTTCTTGATCTCCTCGGCTAGCTCAGGGTCGTTTTCCTCCAGGTACTCCATGATGTTGCGCTCCGTACCGCGGTCGGCGCTGTTGATGAGGGCAACCACCGCGTCGAGGCCGCCGGCCAGGGTGAAGTCCTGACCCATGACCGTGCTCAGCTTGCGTTCCAGCACGCGCTCCACCTCCCGCAGTATCTCCGGCGTGATGCGGTCCATCTTCGCGATTCGCTTGGCGACCTCCGCCTGCATGACGGCGGGAAGCCCGCTGACTATCAGGGCGGCCTGCGGCGGCTCGAGGTAGGAGAGGATCAGGGCTATCGTCTGCGGGTGCTCGCCCTGAATGAAGCCCAAAATCTGCTGGGGGTCTGTGTGGCGCATGAAGTCGAACGGGCGCACCTGCAGCGACGCGGTTATGCGCGTCAGGAGGTTCTGCGCGCGCTCCGGCCCCAGGGCGCGCTCCAAGATGTCCCTCGCGTAGTCCACGCCGCCCCTGGCCATGTACTCGCGAGCCATCAGTATCTCCTGAGCTTCCTTCATGACCTCCAGCTTCAACTCGGGGGAGACCTTGCGGAGGTTGGCCACCTCAAGCGTTATAAGCTCGATCGTGGCGTCGTCGAGCTGCTTGTATACGTCGGCGGCCACGTCGTTCCCAAGCGCCACCATGAGAACGGCGATCTTCTCCCTGTTGGAAATGCTTGACTTCGCTTTGGCCATCTCTAATCAATCCCTCCGCTATCCATCCGACGAGATCCACTCGTTGACCAGGTTCGCGACCTCTGACGGGTTGTTCTTCGCGTACGCCCGCAGCTGCTCCTCCAGCACCGCCATCTCGCCCTGGAACGCCAGCAGGTCGGGCGACGTGAGCATCTCCTGAATCGTCGGCACGTGTTTGCTCTCCTTCTGGGCGGCCTCAAGCGCGAGGCGCGCCTTCCGCCTGCGATACCACCAAAAGCACGCCAGCGCCATCGCGGCTATGGCCACCATAGTGGAGATAGTGCCCACGGCGAGCCGGATCATGCGGTCATAGCGCATCTCCGAAACTATCGAGTCGGCCAAGTCCGTGTTGAACTTCATCGCGCGAACCACCAGGTGGTCGCCGCGCGCCTCGCTGAATCCCATGGCCGAGGCCACGGTCTCGCGCAGGTCGGAGAGCTGGGCCGGGTTCAGGTCGGCGTTCACCACGACGGACGCGGTCAGCCTCCTGATGTTGCCGGGCGTCACGATCTCGCTGCTCTCCTGAGTGGCGATCTCGTAGTTCTTCGTGGACTCGGTCTTGTTGTACTCGCTCTGCGAGTTCTGCGTGTTCACGACGTAGCCCGGTATGTTGGTCGTGGTGCCAGGCGCGCCGCCCGGCGGCTGCTGGGTGCCGGTGTAGCTCTCCTCGGTCTGAGTCTGGCTTCGGAGCGGCCCCTGCTTAGTCTCCGGGTCTGGGTAGTACACGCGCGACGTGGACGACTTCTTGTCGAAGTCCATGTCCACCTTCGTCCTGACCACGACGTTGCCGGGGCCGTAGAGGTACTCCAGCATCATGCGTGTCTTCTGCTCGAGCTCCTTCTCTATCTGGCGCTCCAAAGTCCTCTGGACGGAGGTCACGGCCTCGGCGCCTCCACCTCCGTCAGGGGAGTACAGGAGCCAGTCCTCGCCAAGCACGTCCGAGAGGATGCGCCCAGTCGTGTCCACGATCGTGACGTTCTCAGGCTTGAGGCCGTCCACGCTGCTCGCCACGAGGTTGGCTATGGCCTTGACGTTCAGCACGCTGAGCCTGGCCCCAGCCCTGAGGCGCAGCAGCACCGCCGCGGTCGACGGCTTCTGCTCCCTGAGGAACAGGTGCTCCTCGGGGAGCACGATGCTCACCTTGGCGAAGTCCACCGCGTCCATGTGGGATATGGTGCGCTGGAGCTCCCCCTCCAGCGCGCGGATGTACGAGATTTTCTGCTGGAACTCGCTCTGCCCCATCCCGGCCTCGTCGAACAGCTCGAAGCCTCGCCCGCCGCCCCGCGGGAGTCCCTCCTGGGCCAAGGAGAGCCGCGTGTCGTAGATCTGATCGCGCGGCAGCAGGATGAGCTTCGCGGCGGAGTCCAGCCTATATGGGATGTTGTTTTCCTTTAGGTAGGCCACGATAGCAGCCTGGTCCTGGACGTCGAGGCCGACGTAGAGCGGCTCGTACGAGGATCGGCTGGACCATAGGACTGCGGCGGCGAGCAGGCCCAATACAACAACAACAGCCGCGGCCAGAGACACCCTCTGCCACAGCTTCAACCCCGCCCAAAAGAGCAGAAGTTTTCCGAATGACTGCCTCAAGCCGTCCATATTCTCGAGATACGCAGGCGATTATGCCGACTTGAGAGCTATGCCGACATGCGAGACAACTGCTGATAAGCGTCGACGAACTTGTTGCGAATTTCCATGAACATACGCAACGCCACCTCGGCGCGGGACGAGGCGAGGACGACCTCGGAGATGTCCTCAACGTCGCCGGTCGCGAGCCTGTTCACCATCTGGTCCGACTCAAGCTGAAGGGCGTTCACGCTCTTCATGGAGGCATCGAGCATCTCCTCGAAGGAGACGCCCCGCGCTTCTTTCGCCGCTCCGGGCGCTTCCCCGACGCCAACGGGCCATGACTCAACCACCGCCCGCGACACGGCGTCCGCATCTACTGATGAAAAACGCGCCATATTCAACATCATCGGCTTAACTACCCCCTGTTGTTGAGGAACTCGGTTTTTATGATAGCACCATTTTGTTGCGCACGCAACTGTAAACCGCGCATAATAATCGAGTATAACGCCTTTTTTTGATTTTTCTAGGCGAAAAAGCTTGGGCGTTATACTCGTAAATCCGCTCACACAAGGAGGACTGACTTTGAGGTTTGGGAAGATTTCCAAAAGGGTGCTGGTGACCGGCGGGGCCGGGTTTCTGGGGTCGCATCTGTGCGCGGCCCTGCTGGGCGCGGGGTGCGAGGTTCTGTGCCTCGACAACTTCTTTACGGGGCGCAAGGCGAACATCATCCCCATGACGTCCGACCCGCGCTTCGAGTTCGTGCGGCACGACGTGACCGAGCCGTACAACGCCGAGGTGGACGAGATATACAACATGGCCTGCCCCGCCAGCCCTGTTCACTACCAGTTCGACCCCGTTCAGACGGTGAAGACCAGCGTCCACGGGGCCATCAACCTGCTAGACCTGGCGTTCCGGATCAAGGCGCGCATCCTGCAGGCCTCGACGAGCGAGGTCTACGGCGACCCGGACGAGCACCCCCAGAGGGAGGAGTACTGGGGGAGGGTGAACCCCATCGGGCCTCGGAGCTGCTACGACGAGGGCAAGCGCTGCGCCGAGACGCTGTTCTTCGACTTCCACCGGCAGTACGGGACGCCCATCAAGGTCGTGAGGATATTCAACACCTACGGCCCCAACATGTCGCTGGACGACGGGCGGGTCGTCAGCAACTTCATCCTCCAGGCCCTGAGGAACGAGGACATAACAATCTTCGGCGACGGGAGCCAGACCAGGAGCTTCTGCTACGTCTCCGACCTGATCGAGGGGATCACGACGGTGATGGAGAGGTCAGGCGACGCCCCAGGCCCAGTGAACCTTGGCAACCCCAGCGAGTTCACGATCTTGGAGCTGGCCGAGAAGGTGGTCTCCATGACCAGCTCGCGGTCGCGGATAACCTTCCACCCCCTCCCCGCCGACGACCCCAGGCAGCGCCGCCCCGACATCACCAAAGCAAAGCAGCTGGGCTGGAGCCCGAAGGTCGCCCTGGAGGACGGCCTGAGGGAGACAATCAAGTATTTCAGGGGGATGGTGTAGGGATGCTTAGGCTGAAGGATTTGGCCGTCGCCCCCGAACGCTGCGAGGCCGAGAGGCTGGAGCGCGTCGAGGGGAAGATAATGGACGTGTCGCTTATGAGCCATGACGAGAGGCTCTTCATCAACGGGCTGGTTCGCTTGCTGAGGCCCAAGAAGGTTCTGGAGGTCGGAGTGGCCGACGGCGGCGGGACGTGCGTCCTGCTGAACGCCGTTGACGACGACGCCGTGGTTCACTCGGTGGACATCGGCAGCACGGCGGGGGCGCGGGCGTTCGAGCTCTTCGGGGCCGAAGCGCGGTGGCGGCGGCACTTCGGCGCGGACGTGTCGGAGGTCATCGAGGAGATCGGCGGCGGCATAGACTTCATGGTGCTGGACACGGTGCACGTGCACCCGGCGGAGACCCTGAGCTTCATAGCGGTCTTCCCGTTCCTAGCGCCCGACGCCGTGGTCGTCCTGCACGACGTGAACGAGTGGGGGCTCAGCAGCTACGAGTACTGGCAGTGCTGCGCCACGCAACTGCTCCTCGACTCCGTGACGGCGGATAAGTTCACTCTGTCCGAGTTCTTGAACGGGTGCCGGCACCCGAACATCGCGGCCTTCCAGGTGAACCATGACACGCGGAAGTACATAGCCGACGTGTTCAGGAGCCTGTTCCTCCCCTGGGGCTACGACGCACCGTGGTCGTGCACCGTGCCCGAAAGGGTTCTGCGCGCGCTCGTGCTCTCGCTGCTGCCTAACCCGTGCGTCGAGCTCCTGCGTCGGGTGCGGAGGCGGCTCAGGGGACAGTAAATAGGAAGGAATGGTGTAGGGATGCTTAGGCTGAAGGATTTGGATTTCGTTCCTGAACGCTATGAGGCCGAGAGGCTGGAGCGAGTCGAGGGGGCTGTCGAGGGTCCGTCGGAGATGTTGCGAGTCGAGAGGCTCTTCCTCAACGGGCTGGTTCGGCGTTTGGAGCCGAAGAAGCTCCTTGAGGTCGGCGTCGCGGCTGGGGGAAGCTCCTGCGTGCTGCTGAACGCCATGGACGACGGCGCAGTCCTGCACTCGGTGGACTGGTCGGGGAGGTACTACCGGGACAAGGCCAAGGCCACGGGCTGGCTCGTCGACGAAGTTGCTGGCGAGCGGCGGCACTTCGACACAACGCGGTGGCGGCGGCACTTCGACAGGGACGTGTCGGAGGTCATCGAGGAGATCGGCGGCGGGGTGGACTTCGCCCTGCTGGACACGGTGCACGCGCACCCGGCGGAGACCCTGAGCTTCATATCGATATTCCCGTTCCTGACGCCGGACGCTGTGGTCGTCCTGCACGACGTGAACCTGTTCTTCTCGAACCCGCCTAACAGCGGCTACGACGCCTACGCCACGAAGCTGCTTTTCGACATCGTGACGGCGGACAAGTTCACGCCGTCCGAGTTCGGGAACGGATATATACACCCGAACATCGCGGCCTTCCAGGTGAACGGTGACACCCGGAAGTACATAGCTGACGTATTCAGGAGCCACTTTTTCCCCTGGGGCTACGATGTGCCCGAAAGGGTGCTGAGCGGCACGAAGCATATCATCCGCGAACAATACGGAGAGAGAGAGAGAGAGAGAGAGAGAGAGAGAGAGCTTTCTCTGTCTTTACGAGAGCGCCGTTCGCCAGAGCACGGAGTACTTGGCGCTTGGAGGTCACCCCTCGGCGCGGCGGCGGCTCAAGGGGCAGTAAGGGGGCTCGGACATCGACTCTTTGTGGTAGAATCAGCTTGGTGACCGAGGCCCCGCCCCCGCGGTGATGGCCAACCCGTCGGGGGTGACTACTCTTACGGAGGTGTTTGCGATGGGCACTAGTGTAGAACTTATTCATATTCTGGCGGCGTTAGGCGGCTTCACAGGGCTGCAGCTTGCCGTGCTCGTGATCTTGGGGCTGCTCTTGATGCGCAGGATAGACTCGGTGAAGACCGATTTGGAGGCCAAGATCACATCGGTGAAGACTGATGTTGCCTTGCTGGAGTCCAAGGTCGAATCGGTGCGGACGGAGTTGAAGAAAGACATCGACTCGGTGCGGACGGAGCAGAAGAACGACATGGCCTCGCTGCGGACGGAGTTCAAGAACGACATGGCCTCGCTGCGGACGGAGCTCAAGAACGACATCGCCTCGCTACGGACGGAGCTCAAGAACGACATCGACTCGCTGCGGACGGAGCAGAAGAACGACATGGAGATGCTCAAGGCCAACGACCTGGCGCACCTCAAGAACTTCGACAAGGCGATAGTCTTCCTGCTCAGCAAAAATAAGGATCTTGACCCGAAGGACATCGCGTACGTCGAAAGCCTCACGGCGGACGGGAAATAGGGGCGTTACCCCCCTACAACGTAGGGGGGTACTCTACTTTGACGGGGTCAGGCTGCGGACCCAGTTTGCGAAGCCCACGGCGTTGCGGCTCTGGATCAGCACTCGGCCGGGGCCTCGGAAGCGGAAGACCAGCATCTCGCCGGACGTGAACGACGACAGCCAGCCCTTCGAGGCCTTCTGAAGGCTGTACTGGACGTCCTTCGGCCACGCAACCAGGTGGTTGTTGTCGATGATTAGCTCCTTGCCGGGCGGGAGGTCGATGATGTGGATAGCGCCGTATGACTCGACGAAGAGAATCCCCTCCCCGGCCGCCTCCAGCACGAAAAGACCCTCGCCTCCGAATAGCCCCTGGGCCAGGTTCTGCATCCTCGTGCTTATGCTGACCCCCTCGGTCGCGGCGAAGAAGCCGCCCTTCTGAAGGTAGTACGGGGAGCCGTCCATTATGAGGTCGGCCAGACAGCCGGGGCTCGCAGGGGCGAACAGAACCTCCCCGTCCCCGCCTACAGCCCTGACCGTCTGGAAAAAGAAGTTCTCCCCCGACATGAACATCCGCCCAAGCCCGCCCAGCACGCCGCCCTCAAGCGAGCCCTCGACCTCCAGCGTCGTGTCCATCGTGACCATGGCGTCGGACTGCGCCTTTATGCTCATCCCGCGGCGGAGCAGCACGCGCAGCATCACGAAGCCCCCGTCGGGGTAAAGGAATTCGTAATCCATGCCCCTCCAAGACTCCAACGCCCTACTCCTTCCAGCTCCTCATGTACTCCTCCTGAGCCTTGGTCAGGCGGTCGAGAGTTACGCCCAGCGCGGCCAGCTTCGACTCCATCACGGCGCGGTCGGTCTCCTCTGGCACCGCGTGAATGCCGGGCTGCATCCTGTGGGTGTACACGTGGAGCGCCGCCTCAAGCTGGAGCGAGAAGCTTAGATCCATTATCTCGATCGGGTGGCCGTCCGCACAGGCAAGGTTGGTCAGGCGGCCCTCGCCGAGCAGGTTCAGCCGCCGTCCGTCCTTCATGACGTAGGTGTCGACGTTGTCGCGCAGGTGCTCGACGCGCTCGGCCAGAGCAGACAGGTCTGGCTTGCTTATCTCGACGTCGAAGTGGCCGGCGTTGCCCATCACGGCGCCGTTCTTCATCAGTGGGAAGTGCCGCCCGTCTATGACGCTCACGTTGCCCGTCAAAGTCAGGAAGATGTCGCCGACCCGCGCCGCCTCCGCCATTGGCATCACGTCGAAGCCGTCCATCAGGGCCTCGCATGCCTTGTGGGGGTCTATCTCCGTGACCACCACGCGCGCTCCGAGGCCGGCAGCCCGCTTGGCGACCCCCTTGCCGCACCAGCCATAGCCGGCTATGACCACCACGCGCCCGGCCACGACCATGTTCGTCGTGCGCAAAACTCCGTCCCAGACCGACTGGCCGGTGCCATAGCGGTTGTCGAACAGGTATTTGCTTAAGGCGTCGTTCACCGAGATGACGGGGAATTTCAGCACGCCGTCGGACTGCATGGCTTTGAGGCGCTTGACCCCGGACGTGGTCTCCTCCGACGCGCCCCTTATGTTCGGGATGAGGTCGGGGCGCTCGGTGTGAACCGTGGCCACCAGGTCCGCCCCGTCGTCGATGATGACGTTCGGCCCGAAGTCCAGCACTGCCCTCACGTTCGCGAAGTACTCCTCGACTGACATGCCGCGCCTGCTGAACACGTCTACCCCGCCGTCAACAAGCGCGGCGCAGATGTCGTCCTGAGTGGAGAGCGGGTTGCTCCCGCACGCCGCCACAGTCGCGCCGAGGCGCTTGAGAGTCAGCAGCAGGCAGGCGGTCTTCGCCTCAAGGTGCAGGCACGCGGCGATGACGGCGCCCTTGAACGGCATGGCGTCACGGTATTTGTCCTCCAGAAACCGCAGAGAGGGCATGTACTGCCAGGCCCACTCGATCTTATTGGCGCCCTTCGGAGCCAGGGCGCCGTCGGCAATTTTCGACATAATAAATACTCCTCCTGCCGTCATTCGACTTTTGCGGCAACGCCGCCGTCGGAAAAACGGACACTTATTCTATCGCCTTTTGATAGTTCTTTGGCGGACGATACTCGGACTCCGGCGCGCTCGCACGCGGCGAACCCCCGCGACATGACGGCCAGAGGGGACAGTGCGTTGAGCGAGGCCGCGCGCATGGACAACGCACTCTTGGCCTCCGCAAGCCGAAACGCCGCCGCCCCCGCCAGAGCCTTGAACGCCGTACTAATGCGAGTCCGGTGGGTAGAAAACATCCCGCTCATGGCCGAGGACATAGAGGCTCGCTTTCGTTCAAGGTTCGACCTCTCGGAGGCTAGGCGCCGCGTGATCAAAGCCCGCGCGTTGGAGAGAGCGCTGAGGAGTGACGCGTCCACTGTCCGGCGGCTGGGGAAGACCAGCTCCGCCGCGGCGGTGGGGGTTGAAGCGCGGAGGTCGGCGGCCATGTCGCACAGGGTGGAGTCAATATCGTGCCCCACTCCGCTGACCACTGGGACTGGGCAGGCCCTTACCGCCCTCACGACGCGCTCGTCGTCGAACGGAACCAGGTCCTCGCGGGAGCCTCCGCCGCGCGTCAGCAGCACGCAGTCCAGGCCAGGCAGAGCCGCGACCCGCTCGAACGCCCGGACTATGTCCTCCGGCGCGCCGAAGCCCTGAACCTGAGCGCCAACGACGACGATGCCGCAGACTGGCCACAGGCGCTCCGCTGTGCGTATGACGTCCCACACTGCGGCGCCGGTCTCCGATGTTATCAGAGCGACCCTGGAGGGATAGGGAGTAATAGGGCGCTTGAGTGAGGGGGAGAAAAGGCCATCTCTTTCTAATTTTTCGCGGAGCTCCTGACGTGCCCTTGCTACCGCGCCCTCGCCGACCGGGACTAGGCGGCGCGCGTAGAACTGGTACACGCCCCTCGACGGGTACACCCCGACGCTGCCCTCGGCCATGACCTTGTCGCCGTTCTCCGGCCACCTGGGCACGAAACCGGCGTACTGGCGGAACAGGGCGCAGGAGATTCGGCTCTCCTTGCCCAGGAGGGTGAAGTAGGAGTGCCCGCTCGTGTGCCTCTTGAGCTCTGCGATTTCGCCCTCGACGACGGCGGAGCGCAAGGAGGGGTCAGAGGCCATGAGCCCCTGTATGTGGGCTGTGAGCTCGTCTACGCTAAGCTGGAATATCGGAAGGCGCGTGCTCTGCTGGCGCATTTGACTGGATGTTCCTTAGCACTCCGCCGAGAACGCCGTTAACGAACCTTGGGGAGTCGTCGGTGCCGAACATGCTGGCCAGCCTGACCGCCTCGGAGATCGCGACGGCGGGCGGCACCTTTTTTTCCATGAAGCCCTCGAAGACGGCCAGGCGAAGAACGGCTCTGTCCACCGCGACAATGCGCTCGGGGCGCCAGCGGATGACGACCGGCTTCAGCATCTCGTCGATCTCGTCCCTGCGCGCCCAGACGCCCGTCACGAGGAAGGACATGTATTCCCTCGCTTCGGCGTCAGGCTGCTGGCTGGAGTCCTCGTCGTCCGAGGCCAGGAACAAGGAGATGGCGGCCTCGGCGTCCTGTCCGCCGCGCGACGCGAGAGCGTACAGAAGCTGCACCGCCATCTCCCTGGCGCGCGGACGAACCAGACGCGGCTTGGCCATCGAACTCCTCGCTAGAGGCGGGAAAGCCCGAATTTTTTGATTTTTTTCCTGGCCGTAAGGGAGATGAGCGTCCTCGACACGAACCACGCGGCTGTGCCCCAGAAGAGCGTCCAGAAAAGGCCGCTGACTCCAGCGGTCACGCCTAGCGCTATGCAGCCCGCAACGCATGCCCATGTCCATGGGCTTTTCGACACGTCGCAGCGTTCGGGCGCTTCCCCGTCGAGCCATATGAACTTCGCCCCGAAGCCCAGAGGCTTCGCTATTTCGGCGATGCGCTCCTCTATGGCGGCTTTCTCCTCGCCGCCGTCGCGCGACAGGATCATGACGACGGACGCCGGGTCGCCCTCGGCCAAAGCCACTCCCCTGCACTTCCCTGGCCCAAGCCCGAGACCGCCGCCCGACAGCACTCCGTCGACAAAGTCGAAAAGCCCGTCGCGCGAGACCCTCACGCTGCCATGAGGAGTTCTTTTCCACAAAAAGTACAAAG
>JAISUL010000029.1 GCA_031272145.1 Synergistaceae bacterium
CAGGAGGTGATTCAGGTGGACATGTTTTGGGCCAGCGTTTCGAGGTGGTTTAAGGATCTGCTGGATCGTCTAGGCCTCACGGTCGGGCAGGCGATTGCGATAGCGCTGTTCGTGGGGTACTTGGCGTCCCTGAGCGGCAAGATTGACGCGCTAGGGCGCAACCTGGTGGAGTACAGGGCGGAGACTCAGGTGGAAATCGCGAAGCTCGATAAGAAGATTGACATCGCCGTGCTGGAAATCTACCGCCGGATCGACCTTCTGGAGGCGAAGTTCGAGACCGAGCTCGCCAAGCTGAGGGGCGACTTCAACACCGAGCTCGCCAAGCTGAAGGGCGACCTCAACGCCAAG
Organism: Synergistaceae bacterium; assembly: GCA_031272145.1. GTDB lineage: Bacteria > Synergistota > Synergistia > Synergistales > Aminobacteriaceae > JAISUL01. The sequence goes on from JAISUL010000029.1 coordinate 349, forward strand.
ATCGACGACGTGAAGAGCAGCCTCAACGCCAAGATCGACGACGTGAAGAGTAGCCTCAACACCAAGATCGACGACGTGAAAAACAGCCTCAACGCCAAGATCGACGACGTGAAAGGCGACCTCAACGATCGCGTCGACGAGCTCAAGATGAACGACCTAGCCCACGTCGCACAGGGCATCTCCGAGATAGCTTTCCTCCTCGTGAAGCGCGGGGTGCTCTCGCAGGACGAAGCCGAGCACGTTAAGGACATTGTTCATGTGACGCAGGGGGCGCAGGGGGCGCAGGGGGCGCAGGGGAAATAGGGGGGAGCGACGCTCCCCCTCACCCGATCGTCCACTCCCCGATGTCCCGCCTGCTCAGGCTCCACGGCAGGCCGGAACTCCTTTTCTCAATCATGCAGAACCGGCAGAACGGAATAGGCCGCGCAAGAAAATCCAGCACCTCCGCCCCGCTCCGCGCTTTGTATATGTCGATGGAGTCATTCTCCGACACGCTCACCTCTCCTACGCCGCGCCCGCGAAAGTAGTCTATGAAAAAACTCGCGTACGCCGCAACGCAGCACGTGTACAGCCGCCCGTGCCGCAGGTGCACGCAGGCGTTGGCCAAATTGCACCGCGCGAAGCTCTTGCTGGGTACCTGCTGGCCGGTTAAGTCCAGCGGGCAGTGCCAGCTTGTTTTCACATCCTCAACCGTGTTATACGACACCACGTTCACGCCGAACGACGCCCCCGTTTCCCGCGCGGCCTCGAATATCCCGTTCATGCCAGGGTAGATCGTGACGTCGACCTCGATTGCGCTGTCACGGCAGGCCTCCCAGAAGGCGGCGCCCTTCTCCGGCAGGAGCGTGCCGTTTGTCACCAGCATGATTGGGCTAGGGCTGGGAAAATATTTTCGCGCCACGGGGAAGAACCGCTCCAGTTCGGGATGGAGCAGCGGCTCGCCGCCTAGCAGGTGAATCCACTTCGCCTTGCCGTCAAATAGCTTCGACAGGCGGCGGAGGTCATTCTCAAACTCTTCTAAGTCTAAGAATACTCCCCGAACTGGAGCTGGCGCCGTCGCGGCGGAGGCTTGACAGAGTCTTGCGGATGATCTTAGTCATGGCTGCCCGCCCCAGCCGGGAAAAACATCCCCTTCAGCCTTGCCATCTCATAGCGCCAGTAGAGGGGGTTGCGGCGGACGAGCAGCCGCGCGGCGTTTAATACGGTGTTCTTGAGCACGAAACGCCGGCGCAGTCGACCACCCCTCAGAACCCACGTCGAGCAATCAGTATGGCCGAACATGTTCGCAAGCTGCCCAGCGAGCGCGTAGCCTCGCCGCGAATCGGGCAGGTTTACGCGCTCCTCTTTGCTTATGACGTGATTGTAATCATGCTGCTGGTGCGCAGCCACGACGCACGGGGTGCAGTCCACCACCGGAATGCCGCGCATCACGGCGTCGCCTACCATCCAGTTGTCATAGGCGTCGCGCCCGACGACGAACGCTGGAACTTTCGGGTACATTCCCTTGGGGAACACGAAGTAGTCTTTGGCGGTGGGGGAGTCCGGCGCGCAGGCGGAGGCGCGCTGCCTGAAGGCGCTGACATCTTGGGGATTGGCGAAGTCCAGCGAGCCTTCCAATTCCACGGTGCGGCGCTGGCCTACGAGCAGCCATTTGCTCCAGCTTTTTTTGCGGACGGAGGCGATGGCGTTAGGGAAATCGTCGAACAGGATGATGTCGGAGTTCACGTAGGCCACCACGTCGTTCGAGGCCAGACGCTGGCCTTCGAGAACCGCGAAGCTGAACAGGGGGACGCCGGCCTCGCTCTTCTCGACGTTCGGGACGTGCCTTGCCCCTAGCTCCGCGGCGGCCTCGGCCACTCCTGGGTCGTCGCCGAAGAGGATGACCTCGGGCTTGGGGGTGAACGGCAGGGCGAGCCAGCTTCTGATGGCGTTGCGCTGACGGACGCCGACGGCGCCCGTAGGGTCGACTGACCTCTCGAAACCTCTGGGGATCGTTAGAAAGGAAATGCTGGGACTAGAGCAGCCCTCCGCGCTTCCGCGCTTCCGCGCTTCCGCGCTTCCGCGCTTCCGCGCTTCCGCGCTTCCGCGCTTCCGCGCTTCCGCGCTTCCGCGCTTCCGCGCTTCCGCGCTTCCGCGCTTCCGCGCTTCCGCTTATTCTACTAGGTTTTTCTGAAAAAACATCCGTAGAAACCACTATTTTTTCTCCCTTCTATGTGGATGGTGAGCTTGGGCAGATTCGAACTGCCGACCTACGGCTTAGGAGGCCGTCGCTCTATCCACTGAGCTACAAGCCCGTTTTGGGGTCTATGACCCCTTCGCCCACCGAGGGTTAAGGTTACCACCCGTCGGGGGGATTTGTCAAGCCCCGCTTGCTCCCCGGGGTTAGCTAACTCCTCCGGCTTCGAGCACGGCGGTGACGGAGAGGAGGCGCTCTCCGCCTGAGGGGAGGACGGTTATTTGGGCTTCGACCACCTTGACGCCCAGCTCGGCCAGCTCGGAGACTAGGTCGGTGAGCTCCTCGATGTAGAGGCGGCTGAGGACGACCGTGCACTGCTTGCCGTCGCTGCTCGACGTCACGTTGCCGACGCGCGCGCCGAGGTTGATTCGCCCCGACACCCGCGTGAAGGCCATCGAGGCGGTCATAGCCCCGCTTCGGGCGCCGGCGGAGGGGGCGCGCGCCTTGTACTCCGCCGCGAGGGCCGCGAGCGAGCTGTAGCGCTCGCTCTGAAGCGCCTCGGCCGACGCCGTGCTCACTGCCTCGGAGGCCATCCAGCGCGCCGCCAGCCACACTATGGCCGCGAACATGAGCGACAGGAGGAGCCGCACAGACCCGTTGACCTCCCCGCGCATCACGGAGCGGATTTTGCTCACGTCTATATCGAAGTTCACAGCACAATCACCTCCCCTGAGGAGTTTATTGACCCCGAGCTGGACGACACGAACCCCTCGAACTCGGCGGCCTGCGAGGCGCGCACGTTCACCTCGGCAGTGACCGGGCACTGGCCCCCCGAGGGGGACTGGCTCCCGGAGTCGTATATTATAACCGGTTTTCCGACGACGGAGGGGTGTTTTAGGATGCGTGCGACCTCGCCTGCCGCGGAGTATGGGTAGCAGAGAACGAAGCGGCGCGTCCTGACGGCTGGCACGAGGGGCGTGTTGGCGAGGGCGGAGGCGGCGGCCTGTCCGTAGGCGTTGATGAGCCCCCTCGGCCCCAGCTTGACCCCGCCGAACCACCGCGACACGACGACCATGGCGTTCAAGAGGGGGAACGAGTCCTCGCCGGAGGCGGTCTGGTCGTGATTGGGGCCTCTGGACTCGGGGTTCCTCCCCTTCAATGCCGACAGTATCGGGCGTCCTGCCGTGCCGGAGGGCTCGCCTGCGTCGGAGCAGCGCTCCGCAGCCTCGCTCCACGAGGGGGACGCGAGGACGTAAGCCCAGCAGTGGTGCGTGGCGCCGCGGTACTTCGTCCCGACCTTTGACAGGATGTCGCGGGCGTCTCCGGCGCTGCGGCAAAGGAACACGCGCGCCTCGAAGATCGAGCGCTTCACGGTCATCCGAAACACGGGGTCAGGGTCGGTTGACCACTCTGGGGCGACCGCTCCCTCTGCTCTGGGCTCGAAGAAGTCGTCTGGGGGCGTTATTTTTATCTCCCCCATTCTTCTTTGAGTTTGAGCCACGTTGCGTGCAGGGCTTCGGGCACGACTCTGGTGTCGGAGAGCACCGGCATAAAGTTGGTGTCGCCGTTCCACCGCGGGACGATGTGGAGGTGGAGGTGCTCGTCGACGCCGGCCCCGGCGGTTTTGCCGAGGTTCATGCCGATGTTGAACCCGTCCGGAGAGGAGACGCGCTTCAGCACGCGGACGGCCTCAGCGGAGAGCGCGTTCATCTCGGAGAACTCGCCCTGAGTCAGGGACTCATAGACGTTAGTGTGGCGGTACGGCACGACCATCATGTGCCCAGGGTTGTACGGGTAGAGGTTGAGAATGACGAAGCAGCTCTCCCCCCTGTGAAGGATGAGCCGTTCCTCGTCGCTATCCTCGCCGACGCAGAAGACGCACCGCGGGGGCGACTGACCCCCGTCAGGTTTTGCTAATCCGATGTACTCCATCCGCCAGGTGGCGAAGAGGTGTGCAGGCATGTCAATCACCTCTAGGAACCTGCCGCATGCCGCGTATAATCCGGCAGCAGCATCGGGGAGACCGTCTGGCTCTTCACTCCGGCGGCCTCTGCCTCCTTCATGAAGCGGTCTACGTGCTTGAGGTTCAGGCCGGTCGGAATAGGCAAGCCTTTGGCCTTCTCGGACGCGTTCTTGCCGGCTGTTCTGCCGAAGACTATGATGTCCAGCAGGGAGTTCCCCATCAGGCGGTTCTCGCCGTGGATGCCGCCCACTGCCTCGCCGGCCACGAAGAGGTTGCTCACGTCGGGGCTTTCGCACGTCACGTTTATGCGCAGGCCGCCGTTCTGGTAGTGGAGCGTAGGGTATATAAGGATGGGCACCTCCCTTATGTCGATGCCGTACTTGCCGAGCATGCGCAGCATGCTGGGGATGCGCTTCTCTATCGCGCCCTTGCCGAGCAGTTCGTCTATCATCGGGCTGTCTAGCCAGATTCCGCTCGTCCCGCCGGGGATGGGGACGCCCTTGCCGATGGCGCACTCGCGTATGACGCCGGCGGCTGAGACGTCGCGCGTCTCAAGGGGGTTCAGGTACGCCACGCCGTCGACGTTGACCAGCTGTGCGCCCAGCGACCGCACCTTCTCCGTCACCAGAGCGCCGTACACCTGCGGCGGGTAGGCCACGCCGGTCGGGTGGTACTGCAGAGTGTACTGGTACAGCAGTTTGGCACCGGCTCGGTAGCCGAGCACTAATCCGTCCGCCGTGGCGCCGTAGTGGTTCGACGTTGGGAAGCCCTGATAGTGCATGCGTCCGGCCCCGCCCGTCGCGATTATCACGGTCTTGGCTCGGGCTGTCAGGCGCTCGCCGGTCTCCATGTTTTGGAGCACCGCGCCGCCCGCCGCGCCGTTTTCGTCCAGCAGCAGCTCTATCGCCGCGGTGAAGTCCATCACAGGAACGCCCATGTTGTAGGCCTCGTCGCGGAGCGTCCTCATTATCTCCATGCCGGAGTAGTCCGCCGCGGCGTGCATCCGCTTGCGCGACGTGCCGCCGCCGTGCGTGGTGATCATCGTGCCGTCCTTGTCCTTGTCGAAGAGGACGCCAAGCCCCTCCAGCCACTGTATTGCCAGCGGTGCGTCCATGACCAGCTTGCGCAGGAGGTCTGGCTGGGCCTTGAAGTGCCCGCCACCGTATGCGTCGAGGTAGTGAATCACGGGCGAGTCGTTGGCCTTGTCCGCGGCCTGAATCCCGCCCTCGGCCATCATCGTGTTGGCGTCACCCATGCGGAGCTTGGTGACGATAAGGACGTCCGCTCCGTTCTTCTTGGCCTCGATGGCGGCAGCTGCCCCTGACCCGCCTCCGCCGATGATAAGGACGTCGACGTCAACGTCGGGGTTTGCGTCGGCATTGATGCTAACCCCACTGACTCGGCTGCGGGCTTGCAGTATGGCCACCAGCTCGTGCGGGGCGCGTTCGCCCTTGTTGGGGCCGACCTCGATGGTTGAGAAGGCGTCCTTGCGGTAGTCCGGGTGGTATTTGGCCAGGAGCTGGTCCTTCTCCGCGGCGCCAAGCCGTCCAACCTCGGCGCTGAGGCGCGCAGGCCGCGTTGCCTCTACCTTCTTTATGGAATCGAACATCTCAGGCGTGTACACGTCCGCTCCCCCTTACTTCTCGATCTCTCTGCCGTTATAGAGGGTTTTAATCTCCTCTAGCGGCAGGTTCATCATGGCGTCCATCTCGGCGTCGAACGCGCCGCGCAGCAGTGCGTCCACTCTGTCCTTGAGGTGCTGGCTTCGCGGGCGGATGTACTTTCCGGTCAGGCGCCGAGCCAGCATCGCGACCTGAGGGTGCGATATTCCGGCCGGGCAGCGCGCCGAGCATATGCCGCACATAACGCAGTCGAACGACTCCTCGGCGCACCTCTCGTACTCGCCGCGCTGGGCGTACGCGATATACTGCATCACCCTGAGCTCCTGACTGCACGCCTTGGTGCAGGCGTTGCAGCCGACGCACTTGTATATTTCGGGGTAGAGCGACATCATGACCTGATCAGCCGGCCTGACCTGCTCCATGTCGTAGATTTCCTTGACGAGCGGGAAGAAGGGCAGAGTGGCGACGTACATCCCGTCCTCGACGGTCTTCTGACAGGCCAGGCAGGCCCTGAGCTCGCGGTCGCCGTGCACCCGGTAGATGGTGGCGCAGGCCCCGCAGAACCCGTTGCGGCATCCGCAGCCGCGCACGAGCCGGTAGCCGGAGTACTCCATCGCCGCCATGATGGTAAGCCCGGCCGGGACGTCGTACCTCTTGCCGAACAAAAACACCCGAACGGAGCTGTTATCTTTCTCACTCATATAAGTATCCCCCTAGTCCTAATACTCATCCGGCATGCTGTCCATCTCGTCGCAGCGGAAGACTGGGCCGTCCTTGCAGACGTAGCGGCTGCCGATGTTGCACCTGCCGCACTTCCCGATGCCGCACTTCATGCGCATCTCGAACGTGGTGTATATCCGGCTCTTGTCGAAGCCCAGCCCGTTCAGCGCCGCGAGGACGAACTTTATCATTATCGGAGGCCCGCACATAAGCACGGTCTTCGACGTGTCGAAGTTCAGCTTCTTGACGTAGTCAGGAACAAAGCCCACGTCGCCGTCCCAGCCCTCCTGAGCGCGGTCGATGGTCAGGTGGACAGTAGCAGTGCCACTGCTACTGCCACTGCCGCTGCTCCATTCGTTTTTGATCTCGTCGATGTCGACAAGGTCGTCCTTGGAGCGCGCTCCGTAGACTATATCGATGGAGCCGTACTTCGCGCGGTTGTCGTCGTGCCTGACGTAGTTAATAACGCTCCGCAGCGGGGCCAGGCCGATCCCTCCCGCGATGAAGAGCAGGTCTTTCCCCAGCATGTCGGCCTCGACGGGGAAGTGGTTGCCGTAAGGCCCGCGAATCGCTACCTCCTGCCCCTCCTCCATCTCGTGAAGCCACTCAGTCAGGCAGCCGCACTTCTTTATGCTGAACTCCATGTACTCGGTGTTCGTCGGGGACGACGTTATCGAGAACATCGCCTCGCCGACGCCGGGGATGGAGAGCATGGCGCACTGGCCAGGCATGTGGGGGAAGCAGACGCCCGCACCAGTGTCCGCCCTGACGACGCGAAAGGTCTTCACGTCCGGCGTGTCGCGCCTGATGGCAGTGACAAGCCCAATATCAGGAACAAGTGGGTTAGCCATTTTCTACTCCTCCTACTGCCTTGATGACCTTGGCTATGTTCATTGAGACGGGGCACTTGCTCAGGCAGCGCCCGCAGCCGGTGCATGAGAACATGCCGCCGTACTTTTCGGGGAAGTAGACGAGCTTGTGCATGAAGCGCTGGCGGAACCTCTCAAGCTGCGTCTTGCGCGGGTTGCCTGACGCCATCAGGGTGAAGTCCGAGTACATGCAGGAGTCCCAGCAGCGGAACCGCGTCACCCCGTGCCCGGTGTCGAAGTCCTGAACGTCGTAGCACTGGCATGTCGGGCACACGTAGGTGCATGTCCCGCACCCAACGCAGGACATGCTGAGATTCGCCCAAAGAGGCGAGGAGAACAGCGTTAGCATATCATTTGCACCCCAGGCGCTCAGGCTGTCCTTGAGACTGGCAAGCGGCGCCGCGGCGAGGGCGTCGCGGGCGGCCTTTTTGCTGGCGTCCACGGCTGATGTGCCGCTCTGCTCCGCCATGACTGGCCGCACGGCCTCAGTTAGGCGCTCGCCGCGCTGGGTCTTGGCCTCCCAGTAGAGGGTATTATCCACGATCCAGGCCGCTACGTCGCCGGACGGCTCAGCCAGGTCTACACCGAACGCGCCGCAGAAGCATGTCTCGGCGGGGGAACTGCACGCAAGCGCGATTAAAGCGCCGTTCTCCCTGCGTCCCTTGTAAAACGTGTCCATGTGAGCAGGGTCGTCCAAGAAAACTTTATCGAGCACCTCAAGCCCGCGGACGTCGCAGGCGCGCACGCCGAACACCGCGAAGGGCTCGTCGGGATCGCTGCTGGGCAGGACGCTGATCTTCTTTCCCTCGCGCTTGAAAAACGCGATGTCCTCGGTCTGAGGGAAGAACAGCCCCTTCACGGAGAGGTCTGTGTTCACGCGGTCTAGCTGAACGTCCGCTCCGGCGCGCCAGGGGGCAAACGCGGTCTGCCCTCCGCCCTCTATCGGAAGGTAAAGCGTCCCGACGCTGCTCAGGCGCTCGAATAATCTGCCTATGTCGCTCATGAGAATCTTAAGCAACGCGTTCGCCTCCCTTTGCTTTATCCTTATACCCTGGCTCAGGGTCGTTGACTGAGTAGGAGGTCAGAGGCGAGGCGTCATCTAGGGACGCGCCGGCCTGGTAGGGGCCGAAGAGCGCGTTCACGTCCTTGATGAACTTCCGGTTGAGCAGGTGCAGCGGGATGTTGCGCGGGCACACGCGCGAGCACTCGCCGCAGTCCGTGCACCGCCCGGCCACGTGGAACGCCCTTATTATGTGAAACATGTTCTCCTCGAACTCGTCGGCGTTTGACTTCGACATCACGCCCGATCCCGGGTTGTCGAACACGCACTTGACGCAGGAGCAGACGGGGCAGACGTTGCGGCATGCGTTGCACCTGATGCACCGCGACAGCTCCCCGCGCCAGAACTCGAACCGCTCGGACGGAGTCATAGATTCGATCATCTCCACGCCCGCGAAGCGATCGAGTTTATCCCAGGTGATCTTCCCTTCCCCGCCTATGACCTCGTCGCAGTGATGAAACTCCATGCCCTTGCAGGCCAGGCATTTCTCAAGCAGGGTTTTTTCCCTGCTGAATATTCCGCTGCAGGCGACGCCGACGGCGTAGACGCGATCGCGCTCGACCTTGTGCTCACTCAGGAGGTGGCCGAAGTTGTAGGTGTCGCACGGCTTCAGGAAGACCATGACCTTTTTGCCCTCATTCGGCTTTTTGGCCTCGTTTATTAGGTACTTCGAGAGCATAGGCGCGGTGAACTCGTCGTAGGCCAGGCGCGAAAGCGACTCGGGCGACGTGAACAGCGCCGGCGTCTGGTCGCAGGCGAAGTCGCCGCGCTCCCAGGCCAGAACCCCGTACACTTCGCCGGAGCTAAGCATCTCGCCTGCCTTTTTGATCATCAGCTCTCGGACGTTCTGCATCGCAGGTCTCCTATTCTCCGGCACTTGCCCAGGGAGGCGACGGTTTTGGCGAAGTCGTTCATCGTCGCGGCGAACTTCTGTCCCTCGGCAGCGGACACCCACTCGACCCTCGTGCGCCCGCTTTCGACGCCGAGGTAGTCCAGCATGCTGAACAGCAGCGCCGCGCGCCGCCGCGCGAAGTAGTTTCCCGACGTGTAGTGGCAGTCGCCCGGGTGGCAACCGCATATTATCACCCCGTCCGCGCCGCGCTGGAACGCCCTGAGGATGAACAGCGGGTTCACGCGGCACGAGCACGGCACGCGGATTATCTTCACGTCGGCCGGGTAGGACAGCCGACTCGAACCGGCGAGGTCGGCCCCGGCGTAGCTGCACCAGTTGCAGCAAAAAGCGGCTATCTTGGGTTGAAAAGCGCTCTCTACCGGCATATCGCGTCCACCTCCGCCATTATCTGCCGTCCGGTGAAGCCCCGAAGGTCCATTGCGCCGGACGGACACGTCACTGTGCAGGCGCCGCAGCCTTGACACAGCGCCTCGTTGACCGACGCGACGCGGCGCTCGTCCTTGGCGCCCCTGTCGACGACCGTCTTAGTTTCGTATGATATAGCGCCGTAGGGACACACGCGCTCGCACGCCGAGCACCCGTTGCACAGGGTCTCGTCGCAGGAGGCCACGCAGGGGTTGCCAACGAGCCTGTCCTTGGAGAGCAGGCCGATTACTTTAGCGGCCGCGGCGCCGGCCTGGGCCACTGTGTCCGGAATGTCCTTCGGCCCCTGGCACATGCCGGACAGAAAAACGCCCGCCGTCGGGCTCTCCACCGGGCGGAGCTTGGGGTGAGCCTCGGTGAAGAAGTCGTTCGTGTCCATGCTCGCCGTGAGCAGTGTGGCAAGCGCGCGCGCCGACGGGTCGGGCTCGACCGCCGCCGCAAGCACCACCATGTCCGCGTCTATCAGCAGCTGCCTGTTCTCTATCAGGTCGGACGCCCGAACGGTCAGCCTGCCGTTTCCCTCGTCGCACACCTTGCCAACCATGCCCTTGATGTAGTGCACGCCGTACTCCTCGGCGGCTCGGCGGTAAAACTCGTCAAAGTTCTTCCCAGGCGTCCTCACGTCGATATAGAAGACGTACGCCTCAGAATCCGGGTACTTCTCGCGCAGCAGCATCGCGTGCTTCGCCGTGTACATGCAGCATATCTTGGAGCAGTACGGCTTCCCCTTCATTGCGCCTATGCCTGATGCCTCTCTTGACCCGACGCACTGGACGAACACGACGGTTTTGGGCTCCTTCCCGTCAGAAGGCCGGACCAGATGCCCTTTTGTCGGCCCGGCGGCGTTGCAGAGCCTCTCGAACTCAAGGGACGTCACGACGTCAGGCGAGCGCGAGTAGGCGTACTCGTCGAAGCGCTCCAGGCCGATGGGCTTGAACCCCGTCGCCGCCACGATGGCGCCGTACTGCTTGGTGATGACCTCGTCCTCCTGAGAGTAGTCCACGGCGTGGGACGGGCACACCTTCTCGCACAGCCCGCACTTGCCGGTCTGGAACTTCAGGCACGTGTCCCTGTCGATAACGGGGACGTTCGGGATGGCCTGAGCAAACGGGATATATATCGCGCTTCTCTCGCGCAGCCCTTGGTCAAACTCGCTTTTTGCCCTTTTGGACGGGCACTTCTCCGAGCATACGCCGCAGCCGGTGCAGCGATCAACACTGACGCTGCGGGCGCGCTTCTTTATGTCGACAGTAAAATTGCCGACGAAGCCGGACACCTTCTCCACCTCGCTGTAGGTGTAGAGCGTTATTTTCTCATGCGCCGCTGCGTCAACCATTTTGGGCGTCAGGATGCAGGCCGCGCAGTCGAGGGTCGGGAAGGTCTTGTCCAGCATCGCCATCTTGCCGCCTATTGTCGGGGACTTCTCAACCACGTCGACCTCGTATCCGGCGTCGGCCACGTCAAGCGCCGTCTGGATGCCGGCGATGCCGCCGCCTATGACAAGAGCGCGCTTGGTCACCGGCGTCTCCGGCGCGGTCAGTGGGCGGTCGAGGTTGAGCTTCGCCACTGCAGCGCGCGCAAGGGCTATCGCCTTCGCTGTCGCCTCGGCTTTGTCCTTGTGAATCCAGGAGCACTGCTCGCGTATGTTGGCTATTTCCACCATGTACGGGTTTACTCCGGCTCCCGCGGCGGCTTTGCGGAACGTCGCCTCGTGCATGCGCGGGGAGCATGAGCAGACCACGACGCCGGTCAGCCCGTGCTCCGCGACGGCGCTGCGTATGGCGGCCTGCCCTCCCTCGGAGCACATGTATTGGTAGTTCGTCGCGAACACGACGCCCGGCGCGGCCTTAATCGCCTCGCTTACCGCGTCAACGTCGACCGTGGCGGCGATGTTGCTTCCGCACCAGCAGACAAACACACCGATTTTTGTCATGGGATTATCACATGCCCTCTCATCTGCTGTACTTCCTGAACGCGCTCGCGAGGAGCTGCTGCGGCACTAGACACTCGCCAGCCGCGCCCAAAAATACCGGGACGTCCTCCGGCCTCATGCGGTTCGCGCCCTGAGGGGACATGGCGCTCGCCCTCACGGCCTCGATCACGTTGGCCGGCTCGACGCCCCTGGGGCAGCGCTCCACGCAGGCGAAGCAGGACATGCAGGTCCAGAGCGACTTGGAGCTGAGCAGAGCCGCGGCGTCGCCCCGCTCGACCATCGAGACGAATATGTGCGGAGGAAAGTCCATCTCGTCGAAACTGGGACAGGCGCCGGAGCACTTGCCGCACTTCATGCACTTCCTGACGTCCGTTCCGCTCGAACGGAGAATGTCATCATTGTCAACACGCATGAGCAGAGTTCCTTTCAGAGCACACGGAGCACACGGCGGCGCAGCCGGACGACGGCTCCACGTGGAGGCCCAGCGCGTTCGCCAGCAGCGCGGTCAAGTCGTAAACTGGCATTGTCCCCGCTGCTCCGTTTTCGGTCAAGTTGTAGAGGCACAGAGGGCAGGTCGTGGCTATGCAGTCCGCCCCGTGCTCCGCCGCCGACCGGACGACCTCCGACGCACGCCGCTTGGCTGCGCCCTTGTTCTCGATCGCTAAGTATCCCCCGCAGCACTCGTTCCTCTGAGGGTACAGCACAGGCTCGGCGCCTATGGCGGCTATGAGGCCCTCCATTATAGAGGGGTTCTCGGGGTCGTCGAAGCCCATCGCGGAGGACGGGCGCAGCAGCATGCAGCCGTAATACGCCGCGACCCTTTGGCCGGCGAGCGGGGCCGTCACCCTCTTTGCCACGCTGTCGAAGCCCACGTGGTCGCGGAGCATCTCAAGGAAGTGCACGACCTTCGTCTCGCCCCCGTAGGGGACCTCAGGCGCGACGTAGCTGTTGACGCGGTCGCGGACGTCCGAGTCCTCCGCCATGTCGCGGTTCACGCGCTTGATGACGTGGTGGCACGCCGAGCACAGCGTGAGCAGCGGGAGCCCGGCCCGCTTCGCGTCGATGAGGGCGCGGACTGCGGAGAGCTTCGTCGCGATCTCGTCCCTGGCCAGAGGGTAGACAGCGCCGCAGCACTGCCACTGGTCGAGCTCCGTCACCTCGACGCCGAGCGCCCCCGCCGCCGAGATCGCCGTCTCACCCGAGCGTCCGGCCTCGGCCTTCAGCGTGCACCCCGGAAAATAACTGAACTTCATGTCAGATGGCGCCCCTCCTAGCGTTAGTTTCGCCGGCCCAGCAGTGGCAGTCTTTTCCTGAACCCTGAACCCTGAACCCTGAACCCTGAGCCCTGCGCCCTGAGCCCCTGCTCCCCTGCCCTCCTGCCTCGGCCAGCTGCCTCGCTAATCATACCACAAATGCTATAATCACGTCTGCGCGTCGACGCGCATATTGTGAGAGGGGGATGCCTTATGGAGAACGAGGGGTACGCCGACATTCGCGTGCTCGAGGGGCCTCAGGGGGCCTGGGTTAGGATAGACGGGCGCGACAGGCTCAACCTGTGCTCCAACAACTACTTGGGGCTCGCGAACGACCAGCGGGTGCGCGAGAGAGTCGTGGACGCGCTCGAGGAGTGGGGCGTCGGCCCCGGCGCCGTGAGGACGATCGCCGGCACGATGGGGCTGCATCTGGAGCTCGAAAGAAAGCTGGCCAAGTTCAAGGGCGCCGAGGCCGCGATGGTCGTGCAGTCCGGCTTCTGCGCGAACCTGGCGGTCGTCCCGACTCTGACGGGCGAGGGCGACGTCATCTTCAGCGACGCGCTGAACCACGCCTCGATAATCGACGCCTGCCGCCTGTCACGCGCCAAGACCGTGAGGTACGCCCACTCCGACATAACCGACCTGAGGCGCGCGCTGGACGAGCACGCCCCGGGCTCGGGACGGAGGCTCATCATCACGGACGGCGTGTTCTCGATGGACGGGGACATAGCGAAGCTGCCGTATATAGTGGAGGCGGCGGAGGACTTCGACGCGATGGTCGCGGTCGACGACGCCCACGGCGAGGGGGTGCTCGGACGGGGCGGGCGCGGGATCGTCAACTACTTCGGCCTGCACGGACGGGTCGACGTGGAGGTCGGCACGATGTCCAAGGCCTTCGGCGTCATGGGAGGCGTGGTGGCGGGCAAGGCCACGCTCATAGAGTTCCTGCGGCACTCCGCGCGCCCCAACCTGTTCAGCAGCGCCCTGACCGTCCCAGACGTCGCGGCCAACCTCGCAGCGGTCGAGATAATGGAGGAGGACGACTCCCTGGTGCGGAAGCTCTGGGATAACGGCGACTACCTGAAGGACGCGCTGGAGGCGCGGGGCTTCGACACGGCACACAGCGAGACCCCGATAACGCCGGTCATCATAGGGGACGAGGAGGCGGCCAAGGAGTTCAGCCGCGCCCTCTTCGAGCGGGACGTCTTCGCGACCGCGATAACCTTCCCGACCGTGCCGAGGGGGACCGCCCGCATCCGCGCGATGGTGAGCGCGGCGCACTCCCACTCCGACCTCGACTTTGGCGCGAATATGTTCGCCGAGGTCGGGGTAACTATGGGGATAATAAAATAGCGCCTGGGGCATGGGGCCTGGAAAAATCCGCCGAAGGGAGTATAATGGTGCACCGCGGCCCTCGGAGCGGTTCGTTTTTCGCGGGCTGGCACACATAAGGGGTCTGACGCCCCGGAAGGAGTTTGCTTATGGCACTGGCGAAGGTCGTGTTTTTGGCTATTTTCGAGGTAGTAGCAGTTGTTCTTGCCGGAGCGCTGATGGCGGCGCTTGGCGTGGTGGTCGGCGCGGTCTGCGTTGGCGTGGGCATTTTCATCGCCATCTACGGCGTGGTGAAGCTGGCGATGGCGGCCTTCAGGAAGGACGCGGAGTACTTCACCTCTTTGCCGCACATAGCGGTCAAGGCCATACAGCAGGTGGCCAAGGAGGCGAAGGAGGAGCGCGAGCAGAAGAAGGAGAAGGAGAAAGCCGAGGCCAGCAGCGAGGCCGGGGATAAGGGCGGCGCGTAAAAGCGCCGCTCTCCCTCCTCACTTCATATAGATCGCGAAGGCGTAAAACGCGGCTAGGATTACCCCTATCGTAGATTAGACCCCAAGGGGTCGCACCACGATCGTCTCGAAATCCGTGTAGGTCACCAGCGCAACGGTGCCGGGCACGGCTCGCACGTGGCGGCGCTGCGTGCAGTCCACTCGCACCGTCAGCGCGTCCTTCGCTCGGCTGTGGCGCGCGGCAAGCGACGCGGCGAAGTCCAGCACTGCGCTGCTCGGCCTTCCAGCTGAACAGCCCTTGACTATCACGTGGGCGCCGGGAACCTCGCGGGCGTGAAGCCACAGGTCACCGCCGGACGCCTCCTTGAACGTCACGTACCGGTTCCCCCGCGCCGAAAGCCCGACAAGTACCGTGCAGCCATCAACCTCGAAGCGAAGGTGCGGAGGAGGAGTAGCTTTATTACTCTTACTCTTACTCTTGCTCTTACTATTGCTCTTGCTATTGCTCTTGCTTTCACTCTGCTTGTCCTTTGTGAGCCATTGCTCGACGTCGCGCGCGGCCTCCTCGAACTTCCCGACGTCCTCTATCGACCTCAGGAGCGCACCCTGCTCCAGTATTTCGTCTATGGCCTGATCTATCGCCGTCACGTCGGCTCGCACCTGCTCAGGGTCGCAGCGGGCCTTCTTATACTTGCGAAAATAGCGCTCAGCGTTGCGCGCCGGCGACAACGACGGATCAAGGGCGATCTCGACCACCCCGCCGCTCTCCGACGGGAGAAGCACCTTCTCCGCGCCCTGCTGTATCTCCCACGCGTGGGCTAGAAGCAGCTCGCCCTTCTCTCGGAGGGAGCCGGCGTCGCTGTTGAGCCTGTTCAAAAGCCCGTCCCGCCGACGCAAAAGCGACCGCTCAGCACGCCTCGCAAGCACGTCAACCCCGCGAAGCACGCGCTCCCTCGCCCCATCCACCAACGGGGTAATAAGGCCACGCGCCGCCGCGGCCAACGCGCCTTTATTCGGCGTCACCGGCGTCACTACTGCCTCGGCGCCGCGCAAAAGCACGGGGAAGCACGTCATATACCCGCGCTCGGTCATCTGACAGATGCAGTCAGGCGAGCCGGCCACGGATAAGCGCAGCGCAGCCAGCCACTCGTCGGGGGTCTGATCACTCCAGCGGGACGCGATTAGGTGCGCCAATGGGCGCCCTATGCCCTTGATTGACGCCAGCGTCTCAAGGCTAAGCTGCTCTATGTCGCGGATCGATACCCCCTCGAAGGCCGGAGGCGGAATATAGGCGTGGTCGGGGAGCAGAGTTCTGTACTTGTTCACGTCTGGGGAGGCGTGGCGCGCTGCTTCCTCTATCACGCGGCTTGAGTTCAGGAGGAGAAGGTTGCCGGTCGGCTCCGTGGCCTCCAGCACCAGGAAGTACGTCACCTCGAAGCCCGCTGCCACGAGGCGCGATATTTCGAGCTCCAGCACGCGGTCGTCGTTTATCTGGCGCGCCGCGGCGATGCGCCCGCGGACGAGCCGGCTCCGCAGGGCCTCCACCATCGGGGAACGGGCAGGGGCAGAGCGCCTCAGGAACTCCACCGAGTCCGAGTCGGCAAGACAGCAGCCGGCGTGCCCGCCGCCCCAGGAGAAAAATAGCGCCCCAAGCGCGGTGCGAAGCGCAAGCCACGACTCGCCGCCCTCCACGCCGCCGATCCGCCCCAGCGCTGGCGTGCTGCTCGTTATCTCGGCGCTCAGCGCGCGGATGTACTCAGGGCCTAGCGACATTCCTTATTCCTTGTTATTGTTCCTGTTTGGGGAGCCTTCAGGTACACGGCGCGCAGGGCCATCGGGTTTACAGCGCTTCGGGGGTCAGCGATTTTCGCGACGCTGGCCGCGTCGGGAGTGGAAAGGAGTATGTCGGGGATGTTCAGGCCGTTGTCGCGCACCTTCGCGGGGTCGTCCGACACGACGGTCACGGCGGCTTTGTTTTTGTTACTCCATGCTGCTGCCTCGCTGGCCTCGTATTCATTGGGGGGAAGCTTGTTGTTAGCGTTATTAGCGCCGTACGACTCCGCGTAGACCCTGCCGCGGCCAGAGTACGCCACAGCAAGCACGTGGCCGCGGGAGAGAAACGGGAGCGCCAGCATGTGCAGCGTCGACACCGGCACGACTCCGACACCAAGCCCGTAAGCCAAGGCCGCGGCAAAGGCCACGCCGCTGCGGACTCCCATGAAGTAACCGGGGCCGTTCGTGACCGCTATCATGGTGACGTACGGAAGCAGACCGTCTGCATCGACGCGGCGTCCGGCCATTTTCCTCGAGGACAGCACGAGCTCTATCGCCTCGGGCAGGTTCTCGGCTAGGCGGCCTTGGGAGCCAGGCAGCGCAGCGGAGATGATTTCGCCGTCCTCAAGGGCTAGCGCTGCGCTTGTGCGGCGCAGGGCGCAGTCAAGCGCCAAGAGCATCGCTTATCAGCCTCATGAGCCCGCTGTCCCCGGCGTCCCCGGCGTCCCCGGCGTCCCCGGCTGAGAAAATCTCGAACAGCCGCTCGTTTTCTCCCACCGGCTCGATTCGCACGGTCAGGGTGTTTTCGCGCGGCAGGGACGTCCAGCGCTCCGGCCATTCCACGAACGTAACGCAGTCCTCCTGTTCCCCTAACCCGATGTCGCGCATGTCGCCTGGGGCTAGGCGGTAGAGGTCGGCGTGGATTATCAGGGTATTATCTTTCGCGTGATACTCGTTGATTAGCGTGAAGGACGGGCTGCGGGCGCTTGTCCCCAACTCCTCGCATACTCCGCGCACGAAGACGGTCTTGCCGGAGCCGAGCGGGCCGAATAGCAAGACCGTCAGGCCAGACATGGATTTGGTAGTACTAAGGAGAGATCCGAAAATATGGCCGAGGCGGAGGGTATCCGCCTCGGAAAAGGAGTGAAATATGAACATAACAGTGTAGAACTACGGAAATCCTACGCGCCCGTCATCATCAGGGCGAAAACCTCGGCATTGTGCACCAAGTGCTCCAACTCGGTGTTTTCGTCGGGTTGGTGGGCTACTCCGTCCTGATTTTGCTGCCAGACTGCGGCTGGGATGCCCTTCCTGCGGAAGAAGGCCGCGAACGTGCCTCCGCCGATGCCGCCGAGGCGCGGCTCCACGCCTATGACCTCCTTGATGCAGGGGGTGAGCAGCCGCACCACGTCGCTGTCGGGCGAGGTCGGGGGCGCGGCGTCTGACCGGCTCACGCTGGCCTCGATGGCGGCGCCGTAGGCCTTCTCGGAGTCGGTGCGCACCTGTTCCACGACCTTCAGGACGCCGTCGAGGGGGACTGAGGGCAGGACGCGGCAGTCGAAGGCGAAGCGCTCAAGGCCGGGGATCGTGTTGATGTTTGGGACGTTTGCGAATCGGCGAGTGGGCTCAAAGGTCGAAACGGTGGGGCTGAACAGCGGGTCTTCGTCGGGGAAGGCGAGGTGCAGGGCGCGGTCTAGTTCAAAGGAAAAGGCGTTTGCCGCTCGGCATGCGTTCACGCCGGTCTGAGGCCTCGCCGCGTGGGTCTGCTTGCCCTTGACCGTGAACTCCAGTTTCAGGCCGGACTTCTCGGATATTTCTATGAAGTCCCCCTCGGAGGTGCCGCTGTCTGGCACGACCACGAGGTCGTCCGATCGGAAAAGCCCTCGCTCAATCAGCGGCTTGACGCCGTACTCGCTGCCCATCTCCTCGTCGGCCACGAACGCCAGCAGCACGGTGAACTCTGGGGGGAGGCCGAGGTTCGTCACGGCTTTCAGGGCGAAGAGGGAGGAGACCAGGGCCGTGCCGTTGTCGCTGACGCCCCGGCCGTAGACGCGGTCGCCCCTTATAACGGGCTTCCAGGGGTCGACCGACCAGAGTGACCTGTCGCCGTCCGGCACGACGTCGACGTGGCTGAGGATGCATAAGCGCCGCGCCTTCCTGCCCTTGTGCTCGAGGAAGAGGGACGGGCGGTTTCCGGTCGGCGACGCGGCGTCGTCCACCCTGTGCCACGCCACGGCCCCTAGACCGAGGTCGGAGACGAGCGCCTCGATTGCGCGCGCCTTCTCCTCCTCGCCTGTGCCGCCGTTGTGGGGGGACACGGCGGGTATGGAGCAGATGCGCACCAGAGCGGCGGCCATGTCGTCCTTGAGGCGCGTGATTTCGGGCTTGATTTTCGCGAGCAGGTCCTTCATCTCGTGGGCACCGCTCAGCTCCCCTACAGGAACAGGCCGCGGAGCTTGACGGCGTCGGCGACCCTCTGGATGGCGGCCATGAAGGCGGCGCGGCGCATGTTGATCTTCTTGCTCTGGGCGTACTCCCAGACGAGCTTGAAGTTGCCCTTCATGATGTGCATGAGGCGGTTGTTGTACTCCTCCTCAGTCCAGAAGTAGCCGCCGAGGTCCTGCGCCCACTCGAAGTAGGAGCCGATGACGCCGCCGGAGTTGGCGAGGAAGTCGGGCACGACGAGGATGCCCTTCTTGTTGAGGATCGCGTCGCCCTCCGGCGTGACGGGGCCGTTGGCGCCCTCGACGATCCACTTGGCCTTGATGCGGTCGGCGGTCTTGTCGTTGACGACGCCCTCGAGGGCGCAGGGGAAGAAGAGGTCGCAGTCGACGGAGAGGATGTCGTCGACCTTCTTGCAGCCCTCGCAGGTGAAGCCCTTCAGCCTCTCGCGCGGGTTGGCCTCGGCCTCGTCGAAGGCCTTTTTGATGTCGAGGCCGTTCGGGGCGTAGTACACGCCGCTGCGGTTGCTGATGGCGACGACCTTAGCGCCAGCCTCGGCCATCTTGAGGGCGGCGTAGCTTCCGACGTTGCCGAAGCCCTCGACCGCCACGCGGACGTCCTTGGGGTCCTTGCCAAGCACCTTGAGGAGCTCAAGCCCGCAGGTCGCGGCGCCGTAGCCGGTCGCGGCGGTGCGGCCCTGGGAGCCCCAGTAGCTGATGGGCTTGCCCGTGAAGACGGCTGGCTCGACCTGCCCGTGGAGCTTGCTGACCGTGTCCATAAACCAGACCATTTCCTGCCCGCCGGTGTTCACGTCTGGGGCTGGCACGTCGCGCCACGTGCCGATGATGGGGGAAATTCGCGCCGCGAAGCCCCTGCACATGCGCTCCCTCTCCTTGGTGGACATGCTCTGCGGGTCGCAGCTTATGCCGCCCTTGCCGCCGCCGTAGGGGATCCCCGCGAGGGAGCACTTCCACGTCATGAGCATCGCGAGGGCCTCGCACTCGTCGACGTCGACGTCGGGGTGGAACCTAATTCCTCCCTTGGAAGGGCCAATGGCGCTCGAATGCTGCACGCGGTAGCCCCGGAAGGCCTTCACGGTTCCGTCGTCCATCTCAACGGGGATGGAGACCTCAAGGCGCTTCTCGGAGTGGCTCAGTACCTCCACGAGGCTGTCATCCAGCCTCATTTCCTCGGCCGCGCTGTAGAAGTTCTTGAGCGCGGTGTCCAGCAGCACGTTCTTAGACGTTCTCTTCGCTGACATTGCCGACACCTCCAATAATATTTATGAAAGGGGGTCTTTTCGATCTTAGACCCCGTGGTGCACCGCTCGGGGTCTGAGAGGGGTCTAAGACCCCGACCCCCCGGTGCGTAGGAATAGAATAGCACGTTTGGGGAAGCTAGTCAAGGGGAAGACGCCCCCCTTAAGCCTAAGTAAACCCCCCGCATGTCATTACTCCGACTCCTGACTTCTTCGGGGCTGGAGAAGGTCCTTCACGTGCGCAGCCTCGTCCTCGGAGAACACGCGGTGCCCCTTCAATATGAACGCGATCTCGGAGACGCCGTCCGCGACGTGGGCGATGTCGTTGGTCTTGAGCTCGCGGATCTGGGCCTTGACCTCGGTGATCTCCGTCCTCACGCCCGTGATCTTGGCCTCCAGGTCGTTCTTGACCGAGTCGATCTTGCGCAGCATGATCAGCCCAAAAATCACAAACGCCGCGAGGTGCACCCCCGTTATGCCCCCCAGCGCCACCAGAATCTGAATGGCCGGGAAAAACGTAGCGTCCATCACAATCACCTCCTAGGAGCCACTATACCACACGCCCCCAGGCCCCGTCAAGGGGTCTCAGACCCTAAGGAAAGGGCTTTTACTCGCCTGAGACCCTATCCGGCGGTCAAAGCCGCCTCACGGAGCGAGGCAATTACTGGCGAGCGATGGCGCTGAGGATCTCAGCAGCCGCGGTAAAGATTGCCGCGAGCGCCCGAAGCACGTAGATCGCTGTGTTCATCGTACCCCGACGCCCAAGACCGGGGCGCACTCCGCATGCTCCAAACGTTTTTCATAAACTCGCCAGCATCTCACGCAACGG
Organism: Synergistaceae bacterium; assembly: GCA_031272145.1. Classification (GTDB taxonomy): domain Bacteria; phylum Synergistota; class Synergistia; order Synergistales; family Aminobacteriaceae; genus JAISUL01. The sequence goes on from JAISUL010000029.1 coordinate 21,361, forward strand.
CAAGGATCGCTATGTCGTTCACGTTCGTGCCGGTCGGGCCCGTGATCAGCAGGTCGCCTGAGGACTCCAGGGCGTGGTATGAGTCGTTGTCCTCCAGCATCGCAGTAGGAGCCATGATCCGGTTGGCCGTGCCGCCGTCTACCACGCCTCCGGCGGCGTCGGTGGGGCCGTCCGTGCCGTCCGAGCCGGCGGCGGCGAAAACCACGTCGGGCAGGCCGCTTATGCCAAGAGCAGCAGCTAGCGCCATCTCCTGACAGCGGCCTCCCTTGGCGCCTTTCTTCAAGCCCTTGAGCCTCACCACGGTCTCCCCGCCAGCTATGAACGCCGTTGGCGCAGCGGGCTTTCGCTTTATAACCGCCTCACGCGCTATCGCGGCGAAGAACGAGCCGGCTGCCGAGGCCTCGCAGTCAAGCGTCGTCGTCAGGAGCGTCACGTCGAAGCCCTCCCTCTGCAGCAGCCGCCTCGCCGCCTCGCATAGAACCGACACGCTGCCGGTTATGCGCGTCTCGACGTTGTGCAGCTCCTTCGGCGTCTCAGTCAACGCTAGCGCGATGTTTTCCGGAAGCTTGTACTTCTTCGCGATGGCGATGGCGTCGGCGCGAGTGGTCGAATCGGGGCAGGCGGGGCCTGATGCTATGCTGTCCAGACGGTCGCCCAGCACGTCGGAGAGAACCACCGCCCTCACGGACGCCGGGGCGCAGGCCAGGGCGAAGCGTCCGCCCTTGACCGAGGAGAGGTGCTTGCGCAGGGTGTTTATCTCGACGATGCCGGCGCCGCTCGCCAGCAGCCGCGAGGTCGCGTCCGCCACGTCGGCAAGGGACACGCCGGGGGCCGGGAGCTCGAACAGGGCGGAGCCGCCGCCCGACACCAAGAACAGCACCGAGTCCTCCGCGGACAGACCCTCGACCATCGACAGGGCGCGCTTGGTCGCGGCGACGTTGCGCTCCTCCGGCACAGGGTGCGCCGCCTCGAGTATTTCCAACCCGCCTATCGGCCCCATCGAGTGCCCGTCCTTCGTGATGACGCAGCCGCGATCGACGCCGAGCGCCTCGTGCGCTGCGCTGGCCATACGCCACGCTGCCTTGCCCACCGCGACGAGCACGGTACGATCTGGGGCAAGGGTATGGGGGGTATGGAAAAAGGACGCCAGGGCATCTCGGACGGCGCTTTCGGGCAATACCGCGTCTATAGCCCCTCGGATCACGCCGGTCACCGTCTCCCTTAGTTTCGCTACACTCATAGCCTGTCCTCCCATTAGAGTTTGAACAGCAGTCCTGCTATTGCGCCGGCGAGGAGGAACCACGCTGAGTGCCTCTTCTTGAACTTGCGGATGCAGACTACGAGAAGGAGGAACAGCGCTATCCGCCGGTAGTCGAACATGGACGCGACGTCCGGCGCGCCTGCCCTGAGCAGCGTCACCTGCGCTATGCCGAGCACGGCGAACGCGATGAGCGCCGTCACGGCCGGGCGTATGCCGTAGAAGGCGAACGCGACGTACTTGTTCGTCCTGAAGTGGTCGAGTATCCGCACTATCACTAGGGCTATGACGATCGACGGGGTGATGAGAGCAAGCGACGCGACGACGCCTCCGAGCGCCCCGGCCGCGGCGTATCCGGCGTAGGTCGCCATGTTGAGGCCGATGGGGCCGGGCGTCGACTGGGAGATGGCGATCATGTTCGTCAGCATCTCCCGCGTGAACCAGGGGTAGCGGTCGGTCATGCCGTAGAGGAACGGCAGCGTGGCCAGCCCCCCGCCGATTGAGAAGAGGCCGACTTGGAGGAACTCCCATATGAGAGTTAGGTAAATCATCTCGGGCCGCCTCCCGTTTGTGCCGCGGCGCGCCTCTCTGCGGCTGTTTTGACTGCGACGCCGGCGATGGCTCCGGCCACGACGGGGATGACCGGCGACATGGTGGGGGCCAGGGCCAGGGCCGCGAGCGAGACGAGGAAGATGACGAACGTGGGCTTGTCCTTGACGCCGCTTTTCCACATGGCGAAGACCGCGTCCACGATTATCGCGGCGACGGCGGCGCGCACCCCGTTGAAGGCGAACTTGACCGCGGGCACGTGGAGGAAGTTCCCGATGAACATCGCGACGACGAGGATGACGATGATGGACGGAGCCGAGACGCCCAGCGCGGCGGCGAAGAGGCCGGGCGTCCGCGCCTTGTGCCAGCCGACGAACATGGCCGTGTTGACCCCGATAAGCCCCGGCAGGCTCTGGCTTATGGCGTAGAAGTCGATGAGCTTCTCGCCCGGCAGCCACTTGAGGCGCCGCACCAGGTCATTCTGCAGGATGGCGAGCATCGCGTAGCCGCCGCCGAGCGTGACCAGACCGATCTTGAAAAACACGGAGAATATCTCCCACAACTCCAACGCTAGAACATCTCCTTTCTTGATGTCCGATTATGATAGCAGGAGCTTGGTGTATAATCGCCCCTAAGAGCTTAAGCCAAAACGCTCGACTTCGATTTTTTCTGCTGCTTCACAAATTTGCGGAGGTGTTTTGAATGGCTGTTAAGGTTGCTATAAACGGTCTGGGGCGCATCGGGCGCATCGTGCTGCGTAGCTGGGTCGAGAGGGCGCCCAAGGACGTGGAGGTCGTGGCGGTGAACGACCTGATCTCCCCGAAGGACATGACGTACTACATCAAGTACGACTCCACGCACGGCAAGGCGCCTTTCGAGGTCAAAGCCGACGACAACGGCCTCATCCTCGGGGGGAAGAAGATACCGATGTTCGCGATCAAAGACCCCGCGGAGCTCCCGTGGAAGGCCTTCGGCGTGGACATCGTCATGGAGTGCACCGGGTTCTTCACGAAGAAGGACGGCGCGTCGAAGCACGTCCAGGCCGGGGCCAAGCACGTGATCATCAGCGCCCCCTCGGAGGGCGACGTGAAGACCATCGTCCTCGGCGTCAACGAGAACGACTTCGACCCGAAGACCGACGTCGTGGTCTCAAACGCCTCCTGCACGACCAACTCGCTCGCGCCGGTCACGAAGGTCATCTACGACGCCTTCGGCATCGAGAAGCTGATGGCCACGACCGTGCACGCCTACACCGCGACGCAGTTCCTCGTGGACACGCCCAGGCCGGGCGGCGGGCGCAAGGGCCGCGCGGCCGGCATATCGCTGGTTCCGGCGTCGACCGGCGCAGCCAAGGCGATGATACCGCTCTTCCCCGACCTCAAGGGCAAGATGGACATGATCGCTGTCCGCGTGCCCACGGTCGACGGCTCGCTCACCGACGCGAACTACATCCTGAAGAAGACCGTCACCGTCGAGGACGTCAACGCCGCCCTCAAGAAGGCCGCTGAGGGGCCGATGAAGGGCATCGTCGAGTACTGCGACGAGGAGATCGTCTCGGCGGACATCATAGGCAACTCCCACTCCGGCATCGTGGACGCGCTCTCAACCAAGGTCGTCGACGGCCGCCTGATCAAGGTCATGGTGTGGTACGACAACGAGTTCGGCTACTCCAACCGCATGATCGACCTCGCCGGCTGCCTTGGGAAGAAGATTTCTTAGGCTTAGGCTTAGCGCTTAGGCTTAGCGCTTAGGCTTAGGCTTAGCCTTCTTAAGGGGTGAGGTGGCCGGGGCGCGGTTTTTCTACCCGCACCCCGGTTACCCGCTTGCTACTTACCCGCTTACTCCTTACTCTGGCCGTCGGCGTGGGGAGGATGGCCTCTTCGGGCTCGCGACGGGGGCGGCGACGGGGTCCTTGAGCGTCTTGCCCGCGCGGAACGCCGGAACCCTCTTGGCTGGGATATGCACGGCCTGCGACGGGTCACGCGGGTTGCGCCCCGTACGCTCGGCTCGCTGCTTGACCTCGAAGACGCCGAAACCGACGAAGTTGCACTTCTCCCCCTCAGCGAGGGCGTCGCTTATCGACTCGTTAAGATTTAAGGGGTCTCAGACCCCAAGGGGTCTCAGACCCCAAGGGGTCTCAGACCCCAAGGAGGCTACCATCATTAAAGAGGAACAGGAACGTTTGAGCTGCGCCACCTGCTCGGTTGGAAACTGCGCTGCGCTGCGGGGCGAGTTTCCGGAGTTCTGCCTGACCGTGAACGCGCCCCCCGGCAAGGTTGAGGAGGTCATCGGGCGTTACCTTCGGAGCCCGAAGGACAAGAAGATGTCCCTGACGGCCGCCGACATCGAGTCCCGCTGGTACGGGCGCGCCACGCGGGTGGAGGAGACGCTGATCTTCATCAAGAACATGGGCTACAAGAAGGTTGGCGTCGCGACGTGCTTTGGTCTGCTGCGCGAGTGCAACATGTTCGCCCGCGTCGCGAAGGCCAAGGGTGTGGATGTTTACGGCGTGGCATGCAAGGTGGGCGCCGTGGACAAGACCGTGATCGGCCTGAAGGAGGAGCAGAAGATCCGCCCCGGGACGCACGAGTCGATGTGCAACCCCATACTTCAGGCCGAGCTGCTGAACGAGGCCCAGACCGACCTCAACGTGATCATCGGCCTGTGCGTCGGCCATGACTCGCTGTTCATCAAGCACTCCAAGGCGCCTGTGACCTACCTGATAGTGAAGGACAGGGTGCTGTGCCACAACCCCGCGGCTGCGCTGTATCTTTCCCTACCCAGCGGGTATTATAGCCGGCTGCTGGGGCCGGAGCTGCCGGAGCCGAGGGCGGAGTAGGGAAACGGTAGGGAAACGGTAGGGAAAAAGGGGAGCGGGGAACCGCTCCCTTCAGCTTGATATATCTATGGTCGCTATGGTCGCTTTTTCCTCCAGAGCCGCGCCATAACTGGGCTCGCGGCAGCGACCATGGCTAGAAAGCGGATGGTCGCTATGGTCGCTCCTCCCCTACTATAT
>JAISUL010000025.1 GCA_031272145.1 Synergistaceae bacterium
GCAACGGAGTCGACGACCACTATGTCGACCGCGCCGCTCCGCACCAGCGTGTCCAGAACGTACAGGGCCTGCTCGCCGCTGTCGGGCTGCGCCAAGTAAAGCGACTCGATGTTCACGCCGACGGCTGCGGCGAGGCGGGGGTCGAGGGCGTGCTCGGCGTCGATGAAGGCCGCCACCCCTCCGGCCTTTTGCGCCTCGGCTAGGGCGTAAAGCGCGACGGTTGTCTTGCCGCTTCCCTCAGGCCCGAATATCTCGATGATCCTCCCGCGGGGGAAGCCTCCGATGCCGAGCGCGATGTCGAGGGGCAGTATGCCGGAAGATATTACGTCAGCGGTCGGCTTGACGTTTTCGCCGAGGCGCATTATGGCGCCCTGTCCGAACTTCTCGCGTATTTCCTCGATGGCCTGCTCCAGAATCTCCTCCCGCGTCTGCGGGTTTCTTTTCTTGCCCAACTAGCACCCTCCTTTTGCGGCCTAACGACCGTCTGCGGTAATTATACCACGCGCAAGCTCCTCGCGGGTCAGACCCCAAGGGGTCTCAGACCCCAAGGGGTCTCAGACCCCAAGCGGAGCACGTCGTCGAAGATTATATCACGCCGGCCCCGTGTTGACAAAGCGCGCCCGGCGTGCTATAGTCCCGGACCGTAACGCGCTCCAAAATTTCTAGCTAGGAGGAAGATGCACCAAATGAGAGAGAGAGAGAGAGAGAGAGAGAGAGAGAGAGAGAGCTTTCTCCAGATCGTCCTGCTCGGGTAACGGTCGCTGTACTCACGCGCAATAGGGCGCGGTTTTTAGCCGAGGCGCTGCAGAGCGTCGAAGCACAGACTTTTCTTAACTCACCCCATCCCAACAGCATCGAGCTCCTCGTGCTGGACGACGCGTCCTCCGACGAGACGCCGGACGTCGTTCAGGAGTTCACGCGACGGCTAGAACAAACCCCCCAAGGGCAGCATATAAGCGTCCGCTACGTCCGCAGCGAGACCAACATAGGCCAGTTCGCCAACTGGAACCGCGCGCTTGACCTCTGCCGCACGGAGCTCCTGAACGTTTTCCACGACGACGACGTGATGTTCCCCTGGATGCTCGAGGACTTGACCGCGGCTCTGGACGAACACCCAGAATGCGGCATAGCCCTGTCCCTCGGAAACGCAGCAGTGGCAGGCTCTCCGCCCCCAGCCGCGGAAGCGCGCCCCTCCTGCTCGGTGCTGCAGGGCAAGGAGTACGCCCAAGAGCTCCGCACCGGCGATGACACGCGGCTGTTTCACGTCGCGCCCCCGTCAGGGCTGCTCAGGGTCGCCGAGGTCAGGCGGATCGGCCTGCGCTGGCGCGAGGACGTCGGGCCTTGCGCGGACAGCTGCTTCTGGCTCGAGGCCAGCGACGGAGGCATCCCGATCTGTCTGCTGGGCGCGGAGAAACCGCTGCTGGCGAGGCGGCAGCACCCAGGCAGCATCACGGCATCGAGCGGCATGAGGGCGTGGACCGTCTCGTTCAAGCACCTCTACGACCTCATAGTCGAACTGAACCCCGACGTGGGCAAACTGGCCAACCTGCGGCGCGCTATGATGCTCAGCGGAATCCACGCAGCGCTGGAGTGGGACACCTTCAGCACGCCCGACGCCGCGGCGCGGACGCTCAGCAACATACGCGACGCCGCCGAGTGCATCCGCGAACTGAACTGGGCTTCAAGCGACGAGGAAATAGCCGTTTACATCCTGAAGCCCTTCGTCAAACGCGCATTAACAGGACAGATGAGTTTCACCCCGTGCATCAGACTGGCACGCCTCCTAAACAAGGACGGCTTCCGCGTAAGCCCGACAACATGGCTGCGCGAGGCAGCCCGTATGTTTGCGCGACGGATTTATCGAAACCGAAAGGAGACAACATGAGAAACCCCAAGAACATGGGCATAATACAGATCGACGTCACCAACGTCTGCCCTCACACGTGCAGCAACTGCACGCGCTTCTGCGGCCATCACAAAAAGCCGTTCTTTATGGACATGGAGACGTTTAAGCAAGCGGTCGACTCGCTCGACGGCTTCGACGGCGTGGTTGGAGTGATAGGCGGCGAGCCTACCGTCCACCCGCGCTTCGAGGAAATAGCGGAGTACCTCCACGACCGACGCACGCCGGGCGTCGTGATAAAGAACTCTCGCTATCCAATCAGGGATATGCAGTGGCATATTGTAAGGCACTTGGGCGGAACGTGGGGGGGGGCGACAGCGTGGCGGCGGGCTTTGGTCTTCGATCAACGCTGGTTATTACCGGCACTTTGAGACTATCAACGACTGTTTCAGCGTTCAACTTCTGAACGACCACGACAACACCTGCGAGCATCAGGCGCTGCTGATGCCGAGAAAGGAGCTTGGCGTCTCCGATGCTGAGTGGATTGCGAAGCGCGACGCTTGCTGGATTCAGAACAACTGGAGCGCGGGCATAACGCCGAAGGGCGCGTTTTTCTGCGAGGTGGCCGGAACCATGGACATGCTCTTCGACGGCCCCGGCGGCTGGCCAGTCGAACCAGGCTGGTGGAACCGCGAGCCGAAGGACTTCGGCTCCCAGCTCGAATGGTGCGAGATGTGCGGCGGCTGCCTAGACGTCCCTCAGAGGCTTTCGTGCGACGGCCGCGACGACGTCACGCCCGCGATGTACGAGCGCCTAAAGGCCCTGGGCAGCCCGAAGGCCCTGGCCGGCAAGGTGGTAGTTCACGACCCCGCTGAGTTCGACGCGTCGAAGTACCACACCTTCACAAGCGGCAACGAGTACATGGACGCTGGCGGAAACCAGCGTTTCGGCGAGCACAACCGGAACATCTACCCGAAGAGCTTCGCGGTAACGCCCGCAGCAGGCCTGCGCAAGCTTTTGGCCGGGCCAAGCGGCGTTCCTGACGACTGGGTCATAGTTTCGGACGACCGGGCGAAGGCGGAGCGGGCGGCGAAGTACATCGGCGGCTTCATCATAAACCCCGGGTGTCTTTACACGTACAAGGGTATGTCAGTGTTCAACGTGATGGCGCGATCCCTTCGTGAGGCGCTGAAGCACCCAGAGGACTTTAACTCGGACGTTCGCTCGTACTATCCGAGGGACAAGGTGGTGTCGTTCGAGTTCGGCGCCGCGCGCATAGCCGTGTTGGATGCGGCGCGGAAGGTGAAGCGGGCGCTGAGGGCGGCGTTGAAAAAGCTGCGGTAAGGGACGGGGCAATATAAGATTTTGGCCGCAAAGGGGCTCAGAGGGGTCTGTGCTCCCTATAACGTTATTATACCCGCCCTTCAGCGCCAGCGCAAGGAGGATGGGACTGAGGGCTATGGCCTATGGCTTAGGGCCTAGGAAAACTGCTCGCGCGGCAGGCCCGTGTAGCGCGTGACGTCCTCGATGGAGATGCCGCCTTTGAGCATACGCTGCGCCGCGTCACGCAGGCCCTCCAGCTTGCCGGCCTCCCTGGCCGCGGCTTGCCACTCCGCCGCGTAGCCTATGTCGATCAGCAACTGTCGCATCCTGTTGGTCATATTTTTGTTCACCTCCAGTACTACATCAGGGTTCGCGGAGGCAATCGCCTCGATGTACACCCCTAAGCGTGTCTTCCCCTTCAGCGCCATTGAGGCACTCAGCGCCGCTGACATATCCTCCGCACTCAAGCGCCCGCCCCACTCGCTCTGGATGTGCTTGGTGACGTCCTTTGGGTACGCGGTCGAGACGACCGTGATTGTGACGTCCCGTTCTGGGATGCTGTTTGTGGAGGCATAGAGC
>JAISUL010000085.1 GCA_031272145.1 Synergistaceae bacterium
GCACGTCATGGCCAGGAAGATCGCCTCTGTCCCCGCAGCCCGGAGTCGGTGAAGAGGCCGCTGAGGCCGTTGTACCTTCGCCTGAGGCGCGCCGTGCTGGACACCAAGGTCATCATCCCCCGCGACGACATCAACTCCGTCCGCAAAGGCGGGTAAAGGCAGATGCGGCGCTCCTTTACCGGGCGCCGCTCAGTTCGCTGCGCTTGCTGCTGCCGGTCATATCGTGGGTGGCTACTCCGACCGCGGCCCATAAAAAATCCGAGGGTCGCGAACCCCCGGATTATGCGCCGCCTTCTGAGTCTGAGTTACTGGCGAGTTGACTCCTCAGACATATTCCGCTTACCCCAAAAATTGTCTCCCTCAATGATCTGATAGCAAGTCTCTTTGACGCAAGCAATGCCACTTCTGAGCACCTTTGCCCAGGCTGGCCTCAGTTCATCACCAACTTCGCCGCCGCCACAAACGCCAGCAGCAGCACCAGGTTCTTAAACAGCGCCTGAGGCACGCGTCGCGCGAACATCACCCCCAGCACGCCCCCCGCCACGACCATCGGCGCAGCCAGCAGGTCCAGCTTCAGCGTGCCAGGCGTGATCATCCCCAGCGAAAGAAACAGCGGCACCTTGAACCAGTTCTGAAAAAACGAGCACACAGAGAACGTCCCAAGCATTTGATACTTGTCGAGGCGCGTCACAATCACGTATATGGACGTGATGGGGCCGGCAGCGTTGGCCAGAGCGGAGAAAAGCCCCGCGGCAAGGCCAAACGGCACCGACACGCGCAGGCCGGGCGGGCGCATACCGGCCTCATCGCGCTCCTTGAGCAGGCGGTGCTTCACGAAGTCCGTGCCAGCGCTCAGAAGTATCAGAGTGATTATCGTTCCGCCGATGATGACGCCGAACGTCCTGTCGTCAACCGCGCCGGCGATGAACGACGCACAGCCAACGCCGAGCGCAACGAAGAGCAGGTAGGGGAAGCAGCAGCGCTTCACGGCGAACCTGCGGTAGTTCAAGACCGAGAACAGGTCGCCAGTCATATATATGGGCAGGATAAGCCCAACCGAGATCTTAGGCGGCACGATCATGGCCATAATCGGCACGACCATTATCGTGGCGCCAGGCATCCCAGCCTTCGAGAACCCCGCCAGAAAGACCGCCAGGCAGAACGCCGCCCAAGCAGCAGGGGAAAAGCCCCACTGCCCCAGCGCCAGCCAGTCGTACAGAGCATTCAGAGTAGAAAAAGCGGTCATACTGCGCCTTTCTCGCGTTTTTCTCTGCACAGGCGCCACAGGATGTGGCAGTCGCTGACGAACGGCTCGACCTCGCCCCTTTCCGCCAGATAGGTCAGGTGGGCGCTGACGCTGGAGAGGTCTAGCAGGATTTGCTTCACGTCGAGCTCTATGCCGCTCTTGTCCGCTATTTTTGCGAAGACGTCCTCGCGCGACATGGGGCCTTCCGACAGAGCGGTCAGGATCGACTCCTCGACCCACCTCAGGCTCTCCCGGTTGTGCCGAACCAGCTCAGCCGCGTCCCGAACCACCGGGGCGTGGCAGGGGACGAACCACTCCACGCCGCTCATTGTCTCGATCTTGTTCAGCGTCTCGAGCTCGGCGGCTATGTCGATCATGACCGAGAAGCGGTACTTCTCCAGCACCGACGGGTCAAGCACCGCGTCGGCCAAGAAGAAGACCCTGTCCGGCGTAAGGACGCCTATCATGTCGACGGAGTGCCCCGGCAGCGGCTCGGCCACCAACTCCGTGTCCATTATTTTTCTCGGCCCCGTCCCGTCCTCGATGAACGACACGCGGGACGACGGCCTCGCCTCCAGAAACTTCTTCGCGCTGCCTATGACCACGGACGGAAACGGCTTGGCCGACCACGCCATAAGCGGCACCATCGGCGGGCGCTTCGCCAGCACCCCCTCGATGTCGGTCGCCCACACCTCGCAGTTCGTCCTCTTCTGTATGAAGGGGGTCGCGCCTATGTGGTCGGGGTGGGCGTGGGTCGTTATGATAGCCCGAAGGGTTCTAGACCCCTGCGGCTGCGCCTCTGTTCTTACCCCTCGTGTCTCGCGGAGGAGCTTCATCACCTTTCTTCCTTGGTCGTCGTCGAGGCCGGAGTCGATGAGGTAGCCGCAGTCGCCCTCCTCGTAGTAGCCCACGTTGACCCGCCCCGGGATGTACCAGGTGCGTTCCCCCAAACTCACTAGCTCCATTTACGCCCCGCCTCCTGTTGATCCGAACCCGCCCTCGCCGCGCTGCGTGTCGCCGAGTTCGTCCGGCCTGACCTCGACCCACTCGACGCGCGCGACCGGCACCACGACCATCTGGGCTATCCTGTCGCCCCTGTGCACGGTGAACGGCGCGTCTCCGAGGTTCATCATTATGATGCCTATCTCGCCGCGGTAGTCCGAGTCTATGGTGCCGGGGCTGTTCGGCAGGACTATCCCGTGCCTCAGCGCCAGACCGCTGCGCGGCCTTATCTGCGCCTCCCAGCCCCTCGGCAGTGCGACGCGCAGCCCCGTCGGAACCAGAGCCCGCCCGCCCGGCTCTATCACGCGCTCCTCCGCCGCCCGAACGTCCATGCCGGCCGAGCCCTCCGTCGCGTACAGCGGGAGGCCGGCTGCCCGCCCGTCGCGGGAAATCGGAATGTCCAAAAGCACACCCTCCAGAGTAAAAATAAAAATAAGCGGCAAAACCTTCGCCCATATTACCACAGACTAGAGCGGCGCCCGAGCCGGCGCTATAATCTATATGCAGGGCATTAAGCACGGGCACGACCCGTATATGGGAGGTTTTTATCGTGAACAATCTGCTTTTGGAAGTCGCGGACGAGATCGCCGTCGTCACCATCAACAGGCCGAAGGTGCTCAACGCGCTGAACACCGAGACTCTGACCGAGCTTGGCGAGTGCCTCGCCGGCATCGAGAGGCGCAAGGACGTGAAGGCGCTCATCTTGACCGGTGCGGGGGAGAAGTCCTTCGTTGCGGGCGCGGACATATCCGAGATGGTGAACGCGACGCCGGCGGAGGGGCGCACGTTTTCGCTGCTGGCGTACGAGGCCTTCGGCAGGCTGGAGAACATGCCTCAGGCCACCATCGCGGCGGTGAACGGCTTCGCCCTAGGGGGAGGCTGCGAAATATCGATGGCATGCGACATTCGCGTGGCCTCCGAGAACGCGAAATTCGGCCAGCCGGAGGTAGGCCTTGGCATCATCCCCGGCTTCGGCGGGACGCAGCGCCTGTCTCGGCTCATCGGCAAGGGCCGTGCGAAGGAGCTGATCTTCAGCGCCGACAACATCGACGCTCAGGAGGCCTACCGTATCGGTCTGGTCAACAAGGTCGTTCCTCAGGCGGAGCTGCTGGGATATTGCCGCAAGCTTGCCGTGAAGATCGCCTCCAAGGGGAGTTACGCCGTTTCTATAGCGAAGTACGCGATCAACGCGGGCCTCGACATGGACGTAGCCAACGGGCTGAAGCTAGAGGCGCAGCTTCTTGGCCTGACCTTCTCGACCGCCGACAAGAAGGAGGGCATGACGGCGTTCTTGGAGAAGCGCCCCGCGAAGTTCACGGATTTCTAGGGTTTTAGTAGGGCGGAGTGGCTTCGGGAAATCCCAACGTCGGGACTTCCCGATTTTGGGCGCGTCGCGCGCTCAGGGGCGGAGCACGGCACGCGCTTCCGCCCCTCTCGCACAAATCTTTCCTCAGTCCAATGGTTAGCTAGCATTCCCTAAAGATAGTACTCAATTTGGGCTTGACAACCTCTCCTCGATATGCTAGGCTATGGATAAGGAGGGGATGCGCTGTGGCAGGCGGAAACATCTCGGAGCGGCTTGTGGATTTTGTGCGCGTTACGGCTAAGGGAGCGGATTTTATCGCTCTCAGCAAATTGTCGTCGGCCCTGCAAAAGGAGCTAACGGGCAAGGCGAAGCCCACTTCCGCCGAGCTCGCCAAAGCACTCGGAGCGCTCGACGGCGAACTGACGTTGAAAAAAGTGGGCACGCGAGCGTATATAGTCTTCAGGATGCCGGACGATATCCTGCTGTTTAGGGTGATCCAGAGGAAGGGCGCTCAGCGTGTCGGCAAGCTGGGTCAGAATATCCCGTTCAAAAAGGACGAGTACATCTCCGTTTTGAATGTTCTGCTTGCGCGCGGGCAAGTAAAAGCCATCGACTTAAACAGCGCCGGCGTCCCTATGATTTGCCCGGTGGACGTTCCCGACACAATCCGCCCAGAACCGCCGGAGCCTACGGGCAGAGACGAGGCGTTCCTAACTGCTTTGAGGGACGGCCTCAAGCATAACGCTCACACCGACCGAGTGGCGATTGGGGACTTGCGCCGCAAGCTGGGCTGGCCACGTGATGAGTTCGACGATATGTTGCGCCGTTTGCGGGATACTGAAGAGATTCAGCTTCATGCAAGCGAAGGCGGCCACAATGATCCGAATGAGGTCTTCGTAGACGAGAACGGCTTCATCATGGATAGCGTGTCGCTTACGCATGGAAGGCGGGAGTAAAAAATGAGTATACAGGATGAACTACGGCATAACAACCCTTTTAGTGGAGCCGTAGCGCCGGAGCCGGGAAGTTACGACGACAAAGAGAGTGTCTACAGTGATGCCTATGAGCTTAATAGCGATGTAGCCGAAGCCATTTTCGACTTGCTGCATCAAAAAAGCAAGGCACCGGCAAAGCCACTTTCGGCCCTGGTACTAGGTGATGCTGGTTCTGGGAAAACTCACATGCTCGAACGCGTTCGGCGGCAAGCAGCTGCTTGCGACGTCAAGACAGTTTTTACTTATATAAGGGCTTTCACAGATTCCGAAAGTGTCAATAGGCATTTGTGGCGAGAAATATTTTTGTCCCTAGTCCAAAAGTCACACAATGGTGTAACTCAGCTTGACATCATCCTCGACGAAATGCTAGGTGAAGCTTCAGCCACCACCACACCGAATGTCAAAAGTTTCGTGCGTCGTTTTCAAAGTATCCTTCATGGGATATGTGTAGATTTTCTAAAGGCTTTGTTCGCCTACCGTTACGGCGACGAAGATACACGCTTAATAGCTAACACTTGGTTGGATGGCACGATTGACGATGAACAATTGGGGACTTTGAATGTACGCGACAGGGGAGGGATGACCCCTGTTCAACTGGAGACCGAAGCACAGGACATAATAAAATCTTGGGGCATGCTGTTGGCGCATTACGGATATACTATGTTAGTTTGCTTTGATCAGCTTGAAGGGATGAAGGATCATAGCATAATTGAAAAATTTGGTTTTACGATTGATCTATTGGTAGGACAGGTGCATGCAATGCTACCGTTGACTATGTTTCGTCCTGGAACATGGTCAGATTTCTCCAAGGCATTGGATACTGCTGCGCGCGAAAGGTTGTCCGATAACAGATTTACAATGACTAACTGCAGAACAATTCAAGACGCCGAAAATATCATCGAAAAGCGTTTAGTAGCTGCGCGGTATCATGACCCCAAGCTACAAGAAATACTCACGTGGCTACGGGGAACACTGGCGCCCAAATATAGGAATAGCTATACCCCTCGCATGATAATATCGATCGCTAACGATATTGTTCGCGAGAAAAGCACTGGAAATACAACAAAGCCCGTGCTAACGCCAATCGATATGGACGAAGTAATTGATCAATTCTACAACAAAGAAATAGAATCCATCGAGAGCAACATCACTTCTTGGCTACCTGATGCGTCCCAGCTTTTTTGGGCTCTTAAAACTTTTTTTACGGCAAATGCGACCTATAGTATCATAACGTCATGGCCAGAAAAGCCTACTGACCATTTGTGGATGTTGGTCATCTGCGACCAAAGAGATAACCAGAGCACAGTTTTCATTATGCACACGAACGGAAATTCTTCAACGGCACGCGCAGCCTTCAGCCGTGCCAATAATTTTTGGCATGATAACAAAGACGGGCGTGTGTATTACATAACAGATCACCGTTGCCCCTTCAAATGGACTGAGGCGACCGAAACAGGCAAACAAAAACAACAATTTATGGAGCGTGGCGGCAAACATATTAATCTTGAGCGTGAGCAGCTATCTTGCTGGTTTGCGCTCTGGAATCTGCATGTAAAAATCCAGCAGGGTGATGTGTTCAGTGGCATGCAAACCGCTGACAATGCCGACTTTGAGGGCTACATGCAACGTAGATTCAAGAAATTGCCACCTTTTACTTTTAACAGCAGCGACGATCCTGGGCCTGTCCATCCTTCTCATCTTTCTCCTTAGTTGCCTTCAGATTTTGAAGCGAGGGCTACTGACGTTCTTTCTCATATGCCAATGTATATGATGAATATTCGTTCGTTGCTCAATACAATGAACCTCGCTGACCACCTATATGATTGTGCTTTGGAATTTTTCGCCGCCCACAAAAATCGACTGGAACCTTTTGATTCTCCAGGCGGCAAAATGGTGAGGCTGAAATCATGACACTACTTAGGAACGCGATTGTTTTCGCAGCAAATGCTACAGACGTGCGCATTTGCATGCATTGCCCTAGGCATTGTGCATATAAAACAGCCGGACATAAGATGTGGCCCGTTGTTAATGGAGAAATAGTCGCTTTTGGAAAAACCTTTCATAACGAAATAGCTGGGCCATTTCACAAAAACATCGCGGAGTCATTTTTTACTAGAAGAACGGAATTTCTCAGTATATTCAAAGATGTCACTGAAATCGGTGTCTTGCAAGAGCGACTCCGTAATTTCGTGGCTGAATATTACCTCGTACCATTTCTTAAGAATAATGGGAGCAATCTAAAGATTGCTAATATCGAAGCTCTCAACAGAGCCATAGAGAAGTGGATCGAGCACCTGAGCGGATATTTGTGGCGAATTCCATCCTTGTGGCAAGCGCCTAGAGAACTGGTTGACAGTGTTCTGAAAAACATCTTCCACAAGCCTGAGCAAACACTAAGTGCTCTTCATGTCTTCAGCGACGGCGTTATGCTAAAGCTGAGCGGGAGATATGACTGCGCATTGTTTAATCCTGATACGAAAGAGCCAATGCTAATAGAATTCAAGGGATACGGAAGTGACGATAATGCCGTCTCTGGACTGGCTCAAATGCTGGTTTATGCGTGGTTGTTTGAGAAAAATGCCGGGTTCGTCCCATCATTAACTGTATTCTATCTTGTATCAAACGAAGCTCCTGAAGTTATTCCATCACACATGGTGGCTGACATGCTCAAAAACAATTTTCCAAGTGCATTGGATTTAATGCGACGTGTTTTGGAACGGCGAAGGCCTATTCCCCGTTCAGACTATACATGGCTATGCAGCAAATGCTATTTCAACGCAAGATGTGATTCAGATTGGGGATAACCAATCGCATACGGCGAAAGCGGTTTCGGGAAATCCCGGCAGCTTTGGGATTTCCCGAAACTAACGCTTTACACCCCCTCAGCCGTCGTACCTCATCAGCCTCTCCTCCCCGCGCAGAACCCGCAGCGCCCCGTCGACCAAGGCCTGCATCTCGTCCTCCCCGGGGTACCTCACAACCGGCGCGATAAACCCAACCCGCTCCCTTATCTTATGGCACAGGGAGTCGCTGTAGGCCAGCCCCCCCGTCAGCACCGTCGCGTCAACGCGCCCGCGCAGCACCGCCGCCGACCGGCCTATATCCTTGGCCACCTGCAGGGACAGGGCCTCGAATATCAGGATTGCGTGGGAATCCCCCGCCGCGACCATCTTCTCGACCTCGCGCAGGTCGTTCGTGCCCAGGTGCGCTACTAAGCCGCCGTGACCCACGATCTTGTTTCGTATCTCCGGCAGGGTGTACTTGCCGCTGTAGCAGAGGTCGATAAGCCCTCCCACAGGCAGGGTTCCGGCGCGCTCAGGCGACATTGGGCCAGAGCCGTCAAGCGCGTTGTTAACGTCTATGACCCGCCCGTTCTCGTGGGCGCCGACCGACACGCCGCCGCCCATGTGCGCCACTATCAGCCGGCACTCGGAGAGTGGCTTGTTAAGCTCCTTTGCGACGCGGCGCGCTACGGCCTTCTGGTTCAGGGCGTGGAAGATGGATACGTTCGGGAGCTCCGGCAGGCCCGAAACCCTCGCCTCGTCCGCAAGCTCGTCCACCACGACCGGGTCAACTATGTAAGACGGAGCGCCGCGCCCGCCTGCGCTGGCGAAGCGGACTGCAAGGGGCGCCCCTAGGTTGCTGGCGTGAGAGCCGTGCACCATGTTCCTGAGGTCGCTCAGCATCGCCTCGCTGACTGCGTAAGTCCCGCCTGGGATGGGCTTCAGCAGGCCGCCGCGCCCCACCACCGCGCCGAAGTCGGAGGGCTTAACCCCCCTGGCGTTCAGCACCTTGACTATCTCGTCGAAACGGAACGCCTCCTGCTCCATCACGTTAGCGAACTCGGCCAGCACGTCAGCGTCGTAGCGCTGGACTTCCGTCCATAAGCACTTGTCGTCCTCGTACAGCGCGACCTTCGTGCTGGTCGAGCCGGGGTTTATGGCGAATATGCGCATCTGACAATGCCTCAGGCGTGCGAGAGCATGATAGCCGCGGCTATGGAGAGCATCTTCGCGCGCGGTGAGTCGGCGCGGCTCGTCAGGATGACCGGTGCAGCGGCTCCGACTATGAGCCCTGCTGTCTCGTTCTTCGAGAAGTAGACCACGGCCTTGGCAAGCACGTTGCCAGCGTCGATGTTGGGAACCAAGAGGATGTCGGCCTTGCCGGCGACGGGCGAGTCTATCTTCTTTATCTTGGCCGACTCCTCGCTGACGGCGTTGTCCAGAGCAAAGGGGCCGTCCACGACGCAGTCCTTGATCTGCCCGCGGCGGTTCATCTGCACCAGGGCAGCCGCGTCAAGCGTGCAGGGCATGTCGGGGTTGATCACCTCGACAGCGGCGAGGCACGCCACCTTGGGCACAGCCACCCCGAGCGCGCGCGCAAATCCGGCCGTGTTGCGGATGATGTCGGCCTTCTGCTTCAGGTCGGGGTAGGGGTTGAACGCCGCGTCTGCTATGAAGATGATGCGGTCGTAGCCCTCGACGTGGTGGAAGTAACAGTGCGAGATGACCTTGCCGCTGCGGAGCCCCACGTCCTTGTTGAGCATCCCGCGGAGGAAGTTGTCCGTGTGGAGCTGGCCCTTCATGTAGATGTCGGCGCGCTTGGAGGACACCTCCGCGACCGCGACTAGGCCGCACTTGGCCTCGTTCTTCTCGTCGATGACCGTGTAGTCGGCGGCGTTGGCTCCGGCCTCTGCTATGCACGCCTTGACCTTGGCCTCGTCCCCGACCAGAGTCGCCTCGACCAGGCCGTCGCGCCGCGCGTCCTCGATGGCCTTTATAAGCCCAGCGTCCTCCGCCATCGCGACGGAGAGGCGCTTCTTGCCCTTGGCCGCGCAGACCTTCTTGGCCTCCTCGACCATCTGTGAAAGCGAGCGAATCTGTTCCATAGTATAACGACCTCCCGAAAAAGTATTTACTTATACTTATACTTAATATCTATGCTGGGTAATAATCCCCGTACCTCTTGGCCTTCTCCTCGCCGGACAGCACGCGCTCGGCGCCCTGAGCCAGGGCCGGCATCTCGCCCTCGCCCGGGTAGACGAGGCACGGGGCGATCCACTGGACGCGCTCCTGCACCATGGCGATGAAGTCCGAGTCGTAGGCTATGCCGCCGGTGAAGAGGATCGCGTCGACCCTCTGCTCCCCGTCCCACATCGACACGGCCTGGGCGCCGATCTCCTTGGCTATGTGCCAGGCCATCGCTCGGCGAAGGAAGGCGGCCTTCTCGCCCTCGGGGCCTCCGCGCTCTATCATGGCGTCCACCTCGCGCATGTCGCTGGTGCCCAGGTGGGCGCGCAGGCCGCCGCCGCCGACGACCTTCTTGCGCATCTCCTCGTATGTGTGCTTGCCGCTGAAGCACAGGTCGGCCAGGGCGCCGGAGGGGAGCCCGCCGGCACGCTCTGGCGCGAAGGGGCCGCACTCGTTCACGTTGTTCGTGTCCACTATCAGACCGAGGCGGTGCGCTGAGATCGTTATCCCGCCGCCCAAGTGGACGACAACGACTCGGAGCTTGTCCCAAGGGATGCCGAGGTCCTTCGCCGCGCGCCTCACCGTGGCCTTGGTGTTCAGTGCGTGGGAGAAGCAGCTCAGGGGCAGCTCCGGCAGCCCGGTGATTTTCGCCTCTGGCACCATCTCGTCGACGCAGACCGGGTCGACTATGAAGGCCGGTATGCCGGTGCGCGAGGCTATGGCGTCGGCAAGGACGCCTCCGAGGTTCGAGGCGTGGTCCCATGGCTTGCCGAGCTTGAGGCGGTCGATCATGCGCCCGTCCACGAGGAACGTCCCGCTGGGCAGCGGGTCGATGATGCCCCCGCGTCCGCAGACCGCGTCCAGCTTGGGGAGCGGCTCGTGCTGCCTCATCGCGTCCAGAACCATCTCAAGCCTGAAGCTGAACTGCTCCATGACGGAGCCGAACCGCGCAAGGTCGTCGACCGAGTGCCGTATGGTCTCGTTCCAAACCTCGTTCTCGCCCTGGAACATCGCTATCTTGGTGCTGGTCGAGCCTGGGTTGATGGTCAGAATCGAGTACTCCATGCCCCGGCCTCAGAAGGTGAAGCCTATCCCGAAGATAGCCAGTATTGCGGCCATGAGGAAGTCGCGGAAAGCGAGCCCTTTCTCGCCCGCCTCACGCCGCTTCATGCCCATCCAGAACATAACGGCCGCGCAGCCGAACAAAATCAAACCGGAAGCCCTCAAAATATCACACCCCATAGTCCATAATCGTAAAGCGTAAACTGAATCCCGGCGAAAGCACGCCCGGGCCATCTGCGTCAGTATACGATATAATGAAGGATGTTTCAAAGAACGGGGGACGTTATGGATTGGAGGCGTTGACTATAACCCAAGACCAGATTTATTTCTCCGAGTTCGAGAACCCCATATGGCCGCTGCTGGCCCAGGTCTCGCGGCCTTCGCGCTACGGCGGGTGCGAGGTGCGGCCTGGCCTGCGCGGGCTTGCGCCGGGGGACATCACCGTCTGCCTGGCCTTTCCGGACGTGTACGAAATAGGCATGAGCTACTACGGCTTCCAAGTCCTGTCGCCCTTCCTGAACTCGCTGCCTGGCGTCGCTGCCGACAGGGCATACTGCCCCTGGCCCGACATGGAGCGCCTGATGGCCGAGAAGTCCATCCCGCTCGCCTCCATCGAGCGCTCGATGCCGCTCGCCGAGTTCGACGTGCTGGGCTTCACCCTGCAGCACGAGCTCTCCTACACCAACGTCCTGACCATGCTCAGCCTGTCCCAAATCCCCCTGGCGGCTGACGAGAGGGGCGACGCGCACCCGATCGTCACGGCAGGGGGGCCGGGCGCCTTCGTGCCTGGGCCTATGTCCAAGTTCATAGACCTGTTCTGCGTCGGCGAGGGCGAGGAGACGTTCTCCGAGATGCTCGAAACCCTTAGAGAGACCAGGGGCATGAAGCGCGGCCCCCGCCTCGCGGCCTGCGCCAAGATCCGCGGCGTATACTCCCCTGCCTTCACGCCCAAGGGCGCGCGAGTCGAGCGGCGGTTCGCGGCCTCGTTCGACGGCTCGTACACCCCTAGCTCGATGATAATTCCCTCCGTGAGCACGGTGCACGACCGAGCCGCGGTCGAGGTGTTCCGCGGCTGCACCCGCGGGTGCCGCTTCTGTCAGGCCGGAATGACCAGCCGCCCCGTGCGCGAGCGCAGCCCGGAGTCAGTCATCGACTCCGTCCGCGAGATAGTCCGCAGCACCGGCTGGGAGGAGGTCGGGCTGCTGTCCCTAGCGTCCTGCGACTACTCCGGCATCGAGCGCGTCGTGGAGGCCCTCACCCCCGCCCTCCTTAAGGAGGGAGTCACGCTCGGGCTGCCGAGCCTGCGCATGGACGGGTTCTCCGTGGGACTCGCCGCCCGCCTCCGCAAGGTTCGCCGCGGCGGCCTGACCTTCGCCCCAGAGGCCGGGACGCAAAGGCTGCGCGACGTGATCAACAAGGGCATCGACGAGGCCTCCATCGCGGCCTGCCTGAACGACGCCTTCTCTATGGGATGGGAGCGGGTGAAGCTCTACTTTATGATGGGCCTGCCCACCGAGACCGAGGACGACCTCCGCGGCATAGTCGACCTAGCGCGAAGCGCCCTGAAGACCGCCAGGCAAAACGGCAAGAAGCGCGCCTCGGTCGCGGTGTCCGTGGCCGGGTTCGTCCCGAAGGCGCACACCCCCTTCCAGTGGGAGCGCCAGAGCGGAATTGACGAGCTGAAAGAAAAGGGGCGCTTCCTGAAGTCCCTTGCCGGAACAAGCAAAGCTCTGACTCTGGCCTACCACGAGCCGGAGCAGACCTTCCTCGAGGGAGTCCTGGCACGCGGCGACGAGCGGCTTTCCGGCGTCATCGAGAAAGCCTGGCGCCTCGGCGCGCGCTTCGACGCCTGGACTGAGACGTTCGACCTGCCGCGGTGGAAGGAGGCGTTCGACGCCCTCGGCGTTGACCCTGCCTCATACACCAGGGAGCGAGGCGAGGACGAACCCCTCCCCTGGGAGTGCGTCGACGCTGGGGTGTCGAGGGAGTTTCTCCTATCCGAGCGGGCTGCCTCGCGCGCTGCCAGGACCACGCCGGACTGCCGCGCCGGGTGCCTAGGCTGCGGCGTGAACTGCGGAAAAGGAGGCCTTATTAAATAATGCGTCTGCGCATCATATATGAGAAGCGCCGCGGGGCCTGTTTCGTGCCGCACACGGCTCTGACCACGGTGTTCGGGCGGGCTATCAGGCGGGCAGGGCTGCGTCCGCTGCGCACGGACGGGTTTTCCCCGCGGGCAAAGGTGAGCTTCGGGCCTGAGCTCCCCACAGGCGTGATAGCCCTGGCCGAGCCGGCGGACATATGGATCGAGAGCGCGCCCGTTCCGGAGTCGGTCGAGGCGCTGAACGGCCAGATGCCCGACGGCTTCCGGATCGTTTCCGGCGCCGCCCTGCCGGACGACGCCCCTCCCATAAGCAGGACGTGCCGCGCGGCGCGATACCGAGTCTGGGTCATGCCGCCAGCCCACGACGCCGAGGAGCTCGCGTTTCACCTGCGGCAGCAGTACGGGTTCTTCCTGATGAACGCAGTGGTCGAGCGCAACAGCAACGGCTTCCTAGGAGGCGCGCCGAGGATAGACTTCACCGTGGCCGAGCCGGCGCAAAACGGCATAGGCGTGTGGGTCAGGGCGATGATAGCGGTCGGGGCGGTGCAGGGCTGGCAGGACCTGCGCATCGTGAGGCTAGAGCTTCAGGGCGCCCAGCCGCGCAGAAAATGAGACATAGGCAAGAAAAAGGGGGCAGGGAAAAGGGCATGTGGAAGGGACGCTTTGAGGGCGACACGTCCAAGGCCGTTCAGAAGTTCACCCAGTCGCTGGACCTCGACTGGCGGCTCTACCGGCACGACATACGGGGCAGCATCGCCCACGCGCGGATGCTCGGCTCGGCAGGGATTATAACCGCTGAGGAGGCCGACCTGATCGTGTGCGGGCTGGAGGCCGTGATGACCGAGATAGAGCTCGGACGCCTCCAGCCCTCCGATGAGCTCGAGGACGTTCACATGAACATCGAAAGCCGGGTAATCGAGCTATTCGGCCCGATAGGAGCCAAGCTGCACACAGGCCGCAGCCGAAACGACCAGATAGCGACGACCATGCGCCTCTATATGAGGGACAGGCTCCTCGACCAGCGCGGCGCCGTGCTGCACCTCCTCGAGGCTCTGCTGAACCGCGCCGAGGCGCACCTGGACGTCGTGGTGCCAGGCTACACGCACCTTCAGCAGGCGCAGCCAATATCGATGGGGCACTACTGGATGGCGTGGTTCGAGGCGTTTTCGCGGGACATGAGGCGGCTCGCCTCGGCATACGACGCTCTGGACGAGTGCCCGCTCGGCAGCGGCGCCCTGGCCGGCTCAACCCTGCCGCTGAACCGCGAGGCCACGGCGCGGGAGCTGCGCTTCTCGTCAGTGTCGCAAAACAGCATGGAGTCCGTCGCCAGCCGAGACTACATGGCCGACTACCACCACTTCGCGTCCATGTTCGCCGTCCACGCGTCACGCCTCGCGGAGGACTTGATAATCTACTCCACTCAGGAGTTCGCGTGGATAAAGCTCCCCGACGCCTTCTGCACCGGCTCCAGCATGATGCCCCAGAAAAAGAACCCCGACGTGCTCGAGCTAATTCGCGGCCACACAGGACAGGTAATCGGCCACATGGTCGACCTGCTCGTGACGATGAAGGGCCTGCCCATGACCTACGACCGCGACCTCCAGGAGGACAAGCGGGGGCTCTTCGCCTCGCTGGACGCCTTGGACGGTGTGCTGGAGGTGCTGCCGCAGCTCCTCGTCGCGACCGAGGTCGACGCGGAGGCAGCGCGCGCGGCCCTGGACAAGGGCAGAGGGTTCGCCCTCGCGACGGACGTGGCCGAGCACCTCGTCATGCAGGGCATACCGTTCCGCGACGCCCACTTCAAGGTCGGGAAATTGGTGAAACACTGCATCGACGAGAACAAGGCGTTCACCGACCTGAGCTTCGAGGAGCTCAAAACGCTGGTTCCCGAGGCCGACAAGCGCACGATGGACATAATATCCGGCCCCGACGTCCTGCGCCGCAGCGTCGAGAAACGAAACACCTTCGGCGGCACCGGCTTCACCCAAGTCGCAGCACGAATCCGCCAGGCCAAAGATCACGTATTCGGAGTAGGTGAAGCTCTAAGCTCCGAACGCGACCGGGTTAGACCCCGGTGGTGATTTAGTGCCCACCCATGACCACAGCAGCGCGGACGCAAGTCGCGGCTTTGTTGATTGCCGCTGCTCGCCGTCTCAGGGACGCAGTCGGGGGGTATTTTTCCTCGCCCTCGCTGCCTGGGCTTGTCACGCTTAACCCACTTGTGTACGCTGGGGCGGCGTTTGAGGAGTACGTAGCCAAGTGGGGAACGACTGAGCGCAGGGTGCTCTTCCTCGGCATGAACCCGGGGCCCTGGGGGATGGCTCAGACCGGCGTCCCGTTCGGCGAGGTGTCAGTGGTGAGAGACTGGCTCGGAATCACCGCGCCCATTGGCAGGCCAACAGAGACGCATCCGAAGTACCCGATCGACGGCTGGGGGTGCCGGCGCTCGGAGGTCAGCGGGAGAAGGCTGTGGGGGCTCTTTGTCAAGCGCTTTGTGACCCCTGAGGCCTTCTTCGCGGAGCACTTCGTGGCAAACTACTGCCCCCTCCTGTTCGTCGGGGATGGAGGCAACGTCACGCCGGACAGGCTCCCAAAAGAGGTGCGTGCCCCGCTGTTCGAGGCCTGCGACGAGCACCTGAGGGAGACCATCGCAGCCCTGCGCCCGCGCTTCGTCGTCGGCGTCGGAAACTTCGCCGCCACGCGCGCGTTAGCCGCTGGCGTTGCCGCGGCAGTGGCCGTGGTGCTTCACCCAAGCCCGGCGTCGCCGAGGAGCAACTCCGACTGGGCAGGGACGGTATCGCGGCAGCTGGTAGAACAGGGTGTGTGGAAGCACCACATCGAATGATATAAATGATATGATGTAATTTTAATCTTGGGGCCTGAGCCCCCGGGGCTTAGCCCCAACGGGGCTAATGCCCCTACTGGAGGTGGGCGAATTATGCCCGACAGTTCTATGCGTGGCGCGCTGAACGGGCTGGTGGTTTTGGATATGACGCGGGTTTTGGCTGGGCCTTTCTGCTCCATGATGATGGCCGACATGGGAGCGGACGTCATCAAGATCGAGGAGCCGTCCAAAGGCGACGACACCCGCGGCATGGGGCCGTTCAAAAACGGCGAGAGCGCCTACTACATGAACCTCAACCGCAACAAGCGCGGGGTCACCCTGAACCTCAAGAATCCCAAGGGCAAGAAAATTTTCCTCGACCTGGTCAAGAAGGCCGACGTTGTGCTGGAGAACTACCGGCCCGGCGTCATGGAGAAGCTGGGGCTCGGCTACGAGGCGCTGAAGGAGGTCAACCCGCGCATAATCTACGGGGCTGTGTCGGGCTTCGGCCACACGGGGCCCTACACCCAGAGGCCGGGCTACGACATCATCGCCCAGGCCACGAGCGGCCTGATGAGCACCACTGGCTGGCCTGGGGGATCGCCGACCCGCACCGGCACGGCAATAGGCGACGTGCTGGGCGGGCTGTCCCTCGCGGTCGGCGTGCTCGCCGAG
>JAISUL010000097.1 GCA_031272145.1 Synergistaceae bacterium
TGCTTCTTAATGATCAGCAGGTCAAGGCGCATCGGCTCGGACGTGAGCGGGAACTCCGGCAGGAGCTCCAGCACGTCACGGTACCTCCGCAAGCCCGTGTGCAGCGCATCGACGAATGCTTGATGCCACTTCGCGCGCCGCCTAGCCGGACGCTTCGATTTTTGCCTCGCCGTCGTCATCGACTCATCTCCGAGAAATTCTACCATTGTCCCCCTGAGCCCGGCCGGCGGCGGTCGCCTTGTCCTGCGCGGCAATGCTGCCGATCTTGACGCCTAGGCGGGCGAGGCCATTGGCGCGAAACATCATGATTATACACCCGGCCGGTGTGGTATACTCCCACCCGAGGTGATTCAAATGATTCATTACGGCCTAGGGGGCGTGATGGCCTACGTTCTCCACGCCGTCGCGGTTTACTCGGACTGGAGGGTTGTCTTTGTCCTGCTGGCAGCTACGGCTCTCGGCGTGACCATCGGGGCGCTGCCGGGGCTCACCACAACTATGGGGGTGGCGCTGCTCGCGGGGCTGGTTCATGACTTTCCGGCGCAGTACACGTTTTCCATACTCATGGGCATATTCGTCGGCGGAGTTTACGGCGGGAGCATATCGGCCATCCTGCTGAACATCCCGGGAACGCCCTCCGCCGCGGCCACGGCAATAGACGGGCATAAACTCGCCCTCATGGGGCAGGCCGAGCGCGCGATAAGGGTCACGCGCGTCGCCTCGCTCATCGGGACGTTCATGGGCTGCCTCATGCTGGTCTTCTTCACCCCGCTCCTCGCGAAGGTGGCGTTAAGCTTCACGTCGCCGGAGTACTTCGCGCTGGCCATGTTCGGGGTGTTCATGTGCGGCTGCATGACCAGCGGCAGCGGTGCCGGCGCGAGCGTCAAGGGATGGATAGGCGGGATGGGCGGGATTCTGATCTCCTTCGTCGGGCTGGACACCCTTGAGGGCGTGCCGCGCTTCACGGGCGGAAATTTCAACCTGTTCAGCGGCGTCTCCTTCGTCCCGGCCATGATTGGACTGTACGCCGTGCCGGAGGTCATCAAGGCGTTCCAAGGCACCGGGGAAGCTCGCCGTCCCGCGGAAGGAGTTAGGGAAGAGCGGGGCCATAATGCGTCGGTCTTCTCAATCATCGCGCGGCGAATTCGCCTCATAGTTCAATCTTCCATGATAGGCGTGTGGATAGGGATACTGCCCGGCGTCGGCGAGGACGTGGCGGCGTGGGTGGCCTACAACACGGCGCAGAAGACCGAAGGGGGCGACCCCAAGGGAGGCCGGAAGAACGACGAGAACGGCAAGGCGATCGGCGATGGGGCGTACAGCGGGATAATCTCGGCGGAGGTGGCCAACAACGCGGCCATAGGCGGGACGCTCGTGCCTCTGCTGACGCTCGGCATTCCGGGGAGCCCGCCGGCCGCCATCCTGCTCGGCGCCATAACGCTTCACGGGATTCGCCCCGGCCCCATGCTCAGCACCGAGAGCCCGGAGTTCATATACGAGGTCTTC
Source organism: Synergistaceae bacterium (assembly GCA_031272145.1). Lineage (GTDB taxonomy): Bacteria > Synergistota > Synergistia > Synergistales > Aminobacteriaceae > JAISUL01. The sequence goes on from JAISUL010000097.1 coordinate 1,507, forward strand.
TACCTGCTCTTCCTGTCGGTCTTCGCCCTGTGGATCACGGCGTCGCTGCTGGCCAAGCCGATGGTGCGCATCCTGGCCGTGCCCGACCGCTACCTCGTCCCGCTGGTGGCGGCGATGGCGGTCATCGGGGGATACGCCATAAACCTGTCGCACTTTGACCTGCTGCTGGTGCTCCTGTTCGGCGCGGCCGGCTGGCTCATGCTGCTTGCCGAGTTCCCGACCGCCCCGGTGGTCTTGGGCATGATTCTGGGCGGCGTGATGGACAACAAGTTCCGCACGTGCCTGCTGGTCAGCGACGGCAGCCTGGCGCCATTCGTGACGCGCCCCATACCGTTGGCGCTATTGGCGCTGGTGGCGGCTATGGCGGTCTACAGCCTGAGGCGGACTCCGCGCTCATCGACGGGGGTCTAGCACCCAGACGTTTGAGTCCTCCGGGGGGTTGAGGCCATCTAGGAGGCTCTCCACCTCCGCGCAGTACTCGCTGGCCGAGCGTGCCCCGACTAGCGGCTGTTCTATTACTCTGCCCTCCGAGTTCACGAATATCGTGGCCGGAATGCTGCGGACTCCGCTGAGGTACGGCGTCATGTCGTCCGAGCGGAGAATCTGCATGAAGTCCGCTCCTGCTTGGGACAAAATCGCCTTGGCCTTTGCGTGGGCCGGTGTCCCCACGTCGCCGACCGACACGTCCATGACGATGCCGACCAGCTGCGAGCCCTCGGGCATGTCCCGCGCGAGCTCCGCGAGGTCGGGCATCTCGCCGACGCAGGGCGGGCACCAGGTCGCCCACATGTTGACCATCGTGAGCCTCTTCTCGGCGAAGACGGCGTCGGTGACCGGCGCGCCCTCGATGGTTTGGGACGAGAAGGCGGGAAATCGAAATCTGTCTTCCATTATATAGACCTCCTTTTCTTTTATGGAACCATGCGTAAGACGCGTAAGAATGATAGCCCTGGTCTGCCGCCGAGGCAATCGGGAATTTTACGGTTTCGTGTACAATATGGGAAATCAACGAGGGCGTCGGGGTAGTGTGACTCCGATCCCTCGATACGAAAGGAGGTTCGCGTCGGACATGAACGAAAAAATTTGTGAATTTCGCTCTTGCAAATTCTCGCTAAGCCTGTATAATGGGCTCACGGCTCACGGCTCACGGCTCACGGCTCACGGCTCACGGCTCACGGCTCACGGCTCACGGCTCGTAGTATGCTCTAATTCTCACGCTCACAAAATCCCCCCTAGTGCGCGCCCGGCGCGGCGCGTCTGAATGTCCGGTTCCGAATGCAACACCCCGCTCGTCAGCTTTATAATCCCAGTGTACAACGTGGCGCCTTGGCTGCGTGAATGCCTCGACTCCGTCCTCTCACAGCCAGGCCCGAGCCGCGAGATCGTCTTGGTGGACGACGGGTCTACGGACGGCTCCGCCGCCATATGCGACGAGTACGCCCGGCGCGGCGCTTGCGTCTCCGTCCTCCATCAGGAAAACCGCGGGCAATCCGACGCGCGGAACACCGCCATCCTGCGGGCGTCGGGGGCGTACCTCTTCTTCCTCGACGGCGACGAGGGGACAGTCGTCCCCGACATGCTAGCCGAGGGCAGCCTGACGGAGGTCGAAAACGCCCTTGCCTCAGGGCCGGACGTCCTGTACTGCAACTTCGTCTACTTTCCAGAGGTGCCGAACCTTCCCCAGTCCATGCCCGACGGCGGCGCGATGAAGTCAAGCGACCAGGGCCACGTGAGGGAATACCTGCTCACGCACCGCTTCTACGGCTACGCGTCGCCTTGCCGGAAGGTCGTCAGGCGGGAGTTCCTTCTAGAGAACGAGATTTTCTTTCTGGCCGGCGTCAGATGCGCCGAGGACACGGAGTGGACGGCCCGGCTCCTTTGGCTGGCCCAGAGCTTCGCCTACATCGAGAGGCCGATCTACCTCCATTGGCACCGCTCCTTTCGTTCCGTCTATAATCCTTATCTTAGCGTTTGTCTGTTTTTCCTGCTCTTTTTGTGCGCTGCCCTCTTGACATTCCCCTCGCCCCGTGGTATGCTCTCTCCATCAAGCGGAGTCGCACCTACCTGCACGGAACTTGGCCGTGTACGTTTCGGACGTTTGGGGGACGCCTCCGCTTTTTTCCACATCGTAACGAACAATAGCTTCCCGCGCCCATCATGTACCTCCTCGATGACTACGTAATGCCCATCCACTACCCCTGATCAAGCGCGGAGTCGCAAAGGCGATCAGATAATAAAAAAGCGGCGGGGCCTGGATCATCCCGCCGCTTGCTTGCCTGCTTTGCTGCCGCTATTCGGGCCTAAATAATGTTAATCCGGTCTCGGCGTCCACCGGGCGGACTAGAGTGACGCCCTCGTAGGCGTGTATAACCAGCTCGATCGTCGCGTAGACCAGGTTGCCCTCGTCGTGCATATGGCCTGACCATGTCACGCCCTTCGAGTCGGTCATTACGGCGTGTAGGTGCACTGTCATCTTGCCGTCGCCCGTCACGCCCACCGTGCCCTGGCCGGCTACGAACTCCACGGGGCCGGGGATCACGACTGGGGGGCAGTAGCTGAAGCCCATCTTCGCGAACGGGTCGGGCAGCACCCATGAGAAGCGCCCGAACTTCAGGCTGCCGAGGCAGGACGCTATCGTCCCGCTCGTCACTTTGTGCTCGGCGCACACCGCCTTGATGCCGGCCACCAGGTCTGTGCCGGGCAGGAGCCGCGCCACGATGACCCTCATGGACTTGGCTTCCTTCGACACGAAGCGCACTTCCCCTATCTCGCTCATTTGCCCTCGCCTCCAAACGTGAAGATTATCTTGCCGGCGTCGCCGCCGCGCTCCAGAAGCTCAAACGCACCGACCGCCTCTGAGAGCGGGACTCGGTGGGTTATCATCAGCAGCGGGTCGATCTTGCCGGACTCTATCAGGTTTATCATCCGCGTCCACGTCGAGAATATCTTGCGCCCGTGGTAGCCGTGGATCGTCGCCTCCTTGAAGATCACGTCGGGCGACAGGTCGATGGGCGTCGGAGACGACGGCAGGCCCAGCAGGTGCACGCTGCCGCCCTTGCGGAGGTACTTGAAGCAGTGCGATATGGCGGCTGGGCTGCCCGACGCGTCGAATATGACGTCGGCGCCCACTCCGTGCGTGACCTCCATGATGGCCTCAGTGGGGTCGGCGCTGGACGTGTTGATTGTGCGGGTCGCGCCGCACTTCGACGCCAGGGAGAGGCGGTACGGGCTCAGGTCAAGCGCCGTTATGTCCGACGCGCCCATTGCATGCGCCGACAGTATCACTGCCAGGCCTATGGGGCCGCTGCCTATCACCACCACGTTGTCGCCGGCCGGCCTGATGTTTTCCACGGCGCTTACCCCGACGCCCAGCGGCTCAAGCACGGTTCCCTGTTCCATCGAAATGCCCTTGGGAAGCTTCACGAGGAACTCCTCTGGGTAGGCCATGAACTCCGCGAAGCTGCCGTTGCGGTGCAGGCCGGGCTGAATCAGGTTCGCGCATATGTGCCTCATGCCGTTCCTGCACTGATAGCAGTGTCCGCAGGTGATGTGGGTCTCGCCGGCCACGACGTCGCCCACCTTCAGGTCGCGGCACCTTGGGCCCAGCTCGACCACGGTTCCGGCAAACTCGTGCCCCATTATCAGCGGGATGTTGTGAACGTTGTGCGTTGCCCAGTCGTTCCAAGCAAACACGTGCAGGTCGGTGCCGCATATGGCAGCGCCGCCCACCTGCAATAGAACCTCGCCCTCCGCCGGGACGGGCATAGGCATCGTCTGGTACGACGCCCCGTGCGCCTCCTCGGTTTTAACCAGAGCCTTCATCAGTTTCTCCCCCCTAATCTTACTCCCATGTCGTGCTCGTATATCTCGGCCACGGCGCAATGATCCTCGTTGATCTTGCCCAATGCCTCCATCTGGTTCATGTAGTCAAGCACCATTGCGGACATCGGAATCTTGACGCCCATTGACTCGGCCAGAGATGCGGCGTTGACCAAATCCTTTTTATGGACGGCCATCCGCGCGCTCGGGCTGAAGTCGCGGGCTATGAGGCGCGGCGCCTTGGACTCCATCACCGCGCTTCCCGCGAAGCCGTGCCTTATCGCCTCAAACAGCGTCTGGAGGTCGAGGCCGGCCTTCTGCGCGAAGCAGAACGCCTCGCCCAGGGCCGCGAGGTGGCAGCCCACTATCATGTTGTTGGCGATCTTCGCTACACATCCGCATCCGCAGTTGCCGACATACGTCACGTTCGTCCCCATAGTTCTGAGCAGAGGCAAGACGCGGTCAAACACCTCGCGGTCGCCTCCGCACATCAGGGAGAGGGTGCCGTCAATCGCCGCCGACTCGCCCCCGCTGACGGGCGAGTCGAGCACTGACACGCCCTTTTCCTTTCCGATGGCGTAGAGCGGGCGGATCACGTCGGGCGAGGTCGAGCTCGTGTCAATAACGACCGCGCCGCTCGGAAGGTCGGCTATAAGCTGGCGCAGCGTCGAGTCAACAAGCGCGTTTGTCGGCAGGCTCAGGAAGACCGCGTCGCAGGAGGCGGCTATCTCAGCCATGCTGGCGCCCACGCCGCCGCGCTCAGTAAAAAGCCTAACTCGCTCGTCTGACACGTCGAAGCCCAACACCGGCACGCCGGCATACCGTGCCATGTTTGACGCCATCGGCAGCCCCATGACTCCGAGCCCTACAAATCCGGCTTTGCGCGTGGTATCTTTCATACTCATCACCTCAGGTACTCAGGCAGGAAGAGCGTTATCCAGGGGACGAAGGTTATCAGGAGCAGCGCCACGATTCCCGCGACTACGAACGGCAATATCTTTTTGCAGACCTCGACCACCGTTATGTTAGCGATGTTGCAGCCGACGTAGAGGTTGATCCCGACCGGCGGCGTTATTAATCCTATGGCCATGTTCACCGTCAGGAAGACGCCGAAGTGCACCGGGTCAATATTGAACGCCCGCGCTATCGGCATCATTATCGGGATAAGAATGTAGTACGCCGAGTTCGCGTCCAGGAAGCAGCCGGCGATCAAGAACACAACGTTGATTATCAGCAGCATGACGGTCTTGTTCGTCCCTAATCCGAGCATGGCGCTCGATATGTCGCCCGCTATGTGAGTCGTGGCGAGCAGCCATGCGAAGGTGCTGGCTCCGGCGATGATAAACATCACCACGCTGGACGATATTGCCGAGTCAACGAGGAGCTTCCATAGGTCCTTGACCTTTATCTCGCGGTAGACGAACATGCCGACGAAGAGGCCGTAGATGACCGCGACTCCCGCCGCCTCAGTCGGGGTAAAAATGCCGCCGTAGATGCCGCCCAGAATTATCACCGGCGTCATCAGGCCCCAAAACGCGTCCTTGAACGCCAGCCACCTCTCCCTCGCGCTGGCCTTGGGCTGCCGTGCTATGTCCCTCTTCCCGTCCCCACGAGAGGAGTACAGCGCTGCTCCGATGTACGCTAATCCAACAATAATGCCGGGCAGTATCCCGCCGCTGAACAGGGCGCCGACCGACACGTCGGCTATCGAGGCGTAGACTATGTACGCTATGCTCGGCGGGATTATTATCCCTATCGCGCCGGACGCGCTCATCAGCGCCGTTGACATGCCCTTGTCGTAGCCCGCGTCGGCCATCGCCGGAATGAGAATGCTCCCAAGCGCCGCAACGGTCGCTGGGCCTGATCCGGATATTGCAGCAAAAAAGCATGATACTATCACGACGACGGAGATAAGGCCGCTCCTCGTGTGGCCAACGCAGACCGTGGCGAAGCGGATAAGCCGCTGCGAAATGCCGGCGTACTCCATTATCACTCCGGCCAGGATGAAGAACGGGATGGCCAGCAAAGCGAACTTGCCTATCGCCGTGTAGATTATGCTTGGAAACATCGAGAACGGGAAGTGCGCCGCCACGAGCCCGACCAGCGAGGACAGGCCGAGCGACACGGCGATGGGCACGTTTAGAAACACCAAAAGGAAGAACACCCCGAATAGAACAAACGCCAGCATGTTCTTACACCCCCTGTGCCTTTGCTTTAGCTAGAAGGCGGGAGCACTCAGCCCAGCCCGAGGTCAGCACTCTGACGGCGATGAGGGCGCCTCCCACCGGTATGGCCAGCCCCTGAGCCGCAAGGGGAAGCGACAGAGCCGGGGTCTTGGCGTCCAGCATTATCTGCCCCTCGACCATCTCTATCCCCTCGTCGATCATGACGGCGATCATTGTTATCGAGCACAGGACGGAGAAGGCCGCGAGCCAGACCTGCGCCCGGGGCGGGAACTTCTCGACGAAGTAGTTCATGCCGAGGTGAGCCGCGCGCTTGAAACCGGCGGCGATGCCGAACATGCTGACCCACACGAACAGCATGATGGTTATCTCCTCGGTGAAGGAGAAGGAGTTGGAGAAACAGTAGCGGCTTACCACGTTTATGAAGTTCATGATCGTCATAGAGGCGAGACAGACGACGATAAGCGCCTCCTCCAAATAGTCGAATGCCCTGCCGAGGCGATGGAATATAACAGCAACAGCGCCGCCGGTCATAGCGCTTCTCCAGCTCCTAGAACGTGTAGCCGAACGCGGCCAGAAGGTCGGCGCCGATCTTGTCCTTGTACTGCTGGTAAATGGGCGCGGCGGCCTTCTGGAACTCGGCGACCTGCTCGGGGGTGAGCTTCGTTATCTGCATGGTCTTCTCGAACAGCGCGAGGATGTCCGCGTCCATCGCGCGCGAGGCCACGACCTGCGCCTTCATAGCCGCCTCACCCGCCTCCTCGAACGCCTTCTTGTCCTCGTCGGCTACCCTCGCCCAGGCCTTCTTGCTGACCGATAGCACGATGGGGTCGTAGGAGTAGTTCCAAATGGAGATGTACTTCTGCACCTCCTGAATCTTAGCGCTGCGTATCGTGTCGAGCGGGTTCTCCTGCCCGTCGATGACGCCCTGCTGAAGCGCCGTGAACACCTCGGCGTAGCTCATGGCAGTCGGGTCGGCCCCGAAGAGCTTGAAGAGGTCGACGTACATCGTGATCGGCGGGACGCGGATCTTCAGCCTCTGCATGTCGGCCACGGACTCGATGGGACGCACGTTGTTGGTGATCTGACGGAAGCCGTTCTCCCCCATCCCAAGCACGTGGGCGCCCTTGCCCTCGACCAGCCCGCGTATCCTCTTCCCGCCCTCGCCGTTGAACAGTATCTCGTCAACGCTCTCGTAGCCCTTCGGGAAGAGCCAAGGCATCGTCACGACCGTGAGGCGCGGCTCGAAGCCGGTCATGTTGATCACGGAGTGGATGTCGACGTCGGTCACGCCCGTGAAGAGCATCTCCACGCCCTTCACGAGGTCGCCGCCCGAGAGCTGCTCGTTGGGGAAGATGGAGATCAGGTACTTCCCGCCCGTCTTCTCCTCGACAAGGCGCTTGAACTCCTTCGCCCCGACCATCCACACGCTCGACTCCGACGTCGTGACGTTCATCCGGAACTCGATCGGCGCAGCCGAAGATGCCTCCGGCAGCCAGAACAACCCGACAGCGGCGAACAGCGCGGCCAGAACAACCGTGGAAAAAACCCGAAACTTCATGAAACGTTCCTCCTTCAATATACGGGGAGCTTGGCCCCGCGAAAATGAAACCCAACGTTTTCATCATAGCACAACCGATGCGGTGCAAAAAAACCAAAAAACAACACTCTCCGACTCCTTGACAACTCCCCTCCGCCGTAATATTATTTTCCGAGGGAATCTTGACTATTTGAATCAAGATTAAATCTCTTGGGAAAGGGGCAGTTTTATGCGAGTTGTTCAGGTTGAGGTCTTCCACGTCCACCGGCGGCCTAACTCGGGGCAGAGGCCGATTCTCGTCCGCGTCGACACGGACGAGGGGGTTCACGGCGTCGGCGAGGCGGGCATGGCCTACGGGGTCGGGGGGAGCGCGGCGGTCGGGATGATCAAGGACTTGGCCGCCCTGCTCATCGGGCATGACCCGTTCGACACCGAGGCGGCGTGGGAGAGGTTCTTCAAGAGGACCTTCTGGGGTCAGGGCGGGGGGACGGCGGTCTTCTCCGGGGTCAGCGCGCTCGACACCGCGCTGTGGGACATCAAGGGCAAGGCGCTCGGCCTCCCGCTGTACAGGCTGCTGGGGGGCAGGTGCCACGGGGCGCTTCGGGCCTACGCGTCGCAGATCCAGTTCGGCTGGGGGCCGGTGCGAAGCGGCAAGGGCCCGAAGGAGGAGTACGCCGAGGAGGCAGTGAAAGCCGTGGCGGAGGGGTACGACGCGGTCAAGGTCGACGTGCTGGCGCTCGACGAGAAGGGCGGGGCGGGCTGGCGTCTGGAGGGGCCGCTTCCGGCCTCGGTCGTCAGGCTGGGCGCCGAGAGGGTCAGGGCGATACGGGAGGCGGTCGGCCCCGACGTGGACATCATCATCGAGAACCACGCCAACACTGACGCAACGAGCGCCGTGCAGTTCGCCCGCGCAATCGAGGAGTATGGGGTCTTTTTTTACGAGGAGGTCAACACGCCGCTCAACCCGCCCCTCCTCAGCAAGGCCAAGGAGAAGATAAGCATCCCGCTCGCGGCCGGCGAGAGGATATACACGCGCTGGGGCTTCCTGCCGTTCTTCTCCGACCGGTCGATCGACGTGGCGCAGCCCGACATAGGCTCATGCGGCGGGGTGTCGGAGTTCAAGAAGATAGCCGACCTAGCCCACGCGTTCGAGATAACGGTTCAGGCCCACGTCGCAGGGACGGGCGTCGCCGAGGCCGCGGCCATCCACGCCGAGACCGCCATCCCTAACTTCATCATCCACGAGTACCACCAGAAGGCGCTGCTACCGGAGTACGAGGAGCTCTGCGCTTATCAGTACCGCCCCGTCAGGGGGCGCCACGTTGCGCCTGAGCTGCCCGGCCTTGGGCAGGACATCTCAGATCGGGTCTACCAGGTCTCCGATCGGGTGCTCATTAAATGAAGGAATCCGTCTGGCGGCGCGCCGCGAACTTCTGCAAGAGAATTGCTGCTGTGATCATATTCTTCGGGATATGGGAGGCACTGCCGCGCCTCGGCGTGGTCGACGCGTTCTTCCTGCCGCCGCTCTCCGTGGTGCTCGATAGCATCTGGCAGATGGCGCTGGACGGGGAGCTGGCAAGGCACCTAGCCGCGTCGCTCAAGCGCGCCCTGTCAGGCTTCGCCATAGGGTTCAGCGTCGCGGTGATGTTTGGCCTGCTCATAGGGTGGTTCCGGCCAGTCGAGAACTTTCTTGACCCGCTGCTGCAGATGCTGCGCCAGACCTCGGCTCTTGCGCTGTTCCCGGTCTTCATCCTGTTCTTCGGCATAGGGGAGACGGCGAAGATTGCCATCATCTACTGGGGCGTACAGTGGCCGATCCTGCTTAACACCACGGCCGGCGTCAAAAACGTCGACCCTCTGCTCATCAAGGCAGCGCGGTCGATGGCCGCGTCAGACCTGGTGATTTTCTTCCGCGTAGTGCTGCCATCGTCGCTGCCATACATCTTCACGGGGGCAAGGCTCAGCGCCACAAGCGCGATCCTGCTCCTCATAGCCGCCGAGATGGTCGGAGCAAAGGCGGGGTTGGGCTTTCTCGTGTTCGACGCTCAGCAGAAGTTCGAGATTCCGCGCATGTACTCCGGCATCCTGCTCATGTCCGCCCTTGGGTTCACGGCGAACTACCTGCTCATGCACATGGAAAGACGCTATAGCGCGTGGAAACACAGCGCAGCCGGGGTCTGAGACCCCGTATATTTAGGAAGGATGGTTTCATCTATGAAAAGGTTGGTTTTTGTTCTGGCGCTCGTTTTGTTTGCTACCGTCGCTCATGCCGACGACAAGCCGAAGTTCGTCAATGGGAAGCTCGATAGGCCGTTCACGCTCCGCGTCCCGACCATGACTGGCTTCAACGAGATATACATCGGCGAGAAGCTGGGGTTTTACAAGGAGGTCGGCCTCGACATCGAGTACACCGGCTCCATGACGGGCAGCATGCTCGCCCAGTCGGTCATCAAGGGGGACAACCACCTCTTCGGCACAGGGCACGTGCTCACTCTGGCTCAGGCACGGCAGGCCGGAGCGCCGCTGAAGATGGTGCTGCAGGGCTCACAGGACGACCCGGAGCCGCGCAAGATACACATGAGCTACCTTGTGCGCGAGGACAGCCCGATTAAGACGGCCAAGGACGTCATCGGCAAGAAGGTCTCGATTGCGTACGTTGGAAGCTGCGTCGAGCTGCTGTTCTCCGAGTGGCTGCGGCAGAACGGCATCAAGCGCGACCAGGTGGACTGGGTCGTGATGCGCGACAGCGAGGCCGAGAACGCGCTGCGCCTAGGGCACATCGACGTCGCCGGAATACACGCGGTCTTCGTGAACACGGCCCTGTCCCGCGGCGGCGTGCGAGTGCTGGTCAACACGTGGCAGATAGGCACGGCGGCTGGCAACGGGCCGGCCAGCTCCTATTCGTCCCGTGCATTCAGCGAAAGCTTTATTACTGAATACCCAGATGTTATTAAGGCCTACATCGCCGCGACGGTCAAGACTCAGCACTGGATCAACACGCACTACGACGACGCGATCCTGATAGCCGCCGAGTACCTGCACGTCGCGCCCGAAAAGGCCGGCGGGACGATATTCCCCTCCGAGGTCGCCATCGACCCAGAGAAGGTGCACTTCTGGATCAAGATGATGGAGGACAACGGGTTTGTGAAGCCAGGCTCGGTATCGGACGACGTTTGGACCAATGACTACAACCCCTACCTCACCGGTGAAGTCGTTGACATATTCACTAACTGAGTCTTTTCCAGAACCGCGTTTCGACTGGAGGAAGCTGCTGGCCTTCTGCACGGAGGCGTTCAGGGCTGCTGGCTGCTCGGACGAGCACGCGAAGACCGTGGCGGATAATCTGATGCAGGCAGAACTCCGCGGCGTCAGGAGCCACGGCCTGCTCCACGTGAAGGAGTACATTGAGAAGCTGCAGAGCGGGGCCATCAACAAGGCCCCGCGCCTCCGCGTCCTGAACGAGACGTCCGGAGCACTGCTGGTCGACGGCGACCACGCCCCAGGCTCCGTCTCCGGCACCTTCGCGATGGATATGTGCGTTGGCAAGGCGGCGGTGACCGGCACCGCTTCTGCGGCGGTGCGGAACGGCACGCACTTCGGCATGGCGGCGTACTACGCGATGAGGGCGCTGCCGCGGGATATGATCGGCTTCGCGTTCTGCAGCGCGCAGCCACGCGTCGCGGTCTACGGCGGCATAGACGGGGTCATGGGCACCAACCCGATATGCGCGGCAGTGCCGGCTGGCTCGGAGTTCCCCATAGTCTACGACGGGGCAACAAGCGCCATCACGTACAACAGGACGTTCCTAGCCGCGCGCGAGGGCCGGGTGATAGAGCGGGGGCTGCTGCTGGACAAGGACGGAAACGACACGGACGACCCTGGCGCGCTGTTTGACGGCGGCGTCTTCCTGCCCTTCGGCGGCTACAAGGGGTCGGGCTTGGCTGTATTGGTGAACGTCCTCTGCACGCTGCTCACCGGCATTAGCGAGGACTTGACCAACGTTGGTTTCTACTTCGCAGCCGTTGACGTGCGGGTATTTCAGGAGCCAGGCCTGTTCAAGCGCTCTGTCGACGCCATGGTCAGGAGAATGAAGGCATCACGCAAACGTGGCGGCTGTGAGCATATATACATGCCGGGCGAGATCGAGTTTTTGAACCACGCCGAGCAGTCGAAGAACGGAGTAGCTCTGAGCGAGTCGGTACTGAGCGACCTAGTGGAGCTGGGACTGCGCATGGAGGACGGAGTGATTATATGAAGGGCGAGGTTAAGATAAGCCTGCGCGGCGTTGGGAAGAGCTTTATTACTCCGCGGGCGGGTGGTTCTGCTGCTGAGTTCGTGGCTGTCAAGGGCGTTGACCTCGACGTTTACGCCGGTGAGTTCATGGTTATAGTCGGGCCGTCGGGCTGCGGCAAGTCGACCCTGCTGGACCTTATAGCAGGGCTTGAGCGTCCGACATATGGCTCGATTTTGATAGACGGGGTAGAGGTAAAAGGGCCTGGCATGGACAGGGGCTTGGTTATGCAGGGCTACGCTCTGTTTCCTTGGATGACGGTGAGGGCAAACGTGGAGTTCGGCCTCGAGATAAAGAGGACGCCGCGCCGCGAGCGCGAGGCAATTAGCTCGCGCTACCTGGACTTAGTCGGCCTTTCGGCGTTCGCCGACCGCTATCCCCACGAGATCTCAGGCGGCATGAAGCAGAGGGTGGCGATAGCGCGCGCGCTGGCGTTTGACCCCGACGTGCTGCTGATGGACGAGCCCTTCGCAGCGCTTGACGCCCAGACGCGGGAGCTGCTTCAGGAGGAGCTGCTGAGCATCTGGGAGAAGACGAAAGGGGCGGTCAACTCCGCCCCCAAGACGATAGTATTCATCACCCACGGGATTGACGAGGCCGTGTTTTTGGGCGACCGCGTGGCAGTCATGGACATCAGTCCCGGCCGAATCAACGAGGTGATAGAGGTCGGCCTGAGGCGCCCTCGGGGAGAGGCGCGCGGGAGCGAGGAGTTCGGGCGGCTGCGGAACAGGATATGGAGGCTGTTGCGGCAGGAGACGCTGAGCCCGGGGCTGTGAGGGGCGAAGACAGCGCGCGGGGGCATGAAAATCCGGGGGATTTTGCTGTTCTCCCCCGGATTTTTTTGTGTAATGAGGATGCCACAAATCAGCTTGCGTTTACGCCGGAGGGCGGGTATAATTCCCGCATCGGCCAAGCGTTGCGGCCAACTTGTTGAGCAAGTTGTCCATATTTACGTTGTGTGTCGCGTTATTGTTTAGCACCGGCCTTGAGCAAAGCAGGAACGACCTTGCGGTTGTACTCTCTGGCAACCATCAAGGCCGTCCAGCCGCCGCTAGTCTTTTCCTTGTTAATCTCCGCTCCTGCTTCAACCAATAGCGGTATTATCGCAGGATTCTTGTTCCATCGTGCGGCAAAAAGTAAAGGGGTCATCGAATTCTTGCTGAACGCTGTAACATCGGAACCAGCCTTTAGCAAAGCGGCTACCACATCGGGATTATCGTTGCGCATAGAGGCGTACATCAAAGCTGTTTCTCTAGAGTTATTCCGCGCTTTGACGTCGGCTCCGGCCTTCAGTAAAACCGAGATCACCTCCGGGTCGCTATTCCAGCCGGCGGCATGCATTAGAACCGTGTTGCCGTTCTTGTTGCGTGCCTTGACGTCAGCGCCTGCGTCGATAGCTTCCTGAATCTGTTGCGCCGTGCCGGTTTTACACAGGTCAAAAAAATCCTCAGCACTGGCCGCTCTCTCAGCTATACCGCCGGAGAATGCCAATACGCAAAGTAGAAGAGAAACGAAGAATAGAGAGGGGGCTGGGGTTCTTCGTGGGCAATATTTAGGACGAAGCCACTGGGCGTCGGGTGCGAGGGGCGACGAGTGGAGCGCTGGCGAGCTTTTCGGCGAGGGGGCGCAGAGGCATGGGTCGAGTAAAGATTTTGGGAGGAGCCTTCATTTAAAAACGGAGGCGTCTAGGTCAGGTCGTTTATGGCCGAATGGTCTTCCGCATGGCCTCGGCAGACGGTTTGCTCCCAGCTTCGTTTGGCCTGTGCATGAAATCCAGGCGGATAATCGGGTGCTGGCGATAGTCCGTCCTGTCGAAAATCTCCCCTGCGGCGAGTCC
>JAISUL010000090.1 GCA_031272145.1 Synergistaceae bacterium
CCCGCTTTTGCTACCCCATCACCGACGGCAGCCAGGTGCTCATCGCGGGGAACATCACCGTCAGTATCAAAAACAGGAACATCAGCACCACGAACGGCAGCACGCCCGAGATGACCTCCTTCATCGTTATGTCGCTGCGGAGGCCGTTGATCACGTACAGGTTCATTCCCACGGGGGGCGTCACCAGCGCCATCGTCATGTTAACCGTCAGAATTATGCCGTACCATATCGGGTCTATGTGCAGCACGTGCAGAAGCGGCGTCACCAGCGGCATGGTCAGAAGCACCACCGACACCGTCTCCAAAATGCAGCCGAGTATCAGCATCAGGACGTTCATGGCCAAGATGAACATCACGGGCGACAGTTCGTAGGATATGACCATCTCCGTCAGCTTCTGCGGTATTTCAAGCATAGTCATGACGCGGCCAAACAGCACGGCGCCGGCCACTACCATCGCTATCATGCAGCTCGTGCCGACGGACTTCAGGCACACCGCGGGGAGGTCGCGCAGCTTGATAGTCCTGTATATTACAAGCGTGACGAACAGGCTGTACACCAGCCCGACGGCCGCGGCCTCGGTCGGGGTGAACGCGCCGGAGTATATCCCGCCAACGATCAGGAACGGCAGCAGAATGCCCCAGAAGTTTCGGAGCGTGATGTCGATGCGCTCCTTCCACGTCGTTTTGGGCATGGGGGTGTAGCCGCCGCGCTTGCTCCTCCACACCGCGTAGCATATGAAAATCGCCGTCAGCACCAGGCCCGGCACCACTCCGGCGATGAACAGCTTTCCTACCGACTCCTCGGTGATAGAGCCGTAGAGTATCATCGGGATGCTAGGCGGGATAAGGATCCCCAGCGTGCCGCCGGCCGCCAGCAGGCCTAAGGTCAGGCGCTTGTCGTAGCCGCGCTCGGTCAGGGCCGGGTAGGCGACCATTCCGATCGTGGCCGCCGTGGCCGCGCCGCTGCCAGTTATCGCCGCGAAGAACGCGCATGCCAGGATGGTCGCTATCGCAAGGCCGCCGGGCAGGTGGCGCACCCAGGCGTTCATGACCTCGAACAGGTCGTCCCCTATGTGTCCGTCTAGCAGCACCTGGCTCATCAGGATGTACAAGGGGATGGCGATAAGCACGAAGCTGTCCATTGACGTGAATATCGTCTGGCCGACGAGCTTCAGCGGCAGCCCGTAGTAGAGGATCAGCGACAGCGACGTCACGCCGAGCGAGAACGACACGGGCAGGCCGAGGAAGAGCACGAACAGCAGCAGCAGAGTAACCAACACGAAGCCTGTCATTTACTGGGCACCTCCTCCTTGAGGGACGCAAGCCTGTCGGCGATGATGAAGGCGAACTGGAACGTCAGGAGCCCGAAGCCAAGCAGCAGCGACGAGAGTGGAATCCACATCGGGACGCGGAGCAGTGTGGCCGACACCTTCGTGTGCCTAATGGCCGATGCTATCATGTCCCAAGCCTGCCAGGTCACCACGGCGCAGAATGCCACGCCGGCAAGGCTCGTGAGCGCGTCGAGGACGAGCTGGACGCGGCGGGGCAGCCGCTCGAACACGAGGTCTATCCTGACGTGCTTCCCCTGCATCAGAGTGTAGGCGCTGCCGGCCAGCATTGTCCACATGAACAGGTAAATCGAGGTCTCCTGCGCCCAGGACGTTGGAGCGTCGAAGAAGTAGCGGCACACGACCTCATACGCGAGTATCAGGCCCATAGCCAGGATGGCAAGCCCGCAAAGCACGCCGATGGCTAGGTTGAAGCGCTCCACGCATGACCGGAATTTCTTTATCTGCCCCATTACTTCACGCTCTGGGATATTTCGAGCAGCTTCTTGCCGGCGTCGCCCGCCCTGGCCGCGAACTTGTCCCACACCGGGCGCGTGGCCGTCTGGAACGCGGCGCGTCCGTCCGCGTCGAGCTCGGTTATGGTAAGTCCGGCCTTGACTATGACCTCGAGCGCCTCAAGCTCGGATGCGGCGATGGCGCCGCGTATCCACGCCTCGGCGTCCTTTCCGGCCCTGATAACCGCGTCTCTGTCGGCGTCCGACAGGGACTTCCACCAGCCGTAGTTGCCCTGGACGACGAACTCCGCCGTCGAGTAGTTGGCGAGGGTCATGTACTTCTGAACCTCCTGAATCTTGCGCGATACCGCCGCCGGCATGCCAGTCGTGGCGCCGTCAACTGTGCCGCGCTGAAGCGCCATGTACATCTCGGACGAGCTCATGACTGTCGGCGCGGCGCCAAGCGTCTGCAGGGTCTCAGCGTCGGAGCCGCTGAACGAGCGCATGGTCAGCCCCTTCATGTCGTCGGGCTTCTTTATCTCACGCTTGTTGTTGAAGAACTGTATGTAGCCGTAGTCGACCCAGAACAGGTTGACGACGCCCTTCGCAGCGCACTCAGCGTCGATGATCTCAGCGGCACCGGCGTCGAGGAACTTCTTCACCGAGTCAAGGTCGGCGAAGATGAACGGCATGTCGAACACGTCGATGGCCGGGATCATGCCTGACCACTTGTTGGTGGCCACAAGCCCGGTCTCGATCAGGTTGTCCTGAAGGGCCTCGACGATCTCCGTGTCCTTGTAAAGCTGTGCGGAGTCGAATATCTTGCACTCCAGGTTCCCGCCGGAGTACTCCTTGACCTTCTCCGCGAAGACCACGATGCCCTTCGAGATGTGGTGCGACGCCGGAAACTGGTTCGACAGCTTGAACTCAGCCTTCGCAAACGCGGTAGTAGAGGCAAGCAGGAACAACACAAGAACGAACAACGAAACCAGCAACTTTTTCATGGTACAACCCCCATAATAAAATTATCCGGAGCTACGCCCCGGTCTTGCACATCGTAAGCGCGGCCATGTGGCTGCAGAGCGGCACGCCAGTGAGCTTCGGAAGCTTCATAGCCGCGTTAAGCACCTTACCAGCGTCCACGTCCGTCTCCACGCCGAGCGCCGTCAGGAAGTTCAGCAGGTCCTCCGTCGCGACGTTGCCCGCCGCCCCAGGGGCAAACGGACAGCCCCCAAGGCCGCCCGCCGCCGCGTCGAAGATGTTGTATCCGAGGGACATGGCGGTCATGATATTTGCCAACGCCATGCCCTGAGTGTCGTGCAGGTGCAGCACGACGCGGGCCTGCGGAAATCGCTCTTTAACTGCTCTGAGGGTGCCGTAGACCTTGCGAGGCGACGCCGTCCCGATCGTGTCGGCCAGGGAGACGCCCTTGCAGCCGAGCGCAATGATCTTGTCGACAAGCTTTATCACCGCGTCTTTGGGCACGTCGCCCTCGAAGGGGCAGGTGAACGCCGTCGCCACGCTGGCGTGGACGTGCGACGCGCCGGTGAGGTGGCACACCTCGGCAAGCTCCGTCAGGGACTCGTCGACCGTGCGGCGCGTGTTCTCCCTGTTGTGCGACTCGGAGGCCGACAGAACGAAGTTCAGCGTGTGAGCGCCGTTCGCTATTGCCTTCTCAGCGCCCTTCACGTTCGGCACGAGGGCAACTGCCTCGATGCCGACGTGCTTGCGCCGGAACTCGGTCAGTACCTCCGCCGCGTCCGCCATCTGGGGAATGGCCTTAGGGCTGACGAACGACGTGACCTCGATGGTCTTGAACCCCGCCTCGGCGAGGTCGTCAAGTATCGCGATCTTGGTCGCGGTGGGGATAAACGCCTTGACGTTCTGGAACCCGTCCCTAGGGCAGACCTCGATCACTTCGGCCCTCTTAGGGGCAGGGCAAAACGCAGAAAAATCCGCTGCGTTCATTTACATGACACCTTCTTTTTTAAGCTCCTCGATGTCGCCGGAGGAGAGGCCGAGCAGCGCTCCGTAGACCTCCTCGTTGTGCTGGCCGAGCGAGGGCGACGGGGTGCGGAGGCCTGTCGGCGTGTCGGAGAGCTTGATGTGGCTGCCGGTGAGCTTGGTTCGCCCTGCCACCGGGTGGTCGATCTCGACGAACATCTCGCGGGCTCCGGCGATGTGGGGGTCGGCCACGACCTGCGAGATGTCGTTTATCGGGGCGCAGGGCACTCCGGCCTTGTCAAGCAGCGCAACCGCCTCCGCGACCTTGAGCTTGCCGACCCAGTCCTGAACTATGACCTTGAGCTCCTCGTGCCGCGCCACTCTGTCGCGGAGCAGGGCGTAGTCGGGGTTGTCCCGCAGGTCGGGGCGCTCCATCACGTCGCACAGGCCGCGCCAGAGCTTGTCGTTGCCGGCGCCTATCACCATGTCCCCGTCTGACGCGCTGAACGAGTCGTAGGGGTACGCGGACTCGTATCTGTTGCCGATGCGGCCCGGCAGCCTGCCCTCGATCGTGTAGATCATGTTGATGATCTCGAGGCTGGCCACGGTGGAGTCGACGAGGGCTATGTCGACTTTTTGGCCGAGGCCTGTCTCCCTCTGGCGGTAGACCG
>JAISUL010000091.1 GCA_031272145.1 Synergistaceae bacterium
ATATAGTAGGGGAGGAGCGACCATAGCGACCATCCGCTTTCTAGCCATGGTCGCTGCCGCGAGCCCAGTTATGGCGCGGCTCTGGAGGAAAAAGCGACCATAGCGACCATAGATATATCCTCGGGGTTTCATACTACGTCAGTCCTTCCGGAATATTCCAAGAACTTGGAGGCTCAAACCACTTGACAAAGTCTCTCCCGCGTGTTAGAGTAGCTAGACTTCGGGGGCTGGAGCCCCCAAATTGAAAGGGGTCATACGCGTGGCGTTTGAGTGGAAGGAGTACTACGAGAGGTTTGCGGATAAGCTTTTGGAGTACAAGGACAGGAGGCCCGAGCTTCTGAAGAAGCTCCATGAGGCGTTCAGGGCGCTAGCGTCCGACGGCATCAGCGACCCGTTCGATGGGTTCCTCGACATCGACCCATTCTCGGTGTTCGCCAGCTTCAACAGCAGCGCTGAATCCAAGCGATCTAAAACTCTTGGTGCGTTGGGAAGAGTGCTGGAGATGAAGGAAGATGCTCCTAGCGACCTCACCGGCATACCAGTTATGCCTGAGTCGAACAAGTTTTTCTGCGACCCTGAGACGTGTAAGGCATTGCAGACTGGTTCAGAAAGTAGCGCAGACCATGTTCGCATCCTTTGGCAGGTGTTCGAGACGGCTATAGAATATGCCGACCATCCTTCCGATGAACTTCGACAGGAGTTCGTGAAGCGCTATGACCAAGCTGAGAAACAAACATGGGTCAAGTGGAATCTTTCTGTTGGCCTATCTTGGGTTAGGCCTAACAAATTCATTAGCCTTCACCAGGAGAACCGTAAAGGCTTGCCACTTCAGGGCGTGCCGGATGGCGACAGCTACTTGAAGCTCTGCGAGCGTTTGTGCGATTACGTTCGCCCACACGTTGACCCATACGCATACGTTGACCAGCACGTTGCCCGCCTGAAGAAGGTTCGCAACATCATCCTCACCGGCGCCCCCGGCACGGGGAAGACCTACCTGGCGAAGCAGATCGCGGCTCGGATGATCTTCCCGGACAAGCCGGATTGCGACCTCGACACGCTGTCGAAGGCCGAGAGCGCTGTTTTCAAGGAGCACTGCGGCTTCGTCCAGTTCCACCCGTCCTACGACTACACGGACTTCGTGGAGGGACTGCGCGCTGAGGACGCGGACGGGGCGGTAACGTTCAAGCTGCATGACGGGATTTTCAAGGCGTTCTGCAAGAGGGCGCTTAGAAAGCCTACAGATGAGAACTTCGACAAACACTACGCCGATTTTCTCGAGTATTTAACCGAGGCCAACCCACAATTTGAAACGCCCAAGCTCAAGAGACCTTTCCGCTGTGTGATTAACAGTGCCGGAACAATTAACGCACTGCCCGGGGATTTTCCTATGCCTATTACCAAAACGAGGCTAATGCGTTACGTTGTAAGGGGCGATGTGGATCTTTTCAAACCTTACGTGATCCCGCTCGGCAATGATTTCAGGAAGCGCTATAATATCGTGCCGGCACCGACTGACGAGCAACAACGCAGTCTTCCGGCCGCGGCGGCACCGAAGGCATCCGTCCCGCCCGTCCCGCCGTATGTCTTCATCATCGACGAGATCAACCGCGGGGAAATCTCGAAGATTTTCGGCGAGCTATTCTTCTCGATTGATCCGAGCTACCGCGGCAAGGCCGGCAAGGTGCTGACGCAGTACGCCAACATACAGTCCAATGACACGGTCTTCGATTTCAACGAGGGGGATGGGTGGTTCTACGTCCCCAAAAACGTCTACATCATCGGCACCATGAACGACATCGACCGCAGCGTCGAGAGCTTCGACTTCGCCATGAGGCGGCGCTTCACCTGGGTGGAGATCACAGCGGCAGAAAGCGCCGAGAACATGGGCCTGCCAGAGGACGCCAAGAAGCGCATGGCGGCGCTGAACGACGCCATCTCCAAGATAGAGGGGCTGGACGAATCGTACCACATCGGCGCGGCGTACTTCTTGGGCGAGGACGGCGACATCTGGAAGTACCGCCTTGAGCCGCTCCTGAAGGAGTACCTCCGAGGCATGCCCGGCGCCAAGGGCAAGCAGCTGAAAACGCTGGAGGATGCGTTTTTCGGGAACAAACAGGCGGAGCAAAACTAACCGGCCATGCGAATTACCGACAACACCCGCGTCAAGTTGTCAGAGCTTGGTGATAACCCGCTGCGAGAAATCGCGAACAGTCCGCTGCGGGAGATAGCTGACGTTCCATTGGAGAAGCTCGCGAAAAATAACCCCAACCTGCTCGTCCCCCCCGCAAACTGGAAGGAGCACGGCGACGCTATCCCCAACACGCCGATATTCTCACTGTCGGCGAACGGCGAGCTCACGACCGGCAACATCATGGGCTTCATCGGCGTGGGCGACACGACCCTCACCATCGCGTCGCGGTTCCATAGCGACAAGAGCGACTACTTCCTGCACTACATGCTCGGAAAGGTAAACAAGATCAACGTCGTGAACCTCGACACGCGGCACGGCAGCGAGGGCATACGGGACTTCCTGCCCTACCTGTTCCCGGCGTATCTGAAAAAGGCGCTGTCTCAGGGGATTTACAGGCGCTACGCCACCGCCGAGTACAACGACGCCAACATCAAGGGGCCCATCGACCTGCCGCGCCACATCCGCGTCAACGTCCCCTTCGCCGGACGGGTCGCATACAGGGCGCGGGAGCACCAAGCCGACAACTCGGTCACGCAGCTTATCCGGCACACTATCGAGCACCTGAAGAGCTCGAGCTTCGCGTCGGCGGCCCTGTGCTCCGACGCGGACACTAAAGCAAACGTTCAGAAGGTCATCGCCTACACGCCGCGCTACGCGAAGGCCGAGCGCCGGCGCGTCGTCGGGGAGAACCTCCGGCCAGTCTCCCACCCGTACTTCACGGAGTACAGGCCGCTCCAAGCGCTGTGCCTACAGATTCTTCGCCACGAGAAGCTGACGTTCGGCGACAAGGACAAGGTTCACGGGCTGCTGTTCGACGGGGCGTGGCTGTGGGAGGAGTATTTGAACGAGGTGCTCAAAACGAAAATAGAAGCGCTGGGCTTGGAGCTCAGGCACCCCAAAAACAAGACCGGCGAGGGCGGAGAACACCTGTTCATCGACGGGCAGACGATTTATCCCGACTTCAGGATCGTCGAGCGCGGACGCAGTGGGAAGACCCTCGTGGTCGCCGACGCGAAGTACAAGAAGTACAAAGACAGGGCGGCGCGTGAGGATTATTATCCTGAGGATTATTATCAGGTGATAACATACATGCATCGGTATGACTGCAAGACGGGGGTTATTCTGTTTCCGTTTCCGTCGGACTCAGGCGATATTTACAGCCGCGAGCGCGTTGTGAAGAACGCCGCTCAAAAAGACTGCGTCGTCGAGCTTGGGCTTCGGATTCCACGTGCCGGAGACTTTGTCGGTTTCGTCGGTTTCCGAAACGAGATGGAGAAAGCGGAGGGAGAAGTAGCGGAGGCTTTGCGACAAGCGCTCCCGCCCCCCTACGCCTCTATTTCGATCTCGCGGAAGAGCTTGCCTGGCATGGCCAACCCCTCGGCCAGCAACGCCGCGCTCGTCTCGCTCGCCGTTTCGCGGGCTAGGGACTCCGGGATTAGCTCTCGTATGTTAGCCTCGGCCTCCTCGAACGTTTGCCCGTCCGAGAAGCACGAGTCCAGCTCTGGGCAGACGACGGTATAGCCGCCGCTGTCCTGCGGATAGAAGATCAGCGAGAGCGTGTATTTTCGCATATGTACAAGCCGCCTTTCGCCGCCGCGCCTTTCTCGGCCCCTCGCGCCCCTAGCGCCCCAAGGATACGGACGGGAATCTGGCGGAGAGCGGAGGATTCGAACCCCCGGGAGCTCACGCTCCAACTGATTTCAAGTCAGCCGCCATAGACCGCTCGGCCAGCCCTCCGTCCTACTATTATACACTATTTTTGGGATTTGCTCTTCTTTCCCTCCCCCCAAAGCCCGCGATTGTTCTCCCTCGCCTCGCGCTCGAACTTCACGAAGAGATCGGCGTAGCGCGAGTTCGGCTGGATCGTCATGACCCTCCCGTAGCCGTCCAGAAGAAGGCGCGCGTTGAACATGCCGCGCCTGATCGCGGCCTCGTCGATTTTGTCCGGCGGCATCTCCAGCCAGACGTAGGCAAGGTGCCGCTTGTACCGGTCGAGCGGCGACACGTCGTACTCCAGCCAGACCGTCTTGTTGGCCAGGGACTTCTTCGTGAAGGCCGACGCCTCCCTGCCGTAGAACTGGACCGGCTTCTTCGGGTGCACGGTCTCCGGCGTGTCTACGCCGACCAGCCTTACAGTCCTGTCCTCGCCCTTCGTCTTCACGTGAACAGTGTCCCCGTCGACGACGCGCGTCACTACGCCCTGAATGAAGGCGCCAGTCCCCTGAGGCTCGCCCGCTCCCGCCATATAGAAGAACAGGCCGAACAAAACCGCCGCTATCGCAGCAGGGAGCTTGTTCGCCAGCTTGAGCATTCCCATCGGTCTTCTTCTTTTCAACGACGCTTTGCCTCCTTGCCCCCTTGGAGTATGTGGGCCTAAGGCCCCGGCCCCTTCTCGGCCAATCTACGTGCGTCATTATCTCACACATCACGCCGCTTTGTTTGCTATAATCGATCGTGGTTTCCGCTAGGAGGCCATTTCATTCGGGGCCTGAGGCCCCTTAAATTAGGAAGGAAGTATGTAATCATGAGTTCTAAGAAACTCACCGCTTTGCTGGCTTTGTTCATCTTATCCCTGGGCGTGGCCTTTGCCGCTCACACGGCGGAGCTGGACGAGGTCGCGTCGATCTACTTCGACGCCGCCCAGAACGGCAAGCCCATGCCCATATTGGAGGCCCAGCCGACGCTTCGCACGCCGGAGAACGCCTACGCCATTCAGAGGCTCCTCGTCGATAAGCTGCTCGCGGCTAAGGGCGACGAGATAGCCGGCTTCAAGGCAGGGGCCACGGCGCCGGCGCAGATGGAGCGCTTCGGCTCCAAGGAACCGGCCTCGGCGCCGCTGTTCAAGAGCGGGCTCATAGAGCTGTCTGATCCGTCCCAGCCGATCAAGATAGCGCCCTTCGGCGGCATCATGCTCGAGACCGAGCTGGCGTTCAAGGCCGCGCGCCCGATAACGGAGCCGGTCAAGGACGAGGCCGAGCTCAAGTCCCTCGTCGAGAGCGTCCATCCTGCCATCGAGGTGCCCAGCGTCTACTTCGAGGACATGAGCAAGGTGCGCTTCTTCGACCTCACCGCGGCAGGCATCGGCAGCAAGATGTTCATCATCGGCCCGGCCGTTTCCGTAGCCGACATCGACCCCGACTCGGTGGCAGTGACGCTCAAGCGCGGCGGCGAGACCGTCAACGAGGGCAAGGGCACTGACGCCCTCGGAGGCCAGTGGAAGGCCCTGCTCTGGCTCGTCAACAACACCGTCAAGCAGGGCTATGACGTCAAGGCCGGCCAGTACTTCATGACCGGCGCGCTCGGCTCTATGATCCCGGCTAAGGCTGGGGCATACGAGGCCGACTTCTCCCCGGCGCCGCTGTCCAAAATATTGTTCGAGGTGACAGAATAGTGAAAATTAACCGATCATTCGCTCTTTTCCTTGCCCTTTTCCTTGCCCCTCTGGCCTTTGCCCTTGTCTTTTCACCCGCGCTATGCTCGCCGGCTGTGGCGGCCAGCGCCGACGGGCTCATCGCCGACGCCGTTGACTTGCTCAAGAACATGAGCGACCAAACGGACACGGACACGATGGCCGGCGTGGTCGCCGAGGCCGAGGCCATAGCCGTCGTGCCGGCGATGGTCAAGGCCGGCCTCATCATCGGCGGGGAGTACGGAGAGGGGCTCATCCTCAAGAAGGAGAACGGCAAGTGGTACGGCCCCAGCTTCTACAACATGGGAGGCGCTTCCGTCGGCCTTCAGATAGGCGTGCAGAAGACGGCGTTCCTGTTCGTGGTCAACAACAAGGCTGGCGTGGACGCCTTCCTGCGCAGCAAGACCAAGCTCGGGGCGGACGCCACCGTCGCGGCAGGGCCGGTCGGGCGCAGGGCTGACGCCGCCACCGACGCGCAGCTCAAGGCCTCCATATACAGCTACTCCATGTCCAAGGGGCTGTTCGCGGGCGTGTCCCTCGACGGCGCCGTTCTGAGCATCAGCGTCAAGCGCAACAAGGAGTACTGGGGGCAGGACATCACCGCCGACGAAGCCATAAAGCGCCCGGCCACGGACAAGCGCGTGCTGCCCCTCGTACGCGAGATCGAGAAGCTGGCCAAGAAGGCGAAGTAGGAGTCTAAGACCCCAAGGAGTCTAAGACCCCAAGGGGTCTAAGACCCCAAGGGGGCTAAGACCTCCAGCGCTAGAACATGCGGATAGGAGAAGTAAATCTCGGCGGACTCAGGATTGACTACGGGCGGTACCTCCTGCGCTTCGGACTCGCGGCTGCCGTGGCTGCGTGCGTCTACTACGCCGTGGACACGCTGACGCTCGCGGCGTGGAACTCCGACGAGTCGTCCGTCGTCGAGATAGCGGGCGCCTCGGCCCCCGTCCCCCTGGCCGACGACGAGGAGTCGCCTTTCAACTCCGTCAGCGTGGCTATCACGGCTCGGTTCCTGACAGGCCCCGACAAGGGCAAGACCGAGCCCCTGATAGTCACGCAGATGGACAACGGCGGCGTCGAGCTTCACACGGGAACGAGGTACATCCTTTTCTCCGACGTGTTCGAGGACGGCACAGCCCAGCACTCCATATCGGACGTGTTCCGCGTCCCGTCGGTCGCCGGCGTGGTGGTGTTCGCCTGCGCCTGTCTGGTCGCCTTCGCCGGCGCGGCCGGGGCGCGGGCTCTTGTCGGGCTTGGGCTGTCGGTCTTGTGCCTCCTCTGGGTATACATCCCGTTCGTCGCCGCCGGTGGGAGCCCGATCCTCCCGGCGTTCGGGGTCGTGGCGTTTATAGCCGCTGTGACGGTTTTCTGCGTCGTCAGGCGGGGAAGGGCGCGTCTAGTGGCGTTCCTCGGCGCGACGGGCGGGGCGGCGGGGGCGTTTCTGCTGGGGTGGGCTATGGTCAGGCTGTGGCGCCTGTCGGGGCTGGGGGGCGACAGCGCCACCCTGCTGGCCACAACCCTGCCCGGCGCGGACGTCCGGGGCATACTGCTCTCCTCGGTGATCATCAGCGCCATCGGGGCCGTGCTGGACGTCGGGGTGTCCATAACCGCCGCCATGTCCGAGCTGGTAGAGCACGACCAAAAGATAGCGCCGCTCGACCTCTGGATGTCCGGCATACGCGTCGGGGCCGAGGTCTTGGGCAGCATGATCAACACGCTGATCTTGGCGTACATCGGAACGTCGATGCCCTTCGCCGTCCTGATAAGCAGCGCCGGAGTGGACCTGCTGGGTCTGATGAACGACCAGTACGTCGGGCAGGAGATAGTCCAGAGCCTTGCCGGGACGTCCGGCCTGCTGCTGACGATACCGATAACTGCGACCTGCTTCGTGGCGCTGCGCAGCGGGAGAAGTTAGAGTATTGTTAATGCCTTTCTACTCCGCCTTTGCGCGTCAGGTACTTCTCGCTGACGATTTTGGCGGCGCGGAAGTCCCCCTCGGTCTCGCGCAGCACTATGCCCTCGCGGACGTGCTTGCCCGTCAGTCCGGACGGCTCGTCCGCCCAGCCTCTGGCCGTCTCCATGCCCTCCATGCGGCGCCTGTCGAAGACAACGCACGGCAGCCCCGCCTCCTCGCACAGAGCTTTGGTGCGCTCGACAGAATGGTAGGCGCTCTCCCCGTCGAACGACGCGAACACGCGAAGCGCCAGAGCCTCCCCGTAGTCGAGGTCTTGGACGCCGCGGCCATAGGTCTCGCCGAAGAACGTCACTCCTAGCGGCAGCCTTTCGGCCTTGTCCCCGAGGGTCGCTCTGACCGCCTGCCAATAGACGCTGTCTCCCTCTTTCAAGACCATGTTGTGGCTGCCGACGTAGAGCGTGGGCTCGCCGGTTTCGGGGTGCCTGTGCAGGCCGAAGCGCGTGTTCGTGCCGTGAATCTTCTCGCTGACGTACACCTCCTCGCCGTCTCGGAACGTGTCGGGCTCGTTCATCAGCGACGGAATCTTGTAGAACACAGGGAAGTCGATAACAGGCACCTGCGACGCTGGCATGGTCTCGCCGCGCATCGAAGAGGAGGGGAGGTCCTCCCACTGAAGGATGTAGGGCAGGTAGGGCTCGCATATGTCGGAGTCCACGATGAGCCCCTCGGAGCGGTTGCCGCGCAGCTTGACCACCTTGACGCGGCCCTTCGACAGGTATTTCGTCACGTCGAGGGCGTCCGAGAGCTCCAGCGGCAGCACGCTGTCCGGCGGAATGAACATAAGGCGGTCGCCGACGTGATACATGCCGCGCCTCACGACCGTCTCCCAGCCTAGCTCGTTGAACTTCACCCGCTCCAGGTTGTCGCTGTTCACGGCGGGCAGGAGCTCCTTGATGGTCACGGCCTTGGCGTACTTCGTCGGCGAGCAGTGGCCGACCTCGCGCTCGTAAGTTAACATAAGCTATTCCCCCTTTTGCTCAAGAATGCTCAAGAATGCTCAAGAAAATCTCTTATTGCCTCCAGAAAGCGCCCGCCGTACCGCTCCAGCTTGGTCGTGCCCACGCCGGGCACCTCCAGAAGCATCGCCTCGGTTGACGGCTTGGTCGCGCACATGCCGTACAGCGTCGAGTCAGGGAAGATCAGGTAGGGCGGGACGCCCTGCTCGGCGGCCATCTCGCGCCGAAGCTTTCGCAGGTGCTCGAACATCGCGGTATCGGAGTTGGATGGCGCCTCTTGTTTTCTTACCCGCTTAGTTCGCTCTTCCCGCTCGACCGGCGCGGCTTTTTTAGTCAGGCGGGCGAAGAATTTTTCGTCGCCGCGCAGGAACGGGCGCGTCTTCGGCGTGAAGGAGAGAGTCCGGTACTCGTCGTCGGACACGCTCAGGTACTTCGCGGCTATCAGGGAGTCGACCATCGTTTGAACCTCGCCCCGGCGGCAGTCCTTCAGGAGCCCCCAT
The DNA here is from genome assembly GCA_031272145.1 of Synergistaceae bacterium. GTDB lineage: Bacteria > Synergistota > Synergistia > Synergistales > Aminobacteriaceae > JAISUL01. The sequence continues at coordinate 9,035 of JAISUL010000091.1, forward strand.
GTCGATATGCCGTCGAAGCCGTATTTCTCCGACCGCTCGCTCGGCTCGGCCATCATAACCTGCACCAGAGTTGACTTGCCGAAGCTGAGCCCTCCGCTTTTCTCGGCCATGCGGTAGACGCAGGATAGTATCTTCTTGGCCTCGACCGTGACGTCCGTCAGTCCGCTGTCGCCCGCGCAGTTTCCGCATGAGCCGCAGCTATAATCCGGCGTCTCCCCGAAGTACCTCAGCATCTCGGCCCTCAGGCATGAGCCGGTGTTGCAGTAGTCTATCATGGCCTGAAGCCTGCGGTTCGCGCTCTGCCTGTCGTCTTGGTTTTCGTTCTGGTCGATCAGGAAGCGCTGCGTCGCGACGTCCCCGGGGGCGAAGAGCAGGACGCAGTCGGACTGCAGCCCGTCGCGCCCGGCCCTGCCTGCCTCCTGATAGTAGTTGTCTATGCTGCCTGGCATGTTGCGGTGGATGACGTACCTCACGTTGGACTTGTCTATGCCCATGCCGAAGGCGTTTGTCGCGACGATGACCGGCGCCCGGTCGTAGATGAACGCCTCCTGGCTGGCGCGCCGCTCGGCGTCGTCGAGGCCGGCGTGATAGCGGACGGCCGGGACGCCCTTTGTGCGCAGAAAGTCGCGCGTCGCGTCGACGGCCTTCCTCGTGGAGCAGTACACGATGCCCGAGGCCGCCGCGTTCTTCTGCACGTGGCGCAGGATGAACTTGTCCTTTTCCTTGGAGTTCATCTGCATGACGCTGAAGAAGAGGTTCGGCCTGTCGAAGCCGGTCGTGAGCACGAAGGGATCGGTGAGGCCAAGATGAAGGACGATGTCATCGCGAACCTTCGGGGTGGCCGTGGCGGTGAACGCCGCGACGACTGGCCTCTTGGGAAGGGAGCCGACGGCGGCTGGCAGGCCGAGGTATGACGGACGGAAGTCATGCCCCCACTGGGAGACGCAGTGCGCCTCGTCCACGACGAACAGGCGGACGTCCACGCTGGACAGGAAGGCGCCGAACGCCTCGCTGGCGTCGAACCGCTCCGGCGCGACGTAGAGCAGCGAGACGCTGCCGCGCCGCACGGCGTCCAGGACGTCCGTCACCTCGTCCCAGTCCATCGCGCTGTTTATCGCCGCGGCTCGCACGCCGTTCTGCTTCAGGGAGTCGACCTGGTCCTTCATAAGCGAGATCAAGGGCGACACGACGACGGCGACCCCGCCCATGATCAGGGCTGGCAGCTGGTAGCATAACGACTTCCCCGCGCCGGTCGGCATGACGCCGAGGACGTCGCGGCCATTCAGGATGTTCTCTATCAAGACCTCCTGCCCGTCGCGGAACGACCGATAGCCGAAGGTCTCGCTTAAGACGTCGAGGGGAGAGCGGCTCATGCCTGGCTTCCGGGCGACAGCAGCATTAACAGGTCATCCGCGTTCGAGCCGGCGAACACCGAGCCAGCGTCGAGGCCGGACAGCGCATCCGCCATGTCATGGCCGGAGTAGCTTCGGCCAAGCAGCCGCGAGCGCATCTTACTAATGCCGGCGTCGCCGTCGGGGCTGAAGAAGTCGCCGCGGAACGAGCAGTCGGTTATCTTGCCGCCATCGACGACGAGGAACGCCTCGATAGACCCCCAGGGAAAGCGAGCCCGCTTCCTCTCGGTGAACCGCGGCGAGCTTCCGTAGTTCCACTCCCACGAGGAGTACTTTTCGCTCTGGAGTTTTCCTACCTCAGCCCTGCCCGCCTCGTCTATGGCCAGAGGAACCAGGCCCAGCCGCGTCCTCACGCTGCCAGACAGGCTGGCCATGAACTCCTCAACCGCAATGGGCGACGGGAGCAGGGAGATAATGTTGCCCACCCGCCCCCTGACGGACTTGACTGCCTTGCTCTCGAACTTTTCCTTGGGCGGGCGAAGGGCGCGCGAGAGGACGTCGAGGTCGGCGTCGAAGAGCAGAGTCCCGTGGTGCATCGTGACGCTGCGGCCCGACGCGGGGTCGGAGCGGCGGAACTGCGCCCCGCCCGAAATCTTCTTGCCGCAGGCGGCTAGGTCGTTGCGGCCAGACATCTCGGCGCGGACGCCCATCGATGCAAGCGCAGTTATAACGGGCTCGGTGAACGCGGCGAAGTCCCCGAATTTTTCGTTTCCTCTCTCGCCGTCGTCAAGGGAGATGAAGCTGTAGTTCACGTTTCCGAGGTCGTGATAGACCGCGCCGCCGCCGGAGTTCCTTCGGACGACGTGGATGCCGTGCTCCCTAACGAAGTCGGAGTCTATCTCCTCAAGGGTGTTCTGGAAGCGCCCGACGATTATCGACGGCTCGTTGCGCCAGAGCATGAACACGCCTTCTCCGTCCCTCAGGGCGCGGAGGCAGAGGTACTCCTCAAAGGCGAGATTGTGCTGCGGCCGCGTGTCGGAGTTTTCAGCTATATACAACGTTTTCTCTCGCCTGCGCCGCGCATCAGGCGCATGACCCCCAGCGCCAGGGCGCCGGCTGCCACGGCCTTTATCACGTCCGTCACGGCGAAGGGCAGCATCGCCAGCTGGAGCGCCCTCCCGACGTTCATCGGGACGTTGGTGATGTAGTTCATGTTGAGCAGAAACAGGGGGATGCCCACTACGTAGATGGCCACGGAGGCCAGAATGCACGCGGCGGCGCAGGAAACCAGCGCGGCTCGGCGCGGCGTATTCCACGTCCGGACTGACCGCGACATCACGGCCCCGGCGACCCATGACGCAAAGACGAAGCCAGGGATGAAGCCGAACGACGGCGACAGCACGGACTGTATGCCCCCGGTCCCACCGGAGAACACGGGCAGCCCTACCAAGCCCATCGCCATGTACAAGAGCTGCGATGCCGGCCCGTACTTAGGCCCCAAAAGAAGGCCGGACATCAGAACCACCATCGTCTGCATGGTGAACGGAACCATGCCCGGCAGCGGTATCGATATCTGCGCCCCCACGCCGGTCAAAATCGCGAAAAACGCCGCCAGCACCAAGTTGCTTTTCATCTTCGTCATCTCCCTAGTATTTCCCGATGGGCATGATGCACACGGGCACGTCGCCCTCGCCCAGCTTGAGCGCCGTCACTGCCACGTCTGGCTGAAGGCTCGCGACGTAGCGCACACCTATGCCGAGGGACGCCCCGGCAAGGTAGACGTCCTGAGTCATGGCGCCGACAGCAGTGTAGCCCCAGTCCCTGCCGCGACCGCCGCCCAAAGCGGCCACGGCCTGCCCGTCTATCACGAAGACCAGCACGTAGGGCGCCTTGGTGACGAACGCCTGCTTCCCGATGCTGCTTCTAACGTCCTTCTTCGACACCTCGCGCAGTGCGTGCCCGCGCCAGTCGTATAGGAAGACGCCGCCGCTCCCCGCGACGTAGACCTTGCAGTACGGCTCGCGCCCCATCGCGAATGGCACAGTCCATCCCTTTTCTTCGCCGCCCCGGTTCAGGCCGGTCGCAGCCCAGAGGAGCGTGCCGAGCTCCTCGTCGCCTATAGCGCCGGACGGGAAATTCGATCCGGTGGCCGAGGCGCGGTGCTCCAGAAGCGAGAATATCCCCTCCCCGCCGCTGCGAGACGGATTAGGCAAAGAAACGTCGTCAGCGAACGCAGGCGAGCACAGAGTAAGCAGCGCCACTAGCGCCGCCAAAGCAAAACGAACGTACATATTAAAAACCTCCAGTTGGGGTCTGAGACCCCTTGGGGTCTGAGACCCCTTGGGGCCTAAGGCCCCTTATACTTTCGCCTCTCGCAGGACCTCGTCGGAGAAGCGCAGCGCTTTGCCGAGCTTCAGGAACGACGCGCGCGTATCCGCGTTGAGGCGCTTCATCAGGGCATCGCGCGTCAGAGTGGCGTAATAAAGGTTCTGGGCATCGTACAGGCTCAGGTGCAGATGAAGGTCGTCGGTGAAGCAGGAGATCGCGTCGCACATGCGCTCCATCTCCGCATCGTTCGTCGGGGACTCGTATATGCTGCGCATGTGCGAGATCATCCACTCGACGACCGAGAAGACTACCACGTCGCTGTCTATCGCTATGCCCAACTCGGCGGCGCGCTTAACGCGCTGACGGACGTCGCTTATGTCTATGACGTCGCTCTTCAGGGCGCGCACGACTTCGGCGGTTATCGTAATAGACGCGGCTGCCCTTATCACGAACGGCGCCTGAATGCCAAGGGTCTTCAAGTACGAGAAGAGGCTGTTGTAGTTCTTGACTATCCCGCGCAGGTTGTCCTCGATCTTCTCCGTGTCGCGGCCAAGCATTCTGTCTATCATCGCCCTCTGCGCGTCGCCCAGGATGTGGCGCAGGTCAAAGACGTTGTTTCCGCACAGCGCAAAAAACGCGTCAATCCCTCCGGCTTCATCGACGGCGCGGCTGACGTCCGGCTTTTCTTTGGCATCACCGCCGCACGGGGCTATACCGCAGGCTATCGCGGTCTCGCCCTTATAGCGCGAGACGAAGATGAACGTCTTCTTTTCGTTCGTGACGGTCGAGGCGACGCAAACATACCCCGCCACGATTGCCTCGCTTGACATGACCTTTTCGCCGGTCATCTTCCAGCAGCCCTTGTCTATCTCGGTCGGGGCGTCGGAGAACATGGCCAGCATGCCGTAGTGCGCGGCGATTCTCTCGAACGACACGGAGGACGGCTTCACCAGCGCGTTGTACACGCCACGCCCGGTGCCGTAGGCCGGGACGTTGCTCGGCGCCTTCTCCAGCATCCGCAGGAACTCGCGCTCGAAGTCCAGGCCGGTGAGGTCGTGTATTAGCTCTATAGCCCGCGCCGCGTACCGCATTATCTGGGTGCTCTCAAGCCCGGAGATCTCGTCGAAAAACCAGCCGCAGCTCGTGTACATAAGCATGGCGCACCTCTGGCTTTCGAGCAGCTTCAGCGCCCTGATCTTCTCGTCGTCGGACAGGGGGTGAGCCACTCTCTCCGCCAGCCAAGCGTCCGGGACGTTCTTGTCTGGTGAGCGGCCGTTCAGCCGGTCAAGCACGACTGCTATGTACTCGTCCCTCGCGCGCCACCTGTCCTTCAGGAGCTTCTCCCCCTCGTAGTCGAACTGGCTTATCAGCTTGTCTCTAAGCCAGTCCATCGCGGCGCGGAGCGGCCCCCGCCATTTTTGGTTGTAGCCTGGCGTGCCGTTCGAGCAGCCGCAGTCCGACCGCCAGCGCTCGACCCCGTGGGCGCAGCTCCATGACGAGTTTTCGACGATTCGGGCAGCGAAGCGCGGGGGGAACTTCTCAAGAAACTCGCCGTAGACCGTCAGCTCCGCCTCCTTTCCCTGGTCTATTGTCTCAAGGCAGTAGGCCAGGGCCATGTCGCCGTGGTCGTGGTGATGTCCGTAGGACTCGCCGTCGGTCGCGACGTGCGAAAGGGTCGGGGCCTGAGCGGAGGGCTTGGCGTCGATGAGCCGCCGCGCGAAGTTCCCCCCGTCGTTCAGAAGGCCTTCAAACGCTATGGCGTGAGACACGGCCCCGTCGTAGAAGAACAGGGCGATGCTCCTGCCGCTGGGCAGGTCGCAGCGGTAGGCCATGCCAGTGTCCACGCGCCCGCCCCTCACGTCCTGCCACGTGCCGTCGAGCTGCCTGACTTCCGCCGCCTGGGACGGAGCCAGAATCGTGAACTTTATCCCGTTTTCGGCCAGAACCTCCAGAGTCTCCGTGTCCACGGCCGTCTCGGCGAGCCACATGCCCTCAGGCATACGCCCGAAGTCGCTCTTGAAGGACTCTATGCCCCACTTGACCTGAGTCTCCTTGTCGCGCAGGTTCGCCAGAGGCATTATCATGTGGCTGTAGACCTGAGCGATGGCAGGCCCGTGGCCGGAGAACCGCGCCTGCCCTAGCCGGTCTGCACTGACGATCCCCTCGTAGCACCGCGGGGCAGCGGTCTTCAGCCATGACATCAGCGTCGGGCCCACGTCGAAGCTCATGCGGGAGTAGTTGTTGCATATCTTCCGTATGTTCCCGTCGCTATCCAAAATGCGGGAGGCCGAGTTGCGCTGGTAGCACTCGTTCGTCACCCGCTCGTTCCAGTCGTGCCACGGAGCCGCCGAGTCCTGGCGCTCTATTAGCTCAAGCCAAGGGCTCTCGCGCGGCGGCTGGTAAAAGTGTCCGTGTACGCAAATATATCGCGGCATCGATGCTCCTCCTATTTAGTACCTCTTGGGGTCTAAGACCCATCGGGGTCTAAGACTCCCTCGGGGGCTAAGACCCTTTGTGAAAGACTACTATCCCAAGTGGCGGGAGAGTCAGAGGCAGCGACCAATCGAAGCCGTGGCACGGGATGTTCTCGGCCTCCATGCCGCCCGCGTTCCCTACGCCGCTTCCGCCGTACACCTCGGCGTCGCTGTTCAGAATTTCCCTCCACATGCCTGGCTCCGGCACCCCGATGCGGTATGGAGCGCGCACAACGGGCGTGAAGTTCGCCGCAGCCATGATGAACTCGCCAGTTCCCTCGGGGAACTTGTTCCCCTTGCGGAGGAAGGCGATCACGCTCTCCTGCCAGTCAGAGCAGTCGATCCAGCGGAAGCCGGAAGTGTCGAAGTCGTGCTGGTGGAGCGGCGCGTACCTCGACAGGGCCGCGTTGAGGTCCTTCACCCAGAGCTGAATCCCGCGGTTGTCCGCCTTTTCCAGCAGGTGCCACTCTATCTCCGAGTTGTGGTTCCACTCCAGCCCCTGGCCGATCTCGCACCCCATGAAGAGCAGCTTCTTTCCCGGGTGAGTCCACATGTAGCCGAGCAGGAGCCGCAGGTTCGCGCGCTTCTGCCACCAGTCGCCGGGCATCTTGTTTATCAGCGACCCCTTGCCGTGCACCACCTCGTCGTGCGATATGGGCAGCATGAAGTTCTCGCTGAAGGCGTACCATATGCTGAAGGTCAGCTGGTTGTGGTGGAAGCTCCTGTGTATCGGCTCGTGCGACATGTAGGAGAGGACGTCGTGCATCCAGCCCATGTTCCACTTCATCCCGAAGCCGAGCCCGCCCAAGAACACAGGGCGCGTGACCATCGGCCAGTCGGTGGACTCCTCGGCGACGGTCTGGACGTCTGGGAAGCGGCCGTATATCTCCTTGTTCATGTCGCGGAGGAAGGCTATGGCCTCCAAGTTTTCGTGCCCTCCGTGGACGTTCGGGTCCCACTCCCCGGCCTTGCGCGAGTAGTCGAGGTAGAGCATGGACGCGACCGCGTCGAGGCGCAGGCCGTCGGCGTGGTACTCCTCGAGCCAGTACGCCGCGCTCGATATGAGGTAGCTCCGCACCTCGTTCCGGCTGTAGTTAAATATGTAGCTCCCCCAGTCCGGGTGGAAGCCCTTGCGTGGGTCTTGGTGCTCGTACAGCGCCGTGCCGTCGTAGCGAGCGAGGCCGAAGTCATCGGTGGGAAAGTGGCTCGGCACCCAGTCGAGTATGACGGCTATCCCGGCCCCGTGGAGCGAGTCCACCAGAAACTTGAAGTCGTCCGGCGTCCCGTAGCGGCTGGTTGGGGCGAAGAACCCCAGCATCTGATAGCCCCACGAGCCGTAGAACGGGTGCTCCATGATTGGCATGAACTCCACGGCGGTGAATCCCATCTCGCGGCAGTACGCAGGCAGCTTCTCGGCCATCTCCCGGTAGGACAGGGAGAGCCCATCAACTGGGGGTTGACTAACCCCTTGGGGTTGACTAACCCCTCGGGGTTGCCCACCCCCCCGATGCATCCACGAGCCGGCGTGAACCTCGTAGACCGACCAAGGCGCGCTGAGCGAGAGGCGGTCCCTCCGCGAGGACATCCACTGCCCGTCGTTCCACGCGTAGTCCGACCAGTGCAGCACGGACGACGTCCTCGGCGGCACCTCGGAGTAGTGCGCGAAGGGGTCCATCTTGTCCTTGTGCTCGCCCTTGCTGTTGTGGATGTGAAACTTGTAGAGGCTCCATTTGTGAAGCGCATCCGAGGTGGGGATGAAGCCCTCCCATATGCCGCTGCCGTCCCATCTGGGAGCCAGCTTGTGCGCATCGGGGTTCCACCCGTTGAAGTCGCCGACGACGCTGACTGCCCTGGCGTTGGGCGCCCAGACGGCGAAGAACACTCCCTCGGTTCCGTCTGCAGCCGCGGTCAAGTGGGCCCCCATCTTCTCGTGAAGGGTGTAGTGCGTCCCCTGCTTGAAGAGGTAAATATCGTAGTCGGTCAAGATCGAAGCATCATAACGAACGCCGTCCAAAGGCCGCGCCTCCTTTTAGGAAGATTAAATCTATTGGCCTGCGGGTATTATACAACATCACGGCCATTTGGAAGAGCGTGTTAAAATTAGCTGGGCGGAATTTGTGGTTCGCGCTTCACGACGGAGGAGGGATCAGCACCAAGCACGTCCAGAGCGAGTGGGGCTGTATAATCGAGGAGGCGAGCCCGGGAATCTACGTCACGCAGTTGGGGGCGATGCTCCTTCAGCCCTAAGCCCTAAGCCCTAAGCCCTAAGCCCTAGCCTTCGCCCCCGCGCCGCCTGGAGTGGGGGCTGCCGCCGACGTGGAAGTTGCGTTCCGGGCAGCGGAAGCCGCTCGACACGTAGATCGGGACGCCGAGGAGGCGGCGGGTGAGTTCGAGGGTGCCGACGAGGCGTGAGGAGACGTACCAGGTTGGGCAGGAGCACTGTTTGCGTTCCCTGGCGCAGTTGCAGGC